>NZ_RQGQ01000004.1:662482-993724 GCF_004770265.1 Leptospira congkakensis
TTTTGTTACCCCTATTCTTGTTCGGTTTTGGCATGGAACGGGTTTTTGCTCAAACGAAAGTTGATTCTTCCGATCCTTTTACTGAATTCATTTATGCCATTTCCGAAGTCGTATTTGCCAATCCCTTCCGCAAGGAAGAAACCGAAATTCGCAAACGGATCCTTGAATCCAATGTCGCAGAAGTCCGTGACCTTCGCATTCAATTAAAAAATGCTCTCCGTTCATTATCTCTTGCTAGATCAGATGTAAAATCCAGAAATCAAAAGTTACTTTCTTTTGAATCGCAATTGGAAACGATTCCAAGCCTTGGGGGTTTCCTTTGGAAAGACGAATCAGGAACCATTTACCAATGGGGAGATTGGTCCGATTTTTACGAAGATGGATTTAGCAAAGAAAAACTACGACTCGAAGGACAAATTCCCTCTTTTTCTTATGAAGGCGGATCCTTATATTTTTTCTTAAGAAACCCTCCTGGTGCTTTGCCTGTTGAGTTTAGTTTCCTAGGTTGGGAGTCTCACTTTTATGCCTTTGGTGACGAAGGTTCCTTACGTTATACCAATGACTTCCGTTTGGATCCCTCCGAACGACTCGCTGACTTTCGCAAAGTTTTCGATACAATTCGTAAAAAAATTCCAGGTTCTCAAATCATCACAGCAAACGATCTAACCATCTTTATGGTGCCAGGCCTACCCAAACCCATTTATTATATTTTCTTATTTCTTCGTTTTTTTCTGATTGGTTGGACCATCCTCCTTTCCCTCTATATCATCCGCACAAGCCTCACCTATCCAAAAAATCATTTGCCCGAAGACAAGCTCCCCCTATCCTGACATTACATCTATCTCTATGCCCTGGTAGTTCAACGGATAGAACATCGGTCTTCGGAACCGACAGTGGGGGTTCGATTCCCTCCTGGGGCACCAGAAATTTTCCATCTCCAAAAATAAAATCCATATAACATAACTAAGTTGGGAATCGAACAGTTTTGTGAGCCAAATCATTGCGACCCATAGGGAGCAATTATTTGGACAAGCCGACCCGGATGGGAGGCGACGAACAAAACCGTGCCTCGGAGCGTTGGTGAGACATGAAGGCGAACCAGCAGAGAGGGCGATTCCCTCCTGGGGCACCAGAAATTTTCCATCACCAAAAATAAAATCCATATAACATAACTAAGTTGGGAATCGAACAGTTTTGTGATCAGAAATGAGAACGACCCATAGGGAGCAATTATTTGGACAAGCCGACCCGGATGGGAGGCGACGAACAAAACCGCGCCTCGGAGCGTTGGTGAGCCATGACGGCGAACCAGCAGAGAGGGCGATTCCCGAAACGCTTCCTTCCCAATGATCTATTCATTATTTATTAGCATTTCTTCCTAATTTTGGGAACGGGCTACTCTGGGGTGCGCGTTCGCTCCCGTCTGACATTCGTCAGACCAAGCCCGTCGTATCCCTATCGCGGACACTTATTTGGTAATTCATAATATTCAATTTATTTAAAAAAACTAAAAGATTCATCCGAAACTAGACTAGCCAGGTTACATAAGTTTCTTTCTAATAAAATCCTAATTTTCCAAAAACATAAAGGAACGTATCCCGGCTGTTGTTGTATTCCGATTAGCAACAAATGTTTGGTATTGACTTTCCGTAATTTTCCCAGCTTCCAAATCTCTTTTGTCACGTTCGTTTAAAGAATTGATACTAACCACCGTGAGAAGACAAACTTCTTTCGAGTTCGGTTTGTCCTCAGTGCAATGGGTTAAAGACAGCATACAAACTAAATAGAATATAAGTACTATGGACTTCATAGATTTGGTTTAAAAATTTCCATTTTGCTCACGTTTTACAAAAGAAGTCAAACATATAGTAGTCGTCCCATTTTCTCTCAGCCTAATTTTTTCATCATACACAGCTTGAGTAATTCTTCCTTCATTCAAATCTTGCAAGTCTTTGGCTAAGTTTTGCTGAAGTTGAGCGAGCGCAATTACACAAAGACCCGATGAATTTGCGTATTCATTCTTACAATTCAATTGGAAAGATATTAAAAAGATCACTATTGCCGTATTAAATTTATAGTTCAACATATCTATAAATACCTCTATGCTAAAAATTTCTATTTTGCTTTCTTTTGATTAAAGAAACAAGACAAATGCCTAAGGCGCCCTCTTCTCTCATTCTCTGAAGTTCTAAATATTTCTGTTCTGTAATTTTTCCTGAATTAAAATCAGCTAGATCTTTTGCATTTAGGGATTGTATGTCTGCCTGAATTAACAAACAAGCCTCCGGAGAATTTATATATTCAGGCTGGCAATTTATAAAATAAACACCACTAACATATAGAAATATTATGAAACTATAGTTTTTCATCTTATTATTAAAAATTTCCATCCACATTGGTTTTACGGAGAGAAAGCGCACAAATAAGTAATACTGCATTTGGAGATCTACGAATTCTGCTTTGGTATTCATCTTCGGTGATCAAACCTTGTTCCAACCTACGTTTATCTTCTAAATCTATCGAATTCAATAGAACCGCTCCAAACAAACAACCTTCTGGAGTTGTGATTGTCTTTGGTTTGCAAGAGAGCAATAAAAATAGTAGGAATAAATAATAAATTAAGTGAACCAAGTAAAACCCCAACAAATAAGAGCCTATATTTACAAAGAAAACTATTCCGCCTAACAAAAAATACAATTATTTTTTATGGTCAGTTTTCTCTTTTTAAAAATTCTGGTTTTCTTTCGTCTTTAAAATTGACAATGCGCAAATAGTTAATGTTGAATTTTCCCTTAATCTAACTAAACGCTCATACTCTTCGCTTGCGATTAGTCCAGCATTCAATTTAGCCAAATCTTCCGCTTTTAAAGATTCTCCATCTGCAATCATAAGAGCACAAAAATCTGGATTACTCAGATATCTCTGTTCACATCCAAATGATAAAAAAAACATTAATAAACTGCAAAACCTTGACTTTGACAATAAACCAGACATTATCAATAACAATAGAATCCTTAATTAAAAATAGTATTCCTTTCTACGGGAACTAACGAGAGAAGACATACTTCTTTAGAGTTCGGCTTGTCTTCTATACAGTGGGTAAAGGAAAATATTAGAATTATATTCAAAATTTCTTAATAATTCATTTTTCGGTAATTCGATTTTTTTAAAAACGCACAGACTTTAAAACTAAAAATTTTTGTTTTCTTCCCGATCCACAAAAGAAGCCAAACACAAAGTATACGCACCATTCTCTCTTAGTTTGACCCCCGCATTGTATTCTGCTTGAGTTATTTTTCCTTCATTCAACTCTTGCATGTCTTTAGCTAAGTTCTGATGAAGTTCAGCCAACGCGATGGCGCAAAGTGGCGCTGAATTAACGTATTCTTTTTTACATTCCGTCTGGAGCATCAAACTAAAAGTAAGCACGGTTAATAAAATAGCATTCTTTTTCATTTTTCCCTTATTTTATATTTATTATCAGAATAAACCATACTTGTTAGTTCCGATAATAAATTTCACTTTATAATATTTTTTTTAGACAGCATCTAGAAATAAGTATGCTTTATCTTGAACTGATTCATTTTAAACCTTCCACTTCTCACAAAGAATGCTGTTTTGAAATTTTTATCAGCCATAAATGCACAGCCAATACCTGTCGGACCCATATCCAATTTTTCCAACAAAGGCAGCAGCATCGCCGATTTTCCATTTATTTGCACGACTTAAATCATAGCCCATACCCCTAAGATTGCCATAGAAAGAGTACAAAGGAACCCCTATAGCAAATGTTAAAACATCTCCCATGGTCAATTTACTTTGTCGACTAATTGCTTTAAAACTATCCTTCACAAATTCATTTGCTCCTCTAACATGGCAGCGGTCGTCACCAGGGCCTTTGAATTCTAACAAACCAGTAGAAGCCGAATCATCATGTTTTTGTGACACTTTATCCATTGGGCTCTTTGGAATAGTCCGCATTAGTCTAGCAATACATAAATCTAAAACAGTAGGCATATTAATGAATTCTACAAATAATCACTCATTTTAAAATTGATATGCACCAATAACAAAAAGAAAAAACAAAATTAAGTAAGACGAACATACCTTTTTTCTAAAAAAAAGTTATAAACTTAATTAATCTTTAGCTTTCCATCTACATTAGTTTTTCGTAGACCTAAAGCACATCCAGCTAAAACACCTGATTGTCTTTGACCAAATCGTCTCTGGTAATCAGCTTCAGAGATTTCCCCTGATTCCAACTTTCTCTTGTCTTCCAGATTTGCAGAATTCGTTACAAGGAGTGAGAATAAACAAATTTCCGGTGAGGTAACAGCCTTTGGTTCACAAGTTAACATTGTCAAAATTGCTAAAAATACTATTACGAATTTCATCATTTTAAATTTACCACTTCTGACAAAAAATCTGGTTTATTTTTTTTCTGTAAGCATTGAATTTCCTCCAATCCCCGTCTGACATTCGTGAGACCAAGCCAGACGTATCCCTCTTACAAAGATTTGTTAGGCGTTTCCTAACCTTATATTCATTTAAAAAACGAAACGATTCGCCAGAAACCAAACTATTACGGTTATATAGGTTTATCATTCTAATAAAAAACACTAATCCTCCAAAAACATAAAGGAACAAATCATCGGTATAGTTGTATTCCGGTTCGCCACAAATGTTTGGTATTGGCTTTCTGTAATCCTTCCAGCTTCTAAGTCTCTTTTGTCACGTTCGTTTAAAGAATTGATACTAACTGCCGTGAGAAGGCAAACCTCTTTGGCGTTCGGCTTGTCTGAGGTGCAATTGCTGAACAATAGGAAAATAAGTGTAAAAATGATAAGATTATATTTCATATAATTAATTAAAAATTAGAATTTTCCTTAGTTTTGATTAATGCGATTAGACAAATACCTAGTGAACCATTTTCCCTATTCCTTTTCCTAAGCTCAAACTGTTCTTGCGTAATATCTCCCCTATTTAAGGAATCCAGATCCTTCTGCAGGAGCGATTGATCATCAGCAACTAATAATGCACAAATTTCTGGCGCATTTGTATATTCCGTATGGCAATTCCATAGTGTCATCAACACCACAAAAGAAAGAATCGTTAAAATTAAATTCCTACTAGTTTGATTCATCTTCACTTCCATTTGTGACTCTTAAAAAAAATCAGAATTATATTCAATATTCTTTAATTAGCGAATTATTTCCTTATACGGTTTTTCCATAAAACACAAATCTTAGAAATTGCCATTTTGCTCTCTTTTTATGAATGACATTAGACACAGTCCATATGCACCAGATTCTCTAAGTCTCACTCCCTCATTGTATTCAGCCTGTGAAATTTTTCCGTCGTTTAAATCTTGTAAATCTTTCGCTAAATTTTGTTGAAGTCTTGCAAGTGCAACAACACAAAGTGGTGCTGAATTTTCATACTCATTCTTACAGCTCCATTGGAAAGATATTGAAATGATCACCATTGCTGCATAAAATTTATAGTTCAACATATCTATAATTATCACTATGCTAAAAGTTTCTACTTTTCTTTCTCTTTAATAAAGAGACAAGGCCAATTTATCGTCTAACAAATTGAAATGGTCAACAAAAAAAGCATTCTATAGCTTTTAATTTGTCAAAAACAGAAAACCGATTCTATAATGCTAGTGGATTCCTTGTTTGGTGGGTAAAATTTGCAGAATTTTTATCAATTCTAAAAATTTGAGTTTTCTTATATTTTGAAAACTAATAAAACACATGCTGTTAATTTCGAATTTTCTCTCAATTTAACCAATGTTGATTTCAAAAAAAATGTTTCCATAAAAACTAAGTTACAAAAGAAAATTAGAATGTTTATTGATATCCCAATCTACCTATTCATACCGTTTCACTTTCACATCGATAAAATCAATAGAATCGAAAACTAAACCACAATAAGTTAATCCAAATATAAGTCCAAAAGCATAGGGCCCTTCAAATAAATGCCGAATCGAAATATTGTTATTTCGAATTTGACCCTTGCTCAGTTCAAACTCAAGAATTCCTTTTTTCGTGATATCCATTCGCGGACAAACAAGGGAATTTTCAGAAATCACCTCACATTGGTCTTTATCATAAAATTCCAATGGTTTAAAGGGGTCAAAAGGAGATTTAAATTGAAACCCATGATATATTTTTAATTCACTTACTTTACAGTCATAAAACTGAGTTTCAATATAATGAATCCTAGAAATTGCATAGTAAGAACCAATCGTCAGTTCAAGCGGAAAATTAGGATTTTTTCCATTGATGGCTCCTGATTCAACCCAAAAGGATTTTGGCGAACAATCATAATCGCTATAACAGCCAACAGTGTCTTGGAAAATCTTGGAACGGATGGATACATTCCCATCAAAAAGAGATGTTTTGAATTTAAAATATCCGTAATCAGAATTGATAAGATTGTATCCTTCTTGATTTACTTTAGAATTTCCAACACAATTAATTAGGAAAACAAAAGTTATAGGCCAAAGGATTCGAAACATAAAAAATATTTTTTCTATTTCTACCCAAATTCCAACCAAAATAATAATGAAAATTAGGATCTTCCTTCCTAAAAAATCCGTCTTATATTCTGATTTCCTGCGATCATATAGAAGACAGTTTAGACAAAATGGACACAAACGTATCCCCTGATTATGCACAAATGGTTTTGGATAATTCCACAGATGCCATTGTACTCATCGGTCTAGATTATTCCGTTTTAGCATTTAACCAAAGTTTACTAGACACACTCAAAGCCTATTCTGGAAGGATTATAAAAAATGGCGAGGACTACAGAAGTTTTGTCACAGACCAAGACAAAGAAGTTTTCCATATTTTATTCCAGAAAGCAATCCACGGAGAAACAACCCTACTAGAAAGGCATTCAGACCACAAAGATATTTCCCTTTGGTTTGAATACAGGATGAGTCCCACTTATGATCACGAAAAAAATCTTTTAGGTGTTTGCCTTCGTGCAAAAAATATTGATACAAGAAAAAAAATGGAAATTGCATTAGTCGAAAGTGAACAAAAATTCAGGAACCTAATCGAATCAGCACCTAACGCAATATTAATCATTGATACTTTTGGAAAAATAGTCCATTGCAATTTAGAAACAGAAAATACATTTGGATTTAAAAAAGAAGAACTCATCAATCAATCTGTAGAACGCCTAGTTCCCTTTCGTTTTCGATCGGGGCATGATTTATTAGTTGGAGGATACATATCCAATCCCATACCAATGCGTATTGGAAAAGACCAAGTTACATCGGCTGTCAAAAAAGATGGAACAGAAATCCTTGTGGAAATTAGTCTTAATGGATTTGAAGTCAATCAAACGAATTATGTTTCTGCAATCATCGTAGACATTACAGAAAAAATTCAAATCGAAACTAGAATCAAAGAACAACTTCGCGAGTTGAAAGAAATCGCAAGAATTCAATCTCACGAAATCAGAAGACCTCTTGCCAATATATTGGGGTTATTAGAACTCTTAGAATCCGAAATATCGGAAGAAAAAACCAAAGAAATTCATTCTTATTTGCGTAAGTCTGCCAATGATTTGGATTTACTAGTTTGCGATATTGTAAAACGAACTAATATCGCAAACATCCTTTAACGAAAAAAGATTTCCCCAAAAAGATCTACGACAAAAGATAACTTTTGTATCCAATAATACAAATTATCAATTCATCACAACTGTATACTTTTTATTTTTCAAACTGTATACTTACAATTCAATCCAAATCTATTAGAATGAATTTATGTTCGAAACAATTTATATAATAGATGCTTTTACAAATAAATTATTTTCAGGGAATCCAGCTGCAGTGCTCGTCCTAACCCACTGGCCAAAAGAGGAATGGATGCAAAAAATTGCTATGGAAAATAATCTTTCAGAAACAGCTTTTGTTGTCAAAGAAGGAAATAGATATAGAATTCGCTGGTTCACTCCGACTGTGGAAGTGGATCTCTGTGGTCATGCCACTCTTGCATCTGCATTTGTTCTAAAAAACTATTACGGCGAATCTAGAACAACATTCGAATTCATCTCAAAGTCTGGAGTTTTACCAATATCGATAGAAGGAAATACGATTTACTTAAACTTTCCCACCTATCCGGAATTCAGCCAAAACAAAGGTGTCCCTCCAAACATGATGATTCCCATCTTAGGTAGAGAACCAAAGGAAATCTGGAAAGGAAAGGATACAATCTTTTTATATTCATCTCTATCTGACTTGGAGACATTAACTCCTGATTTTCAGAAACTAAGTGAGATACCAACAAATCGAGGTTATATTGCTTTATGGATCAATCACTTTGGGAATGGAAACGCGGATTATGAATTTCGATTTTTTGGACCAGGGATGGGAATTCCAGAAGATCCAGCCACAGGATCTGCTCATTGTAGTCTGGCTCCATTTGTTTCCGAAAGATTAAAAAAACAAAATTTCAAAAGCATTCAAAAATCCCAAAGAGGTGCTGAATTTTATATCGAATGCCAAGGAGACCGAGTTTCGATAGGAGGGAGTTCTGTATTGTATCTACGCGGAGAAGTGGCAAAGGCACCCAGTTAAATCGAGTCTTCTCCTTGTGTCATATGTTTTTAACTTTTAGAATATTTTAAAAATGATAAAAAAGATTCTAAATTTTTCTGTTATTTTGTAGTTCTTGTGAAAACTCCATCCCAACCTTCTGCAGGAGGATTTTTGAACAATGCTTGGCATCTTTTGATAAGAAGATGACTTGCGACATCTTTATATCCGTAAATTTTTGATACATTTTCAAAACAACTAATAGCCTTTTCCCATTCTCTATTAGAATAAAATCGAAATCCTTCTTCATATTTTTGTTCTGCTTCTAAAACTTCTGGTCTGAGTTCTGAAACATAAGAAACCAAACTATAAATTTTGACAGGAGCTTCTTTTCCTTTCACACGAATCCAATCTAAAAATCGAAAATGAAATTCATCTTTACAAACTGATTCAATACTTTCAGAGACAAGGATGGAGGTTCCATAATCTTTTGCAGCAGCTTCCAAACGTGCTGCCAAATTGACTGTATCCCCCATCATCGTATAAGATGCCAAACTATCTGTTCCCATAAATCCAACCTTAGCTGGTCCACAGTTTAGTCCGATACGAAAAATCATTTCTCGAGCCGTTTTAGTATAATCCATTTTTTCATTCCAGACCGATCGTAATACTTCAAGTTCGTTTACCATCTCGAGAGCCGTTTTACAAGCAAGCCTTGGATGTTCTTTGTTTTGAATGGGAGCTCCAAAAATTCCGACAATAGCATCTCCAATGTATTTATCCAAAGTTCCAGAGTTTACTTTTAAAATTTTAGTCATGGCAGAAAGGTATTCATTCAGCAACCTTGCTAAATCGCTGGCACTGAGTTCTTCACTGATACTAGAAAATCCAGCAACATCAGAAAAAAAGGCAGTGATTTCCCATTCCCCTCCCTTTTTCAGAGATTCCATATTTTCGAGAGCTTCACTCACAACACCCGGATCCACTAAATTTCGTAAAACATTGTTAAACTTTCTTTTTTCTTTTCCTTCTGTATAGGTTAGATAAGCAAATCCCATCAAATAGGAAAGAGGAAAGGCAATGATAAAAGGAGAACTAGCCAAAACTAAATCCATTCGATATAAAAAATAGAATAAACCAACAAACATAGATATGGCGAGGATTGGATAAATGTTTCTTAAAAAATGCCATTGGTTGACAAAAAGAATCAAAACACCTATCAATAGTATAAACAAAGTAAAACCAATTCCCCAAATTTCAGGGAGTTCTTTCAACATATGCCCTTCGATTAAGTTCGAAGCAAATACCGCCTGTCCAATCACACCAGGAAAAAGTCCGTAGGGAGTGACCACATCATCATGAGTAGAAGCTGCAGAGGTTCCAATCAAAACGATTTTGTCTTCAAAAAGTGTTGGGGGAACTAAAAGTTTTTCTGGGTCGTCCACTTCGCTAGAATTCAATTGATTTAAAGATTCTATAATTCCAGCAGCAGAGTAACGAGGGATGTTTCTAATTTCTTCTTCGGTATAAAAATAGGCACGAACAAGGCCATCTTTTCCTAAGGGAACTTCCCTTTTGATTCCATCTTTCTGGATTGTAAAAACTCCATTTTCCCATTCTGTTTCGTATGGTTTCCCAGAAACAAATGCCTGCAAGGCGAGCGTTGGGAAATGGTTATTTTTCCAACGAATGAAAGGAGTAAACCTTCGAAGGATTCCATCACTATCAGGAATCACATTCACCACATGTAACATTGGGGCGGTAATTCCAACTTCACCAATTGGAAACGATGCATTTTCATAACTCGGAAATGGAGAATTTTCCGGTAAGGGAACATTGAATCTTTCAGAGAGAATCTCGTCTCCCTTTCTCGGAATCACAATCCCTCCATCTCGAAAATTAGCGGCATGGGAAATCTCGCCTAAACTTAAGTTTGCGGCAACCAATGCTTCATCATAGTCTGATCTTTCCGTAAACATAATGTCAATGATGGTGATTTTCGGCGGAGTGATGAGTTTGGTATAACCAATGATTGTTGGATATATATTTCTTTTCCAAGGCCACTGCCCCAGTTCAGGATGATCGGCATACTTTGCAATACTTTGTTCATCAATATCAATGATAACAATGTCTTTTGTAAACTTATGATGAGATGGAAGTAAATGAAATAAAGAATCCGATAATTTTCGATTTAAAGTATTAGAAAAACCGAATAAAGAAATAAGCCCAAGAATGGTTCCCGGAACTAGAACCATTAGAAAAAAGGGGAATAGATATTTTTTTTGTTTCATGGTTTAAGTTTAGATTTGAATTCGCTCCAACGGTCTTTAACAAAAGGCGTATTTTCTGCGGATGATGTTGATTCGAAATACACTAATTTGGCGATGCGAATGGTTGTATCAGGATGTGTTTTTTTTAAAGATTCAGTGCCTTCTGATTTTGAAATTGTGTTTAAAAAACTGGAAAGTCCAATGGGCGAATATCCCACTTGGCTCGTTAGACCAACAGCGGCTTCATCCGCTTCCAATTCCAATTTCATATCTCTTCCTGTTTCAAAAAGTTGTTTTTCCATTTCATCTAGTAGAGTGGAAGTAGCCGCATTCACTACTTCTCCACCTGGCGGCGACAATAGCCCGGACAGAATGTCCAAAAATAAATTTGATTGTTTGAACTCTCCATTATGAAACAAAACAATATGCCCCATTTCATGACCAATCACTCCTGCAAGTTCTGACTCCGTTTGGATTTTTTTTAATGTTCCCGTTGTTAAAAATACAAAACCACCGGGGCAAGCGAAGGCGTTAACCTCTGGAGATTCAATCACACCAACACGAAAACTTAAATCTTTTCGGGAAGATACAGAAGCCAAACGAGAAGTTATAGTGTTTAAATAACCGGTCAGTTCAGCGTCTTTCACTAATGGGTATTTTTTTAACAAACGAGCCGCGAGCGATCGGCCTACTTTTACTTCTGCTTTGGTTTCTCGAAGAACCTCTAAATTTTCATTCGAATACGCGACTTCCTTAATATTTAAACTTTCATCTTTGGAAGAAGTTTTCACCGTTTGAGTTTCTGCACTTACAAAAGAAACAGACTCCATCCAACGTAAAGATTCAAAATCGTAAAGATCTCCCTCTCCTCGAACTCTCATCTTTTGCGTTTCCGAAAGGCCTCGAGCCGCTGCCGTTTTTGTAAAGTCAGAGGCTCTTTGTCTTGCGACCACTGCCTCAGAAGAATTGGAAGTTACACCTAATTTGATTTGGTTTCCCGGCGGAAGAGGTGAAACAAACAGTTTGGACACCCAACCCGATCGATTCTCAGCTCTTACCTGAACAAAAAGTCCTTGTTCACTGACAGGTGATAGAACGTCTCCCAGTTGCAATGGATACCCATCGGCACTGAGTTTTGGTTGGGAAAGTAGTTTCGCCTTTGTGCTTTGTACGTATACATTGCCCTTGGCTATCAGTGTTTGTGCTAATAAAAGAAACAAAAAGGTGTGAGATAGTGCTCTCATGCAATAAATTATGTTTTCCACTCACAACTTGAATACTCTTTTTTTATATAAAGACTTTAGAATTGACATTTCCTTTCGCATTCTTGAAATGAACGCGTGATGCATCACCTTCTTCTAATATTTGTTTTATGTTTCTTTACCTTTACCAGCTGTAAAAAAGAAAAAGATGAAAGTAATTCACTCTCTGCATTGGTGACTCGTTTTCTTGTCAGAAATCTATTCAATTCTAATATCAATTCGGAACTCCCTTCCAATCTAAGTGTTGCGGTTCCTCGTTCCATTCGCAAACCTTCTTCGGGTCTTGGATCCTCCTTCGGTAAATCCTTTCAAAAAGAATCCAAAACCAAAAAAAGCCATTCGGTTTCCAAAGGAATTGCCCAGGACACATTTGATTATGGGTTCACAGGACAAGCTTTCCTAACAGAAGGAACTTCCATTGTTTCTGAAATTCTTCGAGATTCTAAAAGAGATTTAGTTCTCATCAGCGGTGCTTATGGAATTGCTAAAGCAAGTCCAGGTGTTTGTATTCCCGGTGGAAACTCGACAGTTCGAATCACACAATCTATGGAGGACGAGTTTCTTCAAGGAATAGAACGACTAGGACTCAGTGCAAATGAAGCGAGAGGAGAACTTGTTAGCTTACAAAATGAAGGAATCTTGCCCACTATTGGACAATCTGTACCAACCCCAGCCATGGTGTACAAAACACTTTCTAATAACGAATATGACGCAGAAATTTCCTATTCGTTTGCAGAATCCATAGGAACTCCTCAACCCTGCCCCGCTAATAACAAATTTCAAAAAAGTTTAAAATTTAAAACGGATAAATCAAAAATTTTCAGCTCCATCACTCGTTCCTTAAAGGTGTTTGGGATCTCTCTTAGTGTAGAAGCATCTATCACTTACATCACCCAAGCAGGTAAAAAAGACAAAGCCATTCTCAATATCAAACAAGTCACAACGGCTTCTGGCAGCACAGACAAATCCACAACAAGGTTTACCTTTGAAGAATGTGATAATGATACAAATGCCAACACAAACAATTGTGTAACTCTAAGTTATAGTAATGTTTACGATAGTTCTGGCGATAAGGTGACAACCTCAGTCAAAGGAAAAACCAATGATTTTGGTGGATATGTAACCACAGAATACATAGACAACAACATAGGATACGAATATTACTTAGAAGAAACCTATGATGAAAATGGAGACACTGGATATTTTGCAGTAGATTATTATGATTTGAATGATAACTCGAATGATGAATACGAGGAACTCGGTTACTTTGATTATGATATCTATGGCGAGTTTTATGAAACAGGAGCCAATGCCTACAAATTCGAATGGGATGTATTCGTAGATTTTACGACTTCGCCTTTACCTTCTGGTGGTGGTGGGATTGGAGTTGCCATCGGATTTACTGAATACGATGCTTATGTGATTATGCCAGCTGGAGTGGATCCAAATGATTTTCCTGACGAATATATCGGATGGGGGGAGTTTTTTAATAATGTCAATAGTGGTGGCCCTGTATATTACGTAGATTTTTACGGAGATGCAGACCAAGTAGCCACATCTGTTATTTGGCGTTATACAATCAATGCTAGCGGCAATGAAGTCTACATACTAATACCATCTGGAACCAATACCATTTACCAACTTTAATCATAATAAAAATACCAAATGAAAACATACAAAATACTACTTACCTCATTACTCCTGACTCCAAGTTTCCTTTTTTCTTCGGAACCTTTTCATAACATCCAAGGATTTTATGGAGAAAGAGCCGCAGGTCTCGGTGGTGCCTTTACCGCCATCGCCGATGACCCGTCAGGTGCTTATTACAATCCGGCAGGTCTTGGTTTTACTTATAATGATGGAATTTCTATTTCTGCGAGCAATTTCAAAGATATTAAGCGAAGTTATATCAATATTGATACACCAGGCCAAGTGTATAACCAAACCCACCAAGGTTTTGACCCAAACTTCATTGGATTGTTAAAGAATTTTGATCGTTGGAAATTTGCGTTTTCCATTGTCAATACTTACAATTATTCTTACAATCGAGTGGACCAAGTCAACTACCCACTGGTTTCTCCTTCGATCAATTCCACAAGAAACTATACAAAAGAAAGATACAACCAACTGCTAGTCGGTCCGAGTGCTGCATATCTTCTTTCCGATAAACTTTCCGTAGGTGCAACACTTTACTATATAAATGATACAAAAGAAGTATCAAGGACTCAGTTCCAACAATTTTCAGATCTTAGTTATGTAATGCGTTCCTATGTGGACAACCGTAGAACATCTGGGATTATGCCAGTGATCGGAATCCAATACCAACCCATCCAAAAAGTATCTCTTGGAATGAGTTACCGTCGAACCTTCGTTACTGGAGGGAGCAGGTTGTACAATGAAGTATATGCTGATTCTACTAGAAGGCCAGGATCCTCAGCCATTGATTTTATTGAAGGAACAGGCGATGGGGCTTCCTCCATCGAAGCGGGAGTCCTCACACAAAAACCAAAACTCACAACCTCAATCCCACAAACCTCAGAATTACGATTGGGAATCGCTTTTTTTCCTACCTCACGTTTTCTCGCATCTTTTGACATGATCCATACGACTGGATACAAATCCAGAAAGAACCAGGATGAAATTAGCACCTTTGGTAGAAGGGTAACTTATACCATCAACGATACAGAAATCCGTGAACTGACAAGAGTATCAACTACCAACTTTGCGGCGGGTATGGAATATTATTTAGCAGACACATTCTCCGTGTTAGCTGGTATTTACACAAATGAACCGAATACAAAACCAATTTCCTGGACAGAGTCTGCTGTTGATTTGTACTTACAAAATGCACATGGAAATCAAGTGCAGGTAAATTCTGGTGACAACAGTTTGATTTACAAAGCTGCCAGATCGGGAACCAATCCCAGAAACGAATACTCGCGAAACAAAGGACTTAGTTTAGGATTTTCCTGGGTGACTTCCAAATCTTCTGTTTCTGTTACGTATATCCGTGAACTCGGATATGGAAATTCTAGGATCGATCCAAACTCTCTTTCTCAATCCTTTGAATACAGTGCCCATTCCGTTTACATCATGGTGAGTTCCAGAAACTAACCATGATAGTAGTATTTTACTTTGAACTTTGATTCGAAGTAAAATGCTCTTTAGCATCTTCGTAACCATGCCGAAGAAGGATTTCCGCTTGTTCCTTTTTAAAATTAAGAATGCTCACGAGACCTAACATTCGTTTGGGAGCAATGACAGAAACCTTTGCATTTTTAAATTGTGTGCGTAGTCCCAGTAAAAAATTTTCAATTGGTGTGAGGCCTTGCATCACAGCCTTTCGGTATTCAAATCCTTGTTCGACACTTCTGTAAGAACCTAGTAAATACAATTCAAATAACCTTTCTAAGGCTTCGTCTTTAGTTTCTGGTGTCTCCATCATTTGCACTCCTCCCACAGGAGAAAGAAGAACCACAACAATTTCAGAAGCTTCATGCGTAAGCGCAGGTAAGATGGGAGTATTGGCCATCACTCCTCCATCCCAATACGGTTCCCCATCAATCATTTGCCAAGGAAAGATCATAGGAATGGCAGACGACGCTAAAATATGTTCGATTCTCAAACCAGGATTTTCAAAAAACTTTAATTCAGAAGTGAGGATATTCACCGCTGAAATGATGACTTTGGTTTTGGATTCATTGAGAGCTGTAAAATCCATATGTTCATGGATGAACTTTTTTAAAGGGTAAGTCTCAACAAGGGGATAGTATTTTCTTCGAAATAAACCCTTTAACATATTCCAGACCGAATAACGCATAATATTTTTTTGATTTAATTTCAGCCATAATTCAGAGAGGCGGCTGGAATTCATTCCTGAACCAATGGCACAAGCATTGATAGCACCAACCGATGTCCCACAAATGATATCTGGTTTCCAATGGATCTCTTCCAAATACTTTAGAACACCTGCTTGGTAGGCACCTCTCGCTCCACCACCTGACAATACCAAGGCTCTTTTTTTAGCCATCTATTTAGCTCCTGTAAAAACGTCTCGACCTGTGATATATCTTTCCTTCCACCACTTTTCGTTTAAGGATTGGATGACCACACCACGACTCGTAGATGCATGGATAAAATTTCCATTTTCTAATACCATTCCGACATGAGTGATTTTACTTGTGTTTGGTGATGCAGAGAAAAATACTAAATTTCCAATTTGTTGTTTGTCGCGTGAAACTGACTTACCGATTTGAGCTTGGTCTCTGGCGGATCTGGGAATTGACTTTTCATTCATTCCAATTTTTGAATCGGTTAATATCGATTTGGTAAGTCCAGAACAATCCACTCCTCTTTTGGAATACCCACCGTACAAATAAGGAGTTCCGATCCAATTTCGACCGATAGGATCCACTAACTTACGTTTATCCTTTTCATTGTTAGTTGTTTGGACAGTTGGGGTATTTTGTTCTTCTAAAAATAGAATGTTTGGATCAAGTCTTGGACGTTCTTTCGTGACCCACTCTCCTTGTTCATTCCAAACAATTTCTGTGCGTCTTTCTGATTTTTGAAAATGATCTTTGGAAGAATTTGCACTGAGAACTTGGATGGTATCGGTTTTTACAATTTCCCAATCCTTAGGTTCTATATTTTGTCCTTCCTTCTGAAACCAATCATTTAGAAATTTTGTTTTTTTCTCATCGCTGAGTGTTTGGATTTGTTTGGGAAGGACGGACTCCAAACTTTTGATGGTGAGGTTTGTATTTTCTCGTTTTTTACGAGACAAAACCACCAAACGACCAGCCACAAAAACAGATGCCCCACTCCATTGTTTGGCTCTCGCGGCGCGTAGAATTTCAAGAACAGTTTCTTCGGGAAGTTTGGATATAGTAGTTTCTTTAAAAAATTTTCCAAGATAAGGGATGTCTTTTTTGTTAGGTTTCGTTGTGATAAAATAAGGAATCAACTCTTCTGTTTCTTCCCATGTGTATCCATAGTCTTTTAAGATAACAAACCTTTCGACCCCTTCGGCAAATTCAGGAGCGGGCATAGATTCAAAAGCTGCCCAAACCCGTAATGATTGGACAATTTCTTTTACGGAAGGATCGTTTGCTCGGTTCCCCAATCGTTTTCTAATTTCATTACGGATGAGTAAGGTCTCTTGTTTATTATAAACAGATGCAACTAACGAATCTAAGTTTTGAGAGGAAAGTGAACTTATCCCGAAAAAAAGAAAAATAAACCCAACCAAAATCACACGATAATTTGAAATCACAAACATACTTTGTATGATAAGGTTTAGAATTTATTGTAAAGAAGGATTTAGAAATTTCTCTTTACTCCTTTTGATTTTATCGATGGAAGAAACATATCCAAGTTCCATCAAACGTTCATAGGCAAACCAATCCAAAAGTCCAAAATTGTTCGTAGGAATTTGTAAGAATAAATCGGAGATTTTTTCTGTTTGTCGGATCCGATCCCGACTCGAAGCCAAAATCGAACGAATGATGATATCTCCAATGGGAGGAAACTTTGGTCTTAAAATTTCATTGAAGTTGATAAGGTTTGTAATTTGAACCAGAGGATTTGTCATCACCCCTGGATTTGTTTTATCAAAATAAGTGCAGAGTTCTTTGTCTTGGTCCGGATAAATGTCCCCGAACACATCGACCGAAATGATTTTTCCCGCACCGCGTTCTTTCAGAGTGATCCCAGGAACATTATCCAAAACCCCTCCATCCACATACACCACTCCATCATCAATGAAGGGAGGAACCACTCCGGGAATGGATGTACTCGCACGAATGGCTTTCCATAAATCTCCTCTATCGTGAACATGAATTTCCGAATGGGAAAGATCAGTGGAGATGGCATAATAAGGAATCCACAAATCTTCGATTTGAATGGATCCAAAAAATTGACGAATGGCCTCAGTGTATTTTTTTCCTGTTGTGAGAGATAAAACAGGAACCGTATATTCGTTTAACAGGTCTTTGGAGATCCAAAATGCTTTTGCTTTTTCTTTACTACCAGCGCTTGTTTCTCCCATAGCAATGAGGGCTGCAAAAATAGATCCAGCACTGGTTCCTGAAACCATATCGATAGGAATTTGGTGTTCCTCAATGGCAGAAAGAACTCCCAAATGAGCAAAACCTTTGGCACCCCCACCACCCAGAGAAAGCCCAATGGATTTTCCAAGGAGTCCCCGACCCAACCGTTCCCAAGTGTCGAGTCTATCCAAATGCACATGATAATGATGGTTAAACTTTCTTTTGTGTAAATGTCTAATGGTTCCTGGAATCACTACCACTGGGTCAGGTTGGAGGAGAATTAAAACATGATTGATCTCTTTGAATTGTTTGGGATCTAAAATAGATTCTAAATGGATACAATCTGGATTAGAGTTTGCATCCTTAATGTATAAAATGGTATCGGATTGGCGAAGGGCTCTCCTCATCCAAGCGGAAACATCTTTTTTATCTTCTAATAAATAGAAAACATAATCAAACTCCGCCTCCAGTTGGGAAAAAAAACGAATGATCCATGGTTCGCGGTCTTTTTCCTCTAACGTCTGTAACTCGCTCGTTCGTTCCAGAAAAAATGTTTCATCCACCACACAAAACGATCCATACCGCAAAAACACGAGGCCCAATTTATGAATGATTTCATCCAAACTATCTTTGGTTAAGGCCGAAAGAACTGAAAACGTTCGAGAAATAGGAACAAATCCTTTGTTTTCTGTTTTGGCATGTGCCAGCCGTTCGGCGATGATTTTGGTAATTTGTAAAAGGCTTTCTGGGTATTTGAGAAGGATGGAAAGAGCAATGTCCCTAGGAACACGAATGAGTTCCGAATCGCGGATGGCTTTGACGGTTGCGGAACGTTTTTCCCCAGTGATGAGACTTAGTTCCCCAATGATATCAAGGCGTTTGAATTCTCCCACATCACGAACAGAACCATCTGACCTGCGTTTTTCATAACGTAGTTTTCCAGCAGCTAGAATGTACAAATCATTTCCATCGGAATTTTCCTCAAATAATACTTCCCCACCCACTAAAAATTCCCTAACTGTATTTTCCTTCAGTTCACGAAGGACCGTATGCGGTAAATTTTTAAAGAGATCTGCCAGAGTTAGATACTGAGCCAGATGAGGATGTTTTGAGATCCGAATTCGTTTCACCACAAAGGTTTTACTAAATTTTTTTAAAAAACTCAACCTCCTTTTCTTTTTTTAAGATCAGAGTTTCAAAGTTTCGAATGAACGGATTTACGCATTGTGATCCGAGGATAAAAAGATTGGTGGTCAAACCGGTGGGATTTTAGATTCTGGAAGTGGAACCAAAGGGATGATTGCAAGTTTACGCGGAAAATTAATTCAACTGGAAATGGACCATCTTGTCCTGGATGTGGCTGGTGTTGGGTATGAAGTTCATATTCCTTTTCCTTTGCATTTAGAATGCAAAGACAAAATGAAAGAAGAAATCTTTTTACATATCTTTCATTCCATCACCGATCGCGGGGAACGTCTGTTTGGATTTTCCACAAGGAAAGACCGAGAACTTTTCCAACTCATCAAATCACTTCACGGAATTGGTGAACTCACCGCACTCAAAATTTTATCTTTTTTTCATGCCGATGATTTGTATAAAATTGCGAAAGAAGATGATCGAAAAACTTTGGAAAAAATTCCAAAAGTCAAAGGCAAAACCTCAGAAAAAATTCTTTTTGAAATCAAACAAAATTTAAAAAAGTTAGAAACCTTTTTAAATGATGAATCCACAAAAACAGAATCGGAAGATAGGGAAACAGATTTAGCAACCCTTGCACTAATTCAACTTGGGTTTGATGAAAAAACTGCTACCAAACAAGTTGCAGATGCAAAAAAACTAAATCCACTTGCTACCGCTTCGGAAATCGTCAAACAAGTAATCACAGGAACTAGATAAATTAAAACATACGGAGGAGATACCATTTCCCCTCCGCTTTGACAAAACTAGGATTGATCAAATACCTTTCTAGTTTTGGGTTTTCTAAAAATCGAAACTTCACTTCCACTTCTTCACTGGAACCTACATAAAAATCAACTGACACTTGTTTTGCTGCTAAAAACACATCGCGGACAGTTAAATTTCCAGAACTTCCTTTTTTGATATCCAATTTCTCTAAATCAAAATAATAAACCTGGAAATAACCATTGGGATCTTTCAAATCCGCTTTTACTTCCTCCACCGTCCAGTAACCTTTGGCATCCACATACAAACCTTTCACGGGATGGACAAGGGTCAGGAGATGGACAAACTCACCCAAACAAAGATCCGCTAGTAAAATTTTAAGTTCCGATAGAATGACAGTTTGGTCAAATTTAGAAATGGAGGTTCCATAAACCTTTCCTAAGGTCAAGGGGATGGGGCAATGAAATTCTTTGGAATCTCGGGCCTTCGAGAGAGTTCCTTCCTTAGTTTCCAATTGTGTTGTTACTTTAGAATCCCTCGATCCGGAACCAGGTGTTTGGATTTGGCAATGATACGAAAAGCTAAAAACCAGGAGAAAAAAACAAATTTGTTTTAAGTATGATTTCATTACATTGTTTTGTTGAGAAGGTCTTCAAACAAATCCCCACTATACATCTCAAGAGCGCCGTTACTAGCTGCGATGATTTTTTTACCTGCTTCGGTGACATCAAAGTTTCCAATCACATAACCTTTGGAGGCACCTAACTCTTCCATTTGGTTTGTCATTTCGCGTAAGAATACATCAGATACTTTTGCATCCTTCCATTTACGAACTCGGAAGAGTGCTCTTTTATTTACATCTTCCTTGGAAGAAGCAAGTAAATTCACCCCGTCGGCTTCTGGATTAGACATTTCTTTTGTAACACGATAACCCATACTCATCACCATACGAGTGGCTTGGTTTTTGAAATTAGTTCCAGGAAGGCTAATAAACTTTTCAAATTTATCAAGACCCAACATATCCAATTTGGATGTTAGTTTTTTTCCCGCATCATCCACCATTCCTTTGATATTAAATGGTTTGGAAGAACGCATCCCACTCAGTTCAAAGTATCTTGAGTTAGGAAATAAGTTCACTGAAAGTAAATTGAGTTCCCGTGATAGATCATACTCATGTGTGAGTGACTCGACAGTCCCTGTCCCTCGTTCCAATCTATATTTTAAATTTGCAAGAGCCACCACATCAGGATCATCCAATCTTTCCGCTTCCGCTTCGATCAAATATTCAGAAGCATCATCAAGCCTACCCATATACACAGTAATCATTGCAAAGTGGATGCTTGTTTCAATGATTTCACTCGGCCAGGCATTGAGCCTTGCCATTTCCATACACAACCTTCCATACTTCAAGGCTTCTGGAAAATTTTGCATAAGGATGGCTTCTGTCATTAAAAACTGAAACAAAGTAAAACGAACAAACTCGTCTTCTATCTGTTCGCTGATGGCCACCGCGGTTTTCACAGCATCCTTGTGTTTGTTTTCACGGGAAAGAGAAAGCGCATATAAAAATCCAGAGACGGGAGACTTTTCTAGTTTGTATGCCTTTTCAAAATATTCTCTTTCCTTTCCCCCACCGGTCACTCCAGAGATCACACCGCGAGCAATGAAGTAAGAAGAAAGGTTGATTTTTTCTTCTGGAACACGTGAGAAAAAATGTTCCGCTATTTTAAATTCTTTTTGGCCAAGGGCCATAAATCCCAGACGAAGGCAAGCAATGGGATTGGAACGATCGGCTTGGAGGGTGTCCAAATAATGAAAGAAGGCTTCCTCAAAAAAATCTTTGTTATAATAGATATCAGCAATGCGGTTGGAAACCGTTACAGAATCGATTTCTTTCGTATACCGGTTGTTCTTTTTAATGATTTCGAGGTGTTTGGCTTCGTTTAAGGGGTCATTCTCCATGGCATAAATCTTTGCCATCACATAGTGACCATAGGGGTTTTGGTGGTCTTCTTCGAGTTTTTCCCGAACAAGGGCCCTTGCATCCAGAAAATTCCCGAGAGTGGCGAGACTCAAAGCCTTGGCATAACTATCCCTTCTTTGCCCCACGATGAAGGTCAAAAGAAACCCGAGCATAATCACTGCTGCTCCCACAAAGATAAAAAATGCCAAATTCGATTACTTCCTATTTTCCTATTTTAGTTGGTAAAAAAGAGTCTTACGTCAATTCTGTCCTGGAAGTGATACAACTCACCTACATTTCGTTTGCTCTTCGCCTTCTCTTCCGAGATCGACTCTATTCGATGGCCTATGGCCTCGCCGGAGCCCTGGTTTTTACATTCTTTTTACTCGCTATCAGGATTCACTTCCATTTGTACGGAGGTGTGTCCCTTACTAGTATCGTTTCCTTTGACCAATCTCCGCAGATTCTTTTTTATTCTACAAGTTTTGCTCTGATGACTTTATTTTTCTTCCATTGCCTTCATGGTCTGGGTGACATTGGAGTGATGATGGCCATTGGTGGGAACCGACTCGGTTGTATTTGGCTACACTCCTTGTCCTTATTTTTCCTATTTCTTCCCAGTTTCCTACTGGCAATCATCATCAATCTAGGGGTTTTGAATCCACCACCCGACTTCGGAATCTTTAGTGAACTCAAATCCGTTTTTTCTTGTTTGGTTCTCTTTATCGCACTTGGTTTTTTAGTTTCTGTTCCCACAATTGGAATCAGTTCTTATATTGATCCTTATAAATCCATTCGGAGACAAAAATAATGTTACTCCGTGTCCACAGCCTAACCAAACGATTTGGCAAAGACGAAGCAGTCAGTTCCGTAAGTTTCGATGTGAACCAAGGTGACTATGTTGCCATCATTGGGCCATCTGGATCTGGCAAAACCACTTTACTTTCTATGCTGACAGGAATGCTCTCACCCTCTGAAGGAGACATTCTTTATGACCAAATCAAACTTTCCCAAATTTCCAAACAAGAACTAGCAGAAATTCGAGCCCGCGACCTAGGACTCGTTTTCCAATTTTCAGAACTTGTGGGAAATCTAACCATCAAAGAAAACATTCTCTTACCTGCTCTTTTTACCCGTAAGTTCTCAAATGATGACTACATTCGTAAATGCGATTATTTGATCGAACATTTAAAGTTAGGTGATATACAAAATTCCCTTCCTCGCACATTATCCGGTGGGCAAATTCAAAAAGCTGCCATTGCACGTTCCCTTATCAATGATCCAGCCATTTTATTTGCAGATGAACCATCTGGAGACTTAGATCCGGAAAATAGTTATTTAGTCCAACTCCTCCTAAATGAATACAACAAACGAAACCATTCCATCATTCTTGTAACTCATGATATGAAACTTGCCTTCGATGCCCAAACCGTTTATGAAATGAAAAACGGGAAATTCGACCAGGTCATTAAGGGAGAATGAGTTTGGGTTTGGCCATCGGAGTGGATATCGGCGGAGGAAGCATTCGAGCTAACCTTTTCGATGAATCGGGAAAGGAATTAAAATCCATAGTTTCCCCCACTCCTGAAAATCTAAACAATGAAAGTTTTTTAAAAATCTTAAAAGATACCATCCGTCCATTGGTTCCAAACGCAAATGGGATTGGGGTTGGATCTCCAGGTCCCTTGGACAATGAAAAAGGAATTCTGATTTCTAGTGCCAATATGAAAGGCCTAAAAAACCTCTCACTCAAAGAAGAATTAAAAACTGAATTTTCCCTTCCCGTTTGGTATGAAAATGATGCCAACTGTGCTGCGCTTGGTGAAGCCTACTTCGGATCTTATAAAAATACAGAATCGCAACTCATCATTACCTTAGGAACCGGAGTTGGTGGTGGATTTGTCGACAAAGGAATTCTATATTCCGGTTATCTTGGCAATGGAATCGAAATTGGCCATACCACTGCGGTCATTGGTGGAGCGCTTTGTGGTTGTGGAGTCCGTGGTTGTGTAGAAAGTTATTTTTCGACAAAAGGATTTATCAATCGTTATGCGGAAAAAACAAAAATCAAATTGAATAGTGGTAAAGATTTTTTCCAATTGATCCAAAACAAAGATCCAATTGCCGAAGAAGTTTTACATTTTGGAACCTTGGCCTTAGCGCATTCAGTTAGGAATGCAATCCAATTACTAAATCCGGAAGCCGTTGTATTCGTAGGTGGAATCACAAAATCCTATGGTTTATTTGGAAAAACCTTAGAGGCGGAAATTCGATCTACAATCTTTCCCGTGTTAAATGAGAGATTAAAAATCGGACCGGGCGGAAGTTTATCCGGAGCCTTAGGTGCTGCATCACTTGTATTTTCTAAGGAGAAAGTTTAATATGGAAAATTGTCTTTTCTGTAAAATTGTCAGCGGAGAAATTCCAAGTAAAAAGGAATATGAATCAGAAAACATTTTAGTGTTTCATGATATTACTCCTCAAGCCCCTTTTCACGTCCTCGTCATTCCCAAAGTCCATATTTCGAATATGAACGAAATTGGAGATTTGGATCCAGAAATCTTAAAAGAAATCTTTCATATCATTCCTAAAGTGGCGAAACAAAATGGAATCGCTGAAAAGGGATATCGACTGGTCAATAACTGTGGAAATTTTGGCGGACAAACCGTACACCACATCCACTTTCATCTGCTAGGTGGTCGCCATATGAACTGGCCACCAGGTTAAAAAGGAAAACATGAGAAAATTGATATTTGGAATTTTAGTTTCAGGGATTGCTGTTTATTTTCTTTCGAAAAACTTTGATCTTGCTGAATTTGAACGTTTAGAAGGAAAAATCAATTGGTGGATTTTCCCATTACTTTTTCTTTCCAACTTATGGGCTTTTATTCCTTTTTCAATTCGATGGTATCATCTTTTAGAAAAGAAAATTAGTTTTTCGGGGAGTTTCACAACTTCTATCATTGGAGTTGGTCTCAATATGGTTCTTCCTGCCAGAGGTGGGGACCTTGTTCGCCTCATTATGAACAAACGAGACACAGAGCTCCCACTCACCCATCTCTTCAGTCGTATTTTTTTAGAAAAGGTGATGGATCTTGGTTCCGTTGTAATCATTGGTGCTGCTGCCCTATTTTATATGGGACTAGGACAATCCAAAAACTTAAATCTACTTCTCCTCTCAACCCTTGTCATTTTTGGAATGATTGTAGGTTTGATTCTAGTTCGTTATTATTTAGATCCCTTACGTGGGCTTGCAAAAAAGTTATTTGGATTTATCGGCAAACTTGGGTTATATGAAGATAAATTAGACCACCATCTGGTAGAATTTTCTTCCTTTCTCAAAGGTGACAAACTAGCTAAACCAGTCCTCTATTCCATACCCACCTGGGTTTTCGGATATGCGATTTCTTATTATCTTGCAGGTTTACTGATTGGAATGCCTATTCAGTTTCCGGAAGCTTTACTCTTTATGTTTCTTGGTGGGATGGGAGTGGCCATTCCTTCAGCGCCGTCCGGAATTGGTGTGTTTCATGCAGCAATCATTTCTGGATTTATCATTGTAGGACGTGATCCTGGCGAAGGACTTGTGTATGCCACGGTTGTCCACCTAACACAATTCATCATCACTACCAGTTTGGCTTTAGTCGCTTATTTATACTGGCGATGGACTCACGGGAATAAAAACTAACAAAATGATTAAGACAGAAGGTTAAAAGAGATAAAAATCTAAGGTAACTAGCTGTTTGTTTGGAAAGCCCGAGTTTGCCTCGAAAAAGTTTTACTTTGTTTGGCGAAGGCAACCTACGGCAATCAACCGACCAGTTGCCTTTCTTTATGTTACTTAACCTAAAGCTTTAATTACATCTTCTGGTGCTTGGACTAACTCCACTAGCACTCCTTCACTACAAAGAGGAAATTCCTCATTTCCTTTTGGATGAATGAAACAAACGTTATATCCGGCTGCTCCTTTTCTGATCCCACCAGGAGTGAATCTGACTCCTTGCTTTGTCAAATACTCCACGCACTCTTCCAATTTATCAATCCAAAGACCAATATGGTTTAATTTTGGGTCGTGAACTTTTGGGCTTTTGTTTGGATCAATAGGTTGCATTAGATCGATCTCAACCTTAAAAGGTCCATTCCCCATGGACAAAATGTCCTCATCCACGTTTTCTTTTTCACTTTTATAATCAGAAACTTTAGTAAGCCCCATAACATCTACCCAAAACTTGGATAATTTTTCTTTCGACTCACCACCAATTGCAACTTGTTGGATTCCTAATACTTTGAAGGGACGGGACATGATCTACCTCGTTTGCTGTAATTTGCAAAAATAATTTCTACCTCACCACATTCTTTGAATGACCTTCTCGCGAAAATTATTTTTCTCATTCGTTTTTCTGATTTCTTCACAAGTTCCCAAAATTCCGTTCCGAACCAAATTAAATTTTTTCGTTGATCTTTAGATTTCGCCATCAGAGGAAAACTTATGCAGGGGTACAAATATACACCCATCTGCTCAAGAAAAATTAACCAGAGAGTATACCTTCGAAAAATAATTTCATTTTAATCCTTTCCATAAATCGATTATCAATATTAAGATTCGAATTTGATTTGACGACCACCTACTATAGTGTTACATAAAAGAAAAAAGAAGGTATTCAATGAAAAAAATCCTAATATTAGTTATCTTAAGCGTTGTTGGTCTAGGCCTAACCAATTGTACCAGTTTAAACATTGTTGATCCAAAAAAAGAAATTGCCCCACAAATTCCAAATGAAAAACCAATTTACTTTATCAAAGCAAACTTTAATGCGGGAACCGAAACCATCTATAATGTAACTTTAGAGAATTTTGATTTAATCAATAGTGAAATCTCTGGCCACTCCCTTGATTTAGGTGCAGGAAACAAAGACAACCCGAACATTCTTACCGGATGTTTTTTATTTACCGGCATT
Source organism: Leptospira congkakensis (assembly GCF_004770265.1). Classification (NCBI taxonomy): domain Bacteria; kingdom Pseudomonadati; phylum Spirochaetota; class Leptospiria; order Leptospirales; family Leptospiraceae; genus Leptospira; species Leptospira congkakensis. The sequence continues at coordinate 689,448 of NZ_RQGQ01000004.1, forward strand.
AACACAGTTTATGCTCTCTATGAAGCACAAATTCGGACAACTGGAGGAAAAACTAGAAGTGTTAAGTTAGCCGATAAAAAAAGTTGGAACCTATCCACTGAAGGTTCGAAGGTTCCTATTTTTGCAGGAACACTCAGTTATCTGGATGGGAGATTGGATGTTTCTGATCTTGGATTCAAAGAATGTACGACAGAACTCTCAGCAAAATATCCAACAATAGATTTTTCAAAGGCTGAGGAAATGCTAAAAAGAAAACCAAAACAAGAATTTAAAAATAAGAAATAAGAAACACTAAAAAAATCAAGGTTTTGAAATTTACAATGTTTTTCCAAGACCTTGATTCCGTCTAATACCGTAAGTACTAGAAAATAAAGAACTTATGGATGAAAAAGAAAAACTCCAATTTATCAAAACGAATTTTTGGAAAAAAATCAAAGAAACAGGAAAGAAAATTCCTTTTTTAAAAGATGTCATTGCGATGTATTATTGTTTGTTAGATGAAAACACTTCTCTCACAGCCAAAACATCCATTGCTTTGGCACTTCTGTATTTTATCTCACCAGTGGATGCAATCCCAGATATCATTTTGGGATTGGGATTTACCGATGATGCGGGAGTGATTGCTACCACCCTACTCATCATCAAATCTCAATTGAAACCAGAACATTATACTAAGGCGAACGAGTCATTATCGAACTAACCTATAGGTAAGTTTCTGGCTATTATTTTAATCGGTATCAGTTTTCTTTTTCCAAAACAACCTGATTACAAACAAAACCAAGAATAAAATTACGATCCAATATATCAATTTAACGAGAAATTGCCCCAACTCAAAAGGTGGTGGTGCCCAGGCTGGCCAATGCCCAATTGCAAAATGTGCAGACCTTATCATTGATTGAACTTCAGCACTAAGAAGTGGATCTTTCAGAGAGATGAAATAAATTGAATGATATTTCCATTGATCCACAAATATATAGGAAACTACCTGTTGCCCAGAAGGTGCATTGTATCTTACAATTACAGCTTCTCTTTCCATAAAAATAGCTGAGTTGTCGAAAAATATATCAGATGCGTTTTCTTTTATAAGAGTTTTACGAATCCCATTTTGAAATTCCTGTGAACGTGCACTGATAAAAGGTCCGCCGTACAACGAATTCACGAAAAATATAATTTCACCATCTGGAGATTTATAAACGTCCGGACCTTTTTCATTTTGGTCTTTTTGCCATCCGTCTGGTAATTCAATTACAAAACCTAAATCCAAAGGAGTCGCGATCAAACTGTTTTGGAAAAGAGCTAGAAATAAAAGTATTACAAGTTTTTTAGTCAAAATTCATTTCCTAGCTCATAACAGTAGCATTTATGTAATGTTCTCTCTTTCCAATTTAGATTTATCATTGTTTGCATCAGAAACATAACAACCGTCCAAACCTTTACCAGATAAAAAGACTCGGTTTGTTATTATTGGCAGCATTTTGTGTCACAACCAATATTTTCCCGTTAAATGGATTCAGAAGTGTCGCAGGCATATTTCCCGAATTGGTTCCTTGTCCAGAAGAAATATCCGTATGAGTGCAACTACTCCCATCCAAGTTACATCGGAAGAGACCGAGTTTCCCGTTATTGGCGCCATTGGCAGTGACCGTTATCAATTTAGCATTCACGGTATCAATGATCGCACTAGAAGCATTCCCCGAGTTAAGTCCTTGCCCTGCGGAAATATCAGTATGGCTACAGTTAGTTCCATCTAAATCACAACGGAACATTCCAAGTTTCGAATTGTTGGAACCATTACAGGTCGTTACAACAAACTTCCTATTTATCGAATCAACAACTATAGATGGATAGGTTCCAGAACTTGCACCTTGGCCTGCAGTGATATCAATAAAAACACAGCTACTCCCATCCAAATTACAGCGAAAGAAACCTGGCCTGCCACTACCACCCGCACCACCAACACTCCAATTGTTTGTTACAAACAAAAGTTTAGAATGAATCGGATCAATGACAACACTTGGTGATTGGCCAGAATTTGTTGGCTGTCCTGCGGAGATATTTGTATACGTACAATTTGTTCCATCTAAATCACAACGAAAGAGTGCGGATTTTCCTACATAATTTGTTACTACCAAGAGCTTTTTATTTGTATAGTCTAACACAGGAAAGGGAGAACTTTGAACTCCCGTTTGTCCTGCCGATATATCGCTATGGGTACAACTTGTTCCATCCAGATTACAACGAAATAAACTCAAACGACCATTATTTAATGCAGCAACCAATAGTTTTGAATGAATTCGATCTATAACGATTCTGGCGGAAGTTCCAGAACTGGATCCTTGCCCTGCTGAAATGTCAATATGATTACAATTAGAACCATCCAAATCACAACGATACAAACTAGGTTTGTTACTGTTGGTTCCATTTTGACTAACAGCTAACAGTTTCTGATTCACTGGATCAATCACTGCTGAGGCTTGGTATGGGACGGCATTTGTGCCTTGGCCTGCAGAAATATCAAAATGAGATCCAAGTGTACTTGTTCCTGGAGCAGCATTCAAGACCATCGTCCCGGCTTCCATTAACGAAACGGCACTGGACCCTGCTGAACTACTAGCCACCACTCTAAAATAATAAAAGGAGCCGTTACTCAAACCAGTAACAGTAGCATTGGGATTTGTCACTGGCCCAAAACTACTGGAAGATGTAGTCACTCCAGGACTTGTTCCATAGTACACTGTGTACGAAGTGGCTCCAGAAACAGGCCACCACTGGACAACGGCGGAACTTCCTCCAGCTTGGGCTTCCACAAAATTGGGAGCATCAGGTGGACCAATATAAAAACTTTGGCTAGCTGCTGTGCTTAGATTTCCAGCCAAATCGCGACCGAGGTATTTTACTTCTTGGTTTCCATTGGAAAGTGCAACTGCGGAAGAATAAACGGTTCCATTGGTAACAGCACCACTTCCATCAAATGTAGGTTCAGTCCCATTCAATGTATAAATGATTTTATCACAACCAAGGCCACCCGTATCAGCACAACTGAGTTGGAGTTGTGTTCCTGAGGGAAAAGGGCCAACCCCAGAAGGGGAAGCCATTGATACAACAGGAGCTACAGTATCTTTCTCTGTAGAACGAGTTGTAGATCCAAAACTTCCCACCATGTTCGCAACACAGATACGAATCGTATTGTTTCCTTCCACAAATTGTGAGTTTGCAATCGTCGTTGTGATGTTGGTTGCAAGAGCAGCATTTCCAGTGACATTGGCATTACTTCCTGTATTGGTAAGAGCGGTTCCATTCGAACAACTGGAACCACCCATACGAAATTGGTAAGATCCAACCTTGGAACTTTGCCAACTGATTGTTACATTAGATGTTCCATTAATTGCAGCCGTATGTGAATTGATGGTAATCGTAGCCACTTGTGTATCCACTGTATAATTTTGAGAATTGACATTCGAAACATTTCCGGCTTTGTCTCTAGCAATAAACTTTGTATAGGTGACTGCTGCATCGCTCATTGCGATAGCAGAAGTATATAAACTTCCACTGATTACATTTCCAGTATTTCCTTGGATATCTGGATTTGAGGGACTTGAACCAACCTGTACCGCATAAACAATTTGTTCACAGCCAGTACCACCTGTATCCGAACAAGAAAGAGAAACGGAAGTAGCATCTCCATAACTTCCGGCACCGGGAAGTGCAGTCACCACTGGTGCTGTATCATCTCTTGTGAGAGTGAGAGAAACAAATCCTGTCAGTCCATTAGAACCAGTGACACAAATACGATAGGTTTTAGTTCCTTCCCCTGTGAAGTGAGTATGAGAACGAACAAATCCTTGGTCTACGTTTGCAGTGGCCGATCCTGTAGTAGCGATGGTACCTGATTCGCAAGAGCTCCCTTCTCTAACGGTAAAAGATCCTGATCGATCAGACCTCCAAGTAGCAGTAGAACTTCCAATGGCACCGGAAGAAGAACTAATTGCTTGTGAAGATTGACTTACAATCGAAAGTGCTGGGATTTTTGTATCAATCGTATAAACAATGTTTAATGTTGAGGATATATTTCCCGCCAGGTCACGACAAAAAGCTTGGAGGGTATGAGTTCCTTCTGTCGAAAGAGAAATAGATTTAGAGGATGTCGTAAGAACAATTCCGGTTTTTGGGAAAAAAGCAGGAGTGGATCCATCCAAAGTATAAACAATAGAACCAGGTGCTTTGTTGTCAGTACAAGTAAGTGTTGTAGTTTGACTTGTAGAATAATTTCCAGCTAACAAAGAACTTGTGATTGTGGGTGGAGTTGTATCACTCAAGATAGCAACGATGGTTGTATCGTTCGGAGTTCCATCTCCATCGGTATCAAAACCTAATGGATTGCCGTTTGCATCCAAAATGATTACAACCGGATTTCCTGATCCACCAGGTGCTGTGGTTAAAAAACCAGGAGGATTTGGACTAATATAATAATCAGGAATTCCATCTCCATTGGTATCGACTGCATCGGGAATCCCATCTCCGTTTGTATCAATCAAAACTAAATTAGGAATGGTTCCTCCCGTAAGATTGATTGAATCAGAAATACCATCTCCATCAGTATCAATAAGTGTTCCATCGGGGATCCCATCACCTGACAGGTCAATGGTGGTTCCTGGACTTAGGTTTTGTGAAGAAGGAGGAGAACCACCAACAAGGCCTAATAAAAAGGCAAAAATGCCAGGTTCTGTTTGTGATTGGTTGTTTGTAGGAATTAATACACAGTTTGTTATGAAGAATATTAATACTAATAGTTGTTTCATTCGATTTCGCATAGATATAGAAGATTTTCCAAATCAATTTATTTTATATTTAAGGAATCTAATAAAAAAGATATCTCGTCTGCATAACGAATAATCAAGGGCTGATAGAAAAAATAAAAATTTACCGTTAAAAACGTTCTAAAAATGCGTTTGCACCGTTTTTAACGTTTTGGGTGATAAAAGCCTTTGAAGGGAGATACGTTAGAAAGGAAATTTTTTGTTAGTAGCGGTTCCATTCTAAAGATTCACCACCATTTGATCCATTGGAAACGGGTAGGCAATTTGCTTTCGATCAGCAGCAACCTCCGCTAACCCCAGGAACCTAAACTCCGGAATCCTAAGGAGAAGTTCCCTGACTGAATCCAAGATTTACAATCGTATGAGTAGGTTTTTCCAGTTTGTTTTTTTAAGTTTTAAAACTTATAACCATTTCAAAAGAATCTGTTTTAAATTTTCTTTTTGGACAGGTTTACTGATATAATCATTCATTCCAATACTCAAACATTTCTCTTTTTCACCAGCAATGATCCCCGCAGTCACTGCAATGATGGGTAGTTCTTTCCCAATCTTTAGTTTTCTAATTTCTTTAGTGGCATCATATCCGTTCATAATAGGCATTTGAATGTCCATCAAAATCAAAGAAGGTGGATCTGCTTGGAATACCTGGATTGCTTCTTCTCCATTTTGAGCTTCTAGGATTTTCGCTTCTGGTAAGATCCGTTTGATAAAATTTTTCATAAGCCCAAGATTGACTGCATTGTCTTCTACAACCAAAATTTTAAAAGATTCGCTAACCTTGGAACGATGGAGATGACCTTCTTCTTGTGATTTTGTTTCTGATTCAGAAGGATTCAATTCAGGATCAAATTCAGGAATTCTTAATTGGATATCAAAATAAAACTCACTTCCTTGATTCAATTCACTTTTTAACTGTAAATTTGACTTCATAAGAGTAAGAAGTTGTTTACAAATAGCAAGACCAAGCCCCGTACCACCAAACTTTCGTGTGGTGGAAAAATCTTCCTGAGTAAAGGAATCAAAAATCTTTTCTTGGCTAACTTTTGCAATGCCAATCCCAGTATCTTTGATTGTGATTCGTAAGTTTACTTTATGAGGATCCTGTAAATCCAATCGTTTCACATTACACTCAACAAATCCTGATTCCGTAAATTTGATTGCATTCCCAATTAAATTTAAAATCACCTGTCTTAAACGATTGGAATCAAACATCAGTAGCGGAGGAATATTTTCTTCAACATGAAAATGAATGTCCAAACCCTTGATAATGGCTTGGATATTCATAATTTTGATTGCTTCCAAAACCAATTTTTTTAAGTCATTCGGTTCTTCAGCTAATTGTAATTTTCCAGCTTCAGCTTTGGAAAAATCCAAAATATCATTTACGATATTCAAAAGCGCATGGGCCGACTGTTTTACGATTTGTGCGTATTCATTATAAGAAGAATTTTCTAATGTCTCTGCAAGTAAGTCAGAGTAGCCAATGATTCCATTTAGTGGAGTCCGAATCTCATGGCTCATATTCGCTAAAAATTCTGACTTTGCACTGTATGCTTTTTCAGCAAATTCTTTGGCATATTTTAATTCTAATTTTGTTTCATAGGCTTCTGTAATATCCCGAGTAAACATTAAAATTCCGCCAATACCACCACCTAACTGTTTCCAAGGTCTAATTTCCCATTGTAACACTTGGTCTTTTTCCCAACCAGGTGGGCGCCAAACATCTTCGTCTTTTTTTAAAACTTCTCCACGTAATCCTCGTGAATGAATTTCTTTCCATACGGGACCAATATTGGGAAAAATATCATAATGACTTTTCCCAATGATTTCTTCTTTGGAAAGTGGAATTTTATAGTCTTCAATCCAACGTTGACTAAGAGCCACATACCTCATCTCTTGGTCTAACATGGCAACGGCGGCTGGGGCATGTTCCACAAAAGACCATAAAATGGCCGTTTGTGCAGCAAGTGCCATTTCCCATTTTTTCAGTTCATTGATATCTTGAATGGTTCCGTAAATCTTTACGATTTTTCCATTTTCATACTCGGCTCGCCCAATCGTTCTAACCCAAGTTTGGTTTCCTTTGGCAGTCACCATCTCCAATTCTAAATTGTATTCTTTACCTTCTTTTAATAATAAATCCACTGCATTGGAGATCCTCTTTTGACTCTCTTCCGAAGGATAAAAACTAATCCCAGCACTGACACTCGGGATATAATCATCTTCTACTTCATGAATTCTTTTTGTTACATTGGTCCAGTTTGCTTTATTGGTTTTTAAATCTAAGTCCCAACCACCAATTTTAGCAAGGCCAGCCACTTGGTCTAGAAGTCTGGATAAATTTTGTAGTTCAATCTCTGCTTGTAAGGATTCAGTAATATCTAAAATTTGAGAAAGATAATAAATTGGATTTCCCAAATGATCTCTGATGATGGACTTACTCAGAACTGCCCAAATCAAACTTCCATCTTTTGCGATATAACGTTTTTTAATTTGAAAACTTTGGATAGAACCCCGATTTAGTTTTTCCAAAAAAGAAAGTTCAATTTTCAAATCCTCTGGATGAGTGATGTCCGAGATCGATTTTGTTTTTAATTCCTCTGCCGAATATCCAAGCCACTGACAAAAGATGGGATTCACTTCGATCACTTCACCATGAGGATTTTCGATTTCCATTCCAATGCTTGAACTTCGAAATGAAGAGGAAAACAAATCTCTGGAGAGTTCAGTGGATTGTAAAATATGAGGATTTGTATTGTTTGGTAACTCCATACTGGAATCCAAAACAATGAGTACAAACTGTTTTCCAGAGTCTGTGAATTCCTTAAGATACATTCGAAATGGAAATCCAGCGCTATTACTTGGATCAAAACAAATTCGACCCAGGATGGAATCTTTGGAACCAAGGGTTGTTTCCAAACGAACCCCAGAACTCGTAAGAATACATTCTGCTGGAAAGGACTGTCCATTGGACATCCCCATGGACTTGGAAGCAACGGGACTTGGGTAAACAATCCCGATTGTTGTATCCCAAACCAAAAAGCCATGTAAACCGTATTCCAATACAATTTCAGATAACTCTTGTTTGCCTGCAATCAATGTAATCGGATTCATTTTTGTATTGGTTCGGAGATTTATTTAGTAAATTTCACCGAAAACAGTCCCCTGAGTTCCCCAACTTGGTAACCAATGGCTTTGTCATTTGGATATTCTCTATTGAGAATTTGTTTTGTCTCTTTTTGGATCTCATTCGAATTTCCATGACACTGCAGACAAAAACCCATTACGGGAATTGGGACGTATACAGTCACTGATTCATCCGACGTGACAGTTTTGTTGGGAAATACACCTTCACTCGTTTTTAATTTTTCTATTTCTAAAAAAATCTTTTCCTCTTCAACAGAAAGAAGATTCGAATGATTCCTGGGTTTGTTTGTAATTCGTCGTAGTGTGACTTCATGTTTTTGGCCCAACCGATTCGTAAAACCAATGGCATTCAGCTTACAAAATGGAATGGCTTGTTTGGTTCCGCCTTCACGCAGTGCCAAATTCAATTTTTGTACCAAATTTGTTTTAGCTTCATTCGTAATAGCGATTGCCGCCGCTTCATGATCCAGTTTTTTCGTTTGGCAATTGTAACCGAAAACTAAAATGACAATCCATAAGATGTATTTTTGAAAAAAAGATTTTATCGTTACCATATCGAATAGAATTTTAATCGATGTTTTTCATTCTGCAACTGGTAAAATCACGGAGAAAATTGTTTTTCCGGGATGAGATTCGAAATGCATCTTTCCATTTTGATTTTTGATGATTTCATTTGAAATATAAAGTCCAAGCCCAATCCCCTCTCCTTTTTCCTTTGTTGTAAAAAATGGCTGGAAAATTTGGTTTTGTAATGCATCAGGAATTCCCGAACCATTATCAGCAATGGACACTTCCACTTCTCTTTCATTTAGCAAATGTATCTTAATTTTGATTTCCCCTGAATTGGCAGTAGTGGATTGGATGGCATTAAAAAGTAAATGCGACCATACAAGTTTGATCGCTGGTTCACAAACAAAAACCTCTAATTGCTCATCAATTTCTGTAATCAAACTGCGACTCATCTCCCAGTATTGGTTATAAAGAAATAATATATCACGAAGCCCATCGCCAACAAAAACCTTGGATTTATCTTGTTCAAAAAATGGTAACGAAAATTGACGAAAGGTAGAAATTACTTTTTCGGTTCTATTGATCGCATTAGAAACCAATAAATTTGCTTTTTCCATAGTTTTAAATTTGAGCCATAGATATACAAAGTCCCAATCTTTAACATTGTCTTTTGTGAATCCTTCAAAACTTTTATGATCCACTCCTATATCAATACATCTATCAGCTAAAAAATTAAGATCTCCTTTTGGCAAAAATGAAAAAAAATTCATAATCAAATCATAATCTTCTCGTTTTTCCTGTCTTGAGCGATGTTTCCAAAGAATCTGTTTTTCTTTTTCAATCCAAAGTGGTTCCTTTCTTTTTAAAAAAGACAATTCTTCTTCAAAAAGAAATTCATTCATAGATTTGATTCCGGCAAGTGGATTATTGATTTCATGTGCAACATTAGAAGCTAAAGTTCCAAGTGTCACCAATCGATCATTTTTTAATAATGTTGTTTCTATTTTATTTAACTCTTCCACCAGAGATTTATTATTATTTTCTAATATATCCAATAAAAAAGATACCAATCGAACAATACAAATAGTAATACCTAAAAGCAAAATGACTTTTAAAATTTCCAAAGGTAATACAATTCGATTCGGTGTTTGAGGAACCAGTCGATACCCCGCAAAAAATTCAGCACCATTAAGAGTTGCAACAACAAGTCCACCGATATAACCAACAACCACAACCATTCCCATGATAGCGGAAAATTTCCGATGCAGAAAAAAACCAATGTAAAGTTGGTATAAAAAGAAAATTGAGAAAAAAATAGCGTTTTGTATGGGTGTAGCAACTAACTCTTTTGGATGATTTAAAATAGATAAATAAAATCCAAAGAGAATGATTAAAAAATCCAAAACCAAAAAACCCATCACAGAAAGATTTCCTAAATCAGAAACCAGTTTGTTTTGGATTTTATATTTAGCAAAAAAGGAAGAACATAAAAAATAAAACCCAACAAAACAAGCGACCCAAAATGGCGGTTTTCCAAAATTCAAAAAGGAAGCAATCACCCCAATCCAACCAATCACCATCCGAATGGATACAAGAATCAAAAGTCCTTTGGACTTCATCTGATTCGAAAATTGTAAAAGGAGTGCGGCGGATGTAACCATAATAAAGGTCAAATCACTAGATAGGATGTTTTGATAAAATCAAGCCAATTCTAAAAAGAGCCGTTTGACAGCACGAACCAATCTCAAAATCTTGACCTTGGTTCCCTCAATATGAAACAAACAAAATTGGCAATCATTGGTGCTGGTGGTCTTACGGGAAAAGAACTGACAAAACTTCTTGCCCACCATCCAAATTTTGAACTCGTACATGTCACTTCCAACCAAGTGGACGGGAAACATATCCGCGAAGTATTCCCCGATCTCAGCCATTTGCCTGATTTAAAATTTCAAAAACATGATGCTCCTGTTCCCAAAGAGGCAGGGATTGTCCTTGCAACTCCCAATGAAGTTTCACTCGAAAAAGCTCCAATCTTTCTGAAAGAAGGAAGAAAAGTCATCGATCTATCAGGAACCTTTCGACTCCACAACAAGGCTAAATTCGAAACTGCTTACCAATTTTCCCATACAGAATTTGAAATGATGGACCAAGTTGTATTTGGACTGCCCGAACTTTTTAGAGAAAAATTAAAAAATACTAATTTTGTATCGAATCCAGGTTGTTATGCGACCTCTGCAATTTTACCAATTGCCCTTCTCGGAAATCTTAGAAAAGAAATCCAAGATCCGGTGATTGTCGATGCAAAATCTGGAGTCAGTGGCGCAGGTGGTAGAACCGAAGAAATCAAATTCGCTTATACCAATGTATATGAAAATTTCCGAGCTTATAAAATTCTTACTCACCAACACGAACCAGAAATGGAAGAGTATGGATTTGTAGGAACAGAAGAAAAAGAAATCCACTTCACTCCGCATTTACTTCCCATCTACCGAGGGATTCTAGCGACCATCTATGTTTCTTTCCCCAAAGGAATTAGTGCAGAACAGGTAAGAGAAAAATTCCAATCGGCCGCAGAGAAGGAACCTTTTGTTCGGTTGTATCAAACTCCGGAAGAAGTTGAAATCAGAAAGGTTCAAAACACAAACTATTTGGATCTTGGATTTCGAATCAAAGGAAATACTTTGGTGATTGTTTCAGCATTAGACAACCTCGTTAAAGGGGCCGCTGGGCAAGCCTTACAAAATTTGAATTTGATGTATGGGTATCCGGAAACAGAAGGTCTTGTTGCCCTTTAATCCTCACCAAACACTGATTACAGGAGCATTCGAAGGAGAAATCGGAATCCTTCGTACTTCCGGAAAATTCCCTCACTTAGATGTGATGGGAATTGGTAATTTAGAGGCAGGGATCAATTTATACAAATATCTCTCCCAAAACAAAGAAATCCAAAATATTATATTTTTTGGATCTTGTGGGGCCTACGAATGGAGAGAGATTTCTATTGGATCCATAGTTTCACCAAACTTTGTTTACACGAAAGAACTAAGCCACGCGCTAAAACTTTCCAAACAAATTCCTGAATCCCCAGAGTTTTATGAACTTTTTCCAGACAAATCAATCCCAATGGTTAAGTGTAATGCACCCACGACTATCAGTTTGACAGAATTCAAAAAACCGCCAGAATCCTCTTGGGAAAATTTAGAGGTGGAAAATTTGGAACTATTTGGAATCGCAAAAGTGGCAGCAAACTTTTCGGTAACGGTCACAGCTTATTTAGCCGTCACCAATCTTGTGGGCAAAGAAGGATCCGCAGACTGGGCCAAAAACTGGAAAGATCTCTCTCATTCCTTACAAAATAGATTTCTAAAGGAGTTAAATCCAAACTTCTAAAAAGAATCTGAACAAAATCAAATTCTCAATTCATAAAAATTTTGTTAGACCAATCTTTTATTCTCCTAAAATTTCTTTTACACATTCAATCTCTAACACTCGTTTGACCCAATTCTCAACGGACAACGGAATCTTTATATCCATCATTGGAATATTTTTGATAAAAGGAGCATATAAAACCTCTAAAAAACCAAACCGGTTTTCGTGTAGGTAATCGTTGGATTCCAAAATTCCTTCCAAAATATCCAAATGTCTACCCATTCGTTTTACTGAATCTTTCATTCGTTTCTCGTCCCATTTTTCTTCTGGAAGAAACTTTTTAGCAAAATAGACAACACTTCCTGGAAAACAAAATTCAGACTCACAACGGTTGATGGCTTGGTTTAGAATTGCCCTAGATTGGGGCTCTGTCGAAAAAAATGGATTTGGAAAACTATGTTTTTCTTCCAAATAACGAATGATAGCTGACGATTCCGCCAGAACAAAATCTCCATCTTTAAATGTTGGAACCTTTCCATAGGGGTTGATTTGTAAATATGGTCTTTTCCGGTTTTCTAATTTATCCAAAGCAACTGTTACCGTTTCATAGGGTATGTTTCTATATCGCAAATAAATATGCACTCGCATACTATAAGGCGAACGAGGATGGGAATATAACTGATACATAGAAAAAGACTCCAAACTTTCTAAAACTAAATTTCCTTATTTTCAATTAGTAAGGAAACCAAAGGATTCCTTCTCGTTTCAACTTTTCAATGGCATATCGATCCGTCATTCCAGCAATATAATCGCAGATAACCCTCATTCGACCTTCCTCTTCTTCTCGTTTCCGATAGGATTCAGGAATGGATTCAGGATGAGACTCAAAATGTTTAAAAAGCAAAAATATAGTTTCTTTGCCTCGTTCACTCATTCGAGAAACTTCGGGATGGCGATAGAGATTGGCAAACAAATAGGATTTCAGTTCCTTAAATTCGTTTTGGAATCCTTCAGAGAATTGAACTATTTTTTTTTGATTTTGAAAGGCAGAAGAAACATCTTCCCTTGTTTGGATCGAAAGTTTTTTCAAATTTTCATCGATACTATCGATCAAGTCTGAAACCATTAGATTGAGAATGACTCGGCCCAAAGATCTTGAGATAGAATCTTTATCAGAAAAAATAGATTTAGGAAGTCCCTCTTCCATTCGTTTCCAAACTTTTAGATCTTTTACATCTGATAGTTCCAGAAGTCCACTTTCTAATCCATCTTCCAAATCATGAGCACTATATGTAATTTCATCAGAACTATCTACGACCATTGCTTCGAGTGAGGGGCCAAGGTCTTGGCGGACAGTGAAAAGATCTGACTTTTCGTAATCACCACCATGTTTCATAATCCCAAGTAAAGTTTCACCACAAAGATTAAGGCCAGGAAAATCGGGATACCTTCGTTCTAATTTCTGAACTACACGTAACGATTGTTTGTTGTGTTCAAACCCACCCCTTCCACGCATAAGTTCCGAAAGAGCTTCTTGGCCTGCATGACCAAAAGGAGAATGACCCAAATCATGGGCAAGAGCAATGGTTTCACTCAAATCTTCATTTAAACCCAGCACCTTCGAAATGGTTTTGGAAATTCCAGCAACCTCTAAGGTATGAGTGAGGCGATTTCGAAAATGGTCTCCCTCCGAATAAACAAATACTTGGGTTTTATAGTCTAACCTCTTGAACGCATGCGAATGGATGATTCGGTCTCGATCCCTTTGGAAGGGAAGGCGGTATGGATGTTCTGGTTCCTCATACTCACGATCCCCTGGATTTTTACTCCCAACAGCATAGGGAGCAAGGGTTTTTTCTTCACTGGCAAGAAGCTCAGTTCTCCCTTTCTTCATAAATCTCTTTCCTTTTTGAACGAAACCATAAAATCAGTATAAATCCCTCATGGACTTTCTACAAACTCTAGTTTCCATTTTTATGCAATACGGTTATTTTGCCGTTTTTGGAATTCTAATCCTCTGTGGATTTGGTCTTCCCGTCCCAGAAGATATTTCTCTCACTGCTGGTGGAGTGATTGCCGGTCTCGGTTATGCAAATGTTCATATCATGTTTTTAGTGGGAATGGCGGGTGTTCTACTAGGTGATAGTTTTGTATTTTGGCTCGGAAGTTATTACGGCGAAAAGGCACTTACCCTTCCTGTTTTAAGAACCGTTCTCCATCCAGAACGATTTGATAAGGTAAAGGAACAGTTCAAAAAATATGGTCGTTGGGTGGTCTTTTTTGGTCGTTTTATGCCTGGCCTTCGTATGCCTATTTTTTTTACGGCTGGCACATCGAAACAAATTAGTTTCATTCGTTTTGTCCTGACAGATGGATTTGCAGCTCTTATTTCAGTTCCTATTTGGGTCTATTTAGGTTATTATGGGGCCCATAATTTTGACGAGCTGATGATTTGGGTTCGAAATGGGCAAACCATCATTCTCAGCCTCGTTGCGGTTGCCATCGTTGTAGTTGCCTTCTATTGGTGGCGGAGGAAAAACCGAGAAAAAAGAGGAGATAAATGAACACTGCTCTTTTTTTATTCCAGCGACTTTCTCTAGGACTGATTCTATTGGCCTTCGGTTGTACCAATTACTCGACAACAGCCTCTGTACAGGCTCCTCCTACCTTAATTTCCATAGTAAACAATGGAAATTCCAATTTTATCATCAAAGTTAGGGCCCAAAACCCAGAATTTATCTTCCAAGGTTACCGCATTTACTCCGGTGCCACGGAAACCTTAGCCCAAAACCCACCAGACCTCAATATTGGAGCCGAATGTTTATTGGCCCAAGCAGCCATTGTGCAACCTGTTGAATACATATTCGAAATTGATCCTTCGACCAATCCCAATACAGCCGGTGTTTCTTGCCGAATCTTCACCACCCTCACTCCCGGAACCTACATTTCCATGCGTACTTTGGGCCTTGCTATTAACTTACAGAATAGCACCAGTTCGTATAAGGTTTCCTTCCCCTCGAACACTCTTATTGTCCCTTAAAATAAAACTTTCTTGCATTTAAGTCAAATGCGTGTATTTTTTTCCGGAATCATGGGAAAACTTTGAGTTTTTTAGAATCATTCTAATTCTTAACGCAAAAGTCCAACCATGAGGACACAAATAGAAAGGGAGTATTCCCTGTTATCTTTGGAGGATGATACAAAATGTACCAAACCAAACATTGGTCAAAAATAATAATGGCAGCAGTTGTTTTAGTTTCTGTTGTTGCCTGCGGAAAATCCAGACAAGTGAAAATCTCTGACTCAAATGTAGAGAGAGCCACTGCTCCAGCTAAACTTCCAGCTGATATCGAAAAACTCTGGAAAAACAGACAAAACGAACAAGACCTAAGACAAGCCCTTGTTGGTTTAGAAAAATTTGCATTAGAGAATCCTCAATACGCAGATGTAAAAGTATTACTCTGTCGTGGAAACTATCTCTTAAGTGACGGACATCTTTGGCTAAAACTTACAGGTGATGCCGATGCAGACGAAAAAGTAAAAGAAGAATCCATCCAATTTTACGATGCTGCTGTGACTTGGTGTGAAGCTGCTCTTGCTTTAAATGCAAAATTTAGAGACAAAGTAGTCAAAGAAAAACTAGCGATTGAAAAATCTTTGGATGTTCTTGGTCCACAAGACATTGATGCTCTCTACTGGAGATATGCATCCCTTGCAAAATGGTCTCGTTTGGTAGGATTTACAACATTACTAGCAAACCGTTCTAATTTTTCTGCAATGGTGAACCGAGTCAAAGAAATCGAAAAATCCATGGGTAAAGAATATTTCTACTCTGCAACACTCCGATATGATGCAGCAAGTAACGCTCTTTCTCCAACAGGAGATAAAAAACTAGCAGCTAAGTTATTTGAAGATGCAATTGCAAAACACCCGAACTACTTTGCAGTTCGAGTATTGTATGCAGAAAGTAGCCTTAAAGGTAACGAAGACAAATTCAAAAAACAATTAGATTATGTTTTGAAAGGAAAAGCTGCATCCCTTCCTGAAATCGAAGCGGATCAAATTGTAGAACAACGTAAAGCTAAGAAATTACTAGACGAACTATAGACATTAACTAGGAGAACTAGATGTTTTTAAGACAATTAAAGTATTTAGTTTGTGTAAGTTTGGCCCTCACGATCAGTGGGGGTTTATTTGCCCAAACAACCGTTAAATTGGCAACAGTAGCACCGGAAGGATCTCCGTGGGCGAACGAACTTGCCAAAATCAAAAAGAAAATTGAATCAGAATCACAAGGCCAAATTAAGTTTAAAATTTATCCTGGTGGACAAATGGGTGGAGAAAACGAAATCCTCCAACAAGTCATTCGTGGAAAACTACAAGGTGCTGGTCTTACTGCAGGAGCTCTTGCCAACACGGTAAAAGAACTAAACGTTCTAGAGATTCCTTATCTATTCAACTCTTATGCACAAGCAGACTGTGTTCTTGACGACCACTTACAAGAAGATTTCCGTAAATTATTTGAAGCAAAAGGACTCATCTTTGTGACTTGGGCTGAAAACGGTTATCGTTCGATTGGAACCAAATCCGCTCCAGTAAAAACTCCTGAAGATCTAAAAGGTGTTAAAATCAGAATCCAAGAATCTCCAGTTCATATTGCTTATTGGAAACAATTAGGTGTGAGCGGAATTCCCATTGCCATCCCAGAAGTTCTTCCATCTCTCCAAACTGGTGTGGTAGAAGGATTTGATAACACTCCTCTTTTCACTTTGGCAGCGGAATGGCAAACAGCGATCAAATATTTCACTTTGACTCGCCATATCTACCAACCAGCAGCCATCCTTTATTCCAAAAAGTTTTGGGACACTCTGAATGATGACCAAAAGAAAACTCTTATGGGAGAAGGAAACAAACTCGCTCCAGGTGCTAGACAAGCAGTTCGTTCCATCGAGAAGAACATGATTGCCACTCTTAAAAAAGCGGATGTTGTTGTGTATGAACCTTCGAGTTCTGATTTAGCTGGTTTTAAATCTGCAGCTGCTGCCGTTTCAGGCCAAGTTGTTGGAAAAATCGGTGGTCAGTCCAAGCAGATCTACGACAAAATCCAAAAAGCCAAAGCAGCTTGCGGCGGATAAGTTAAGGAAGGATATAGATACATGAAATTCGTCGAACGAATTCTAAATACTTTGAGTTTCGGCGAGAAATGGGCGGGAGGAATTTGTTTCCTTCTGCTCACTCTTCTCATGATTGCTGACGTTTCCAAACGAGAAGTAGTCGATAAAGTTTTTAATTGGATTATAGAAATCACAGAAGCCTATCCCAATACTGGCGTTGCCGGTTTTATGGGAGATTGGAGTGTTTATATTTCAGAATCCATTCACGCTGGAAGTTCTGGATTTTTAGAGTGGTTAGGCCTTGGTGGAATCATTTGGGCGCAAAAACTTTCCCTCTATTTTATGTTATGGGGAGGCCTTTTCGGTTCCGCACTTGCGAGTGCCAAAGGTTCACACCTACGTCCAGAAATTGCAGACAAAGTATTACCAAAAAAACTCTTACCTTATATTAAGATTATAGAACAGTGGGTAATTTCTTTTTTCTTTTTATTCCTAGCTTACCTATCAGTCATTTATGTTCTAGAAAGTATCAGCTTAGATGAAGTGAATCCTGTAACAGAAATTCACTTATGGAAAGTACAAGTTATTTTCCCTTACATCTTTATCTCTATGGGTTTTAGACATTTGTGTTATGGAATTTTTCCGGCTCTCATTCCTTCCGATATCAATGAAGCAACGGAAGCATTGGAACTTGCAGAAGCAGAACTTTCCGAATCAAATTCACGGGGGAATCACTAATGGGTTCTTGGGGAATACTCCTACTCTTACTTGCTCTAATTTTACTCAGACAACCTTTGATTGTACTTATGGGTGCCATCACAGTGTATTGTTATTACTTTTTGCCAGATCCACCTCTTGAGTCCTTCCAGGAACTCAACAGTATCATTGGGGATTTGTTTTTTGCGGGTGATAAAGAAATCCTTCTAGCGATCCCTTTATTCATCATCGCAGGAAATTTGATGACACATGGAAGTATTGCAAGACGACTCATTCGGATTGCTGCTGCAATGACAGCTCCTATTCCAGCAGGCCTTGCGATTGCAGCGGTATTTTCCTGCGGGATTTTTGCTGCCATTTCTGGATCCTCTCCGGTAACTCTCATTGCCATTGGTGGACTCATGTATCCTTCTCTTACCAAAGCAGGATACCCCACTCAGTTTTCCATGGGACTTCTTGCCTCTGGGGGAACTCTTGGGATCATCATCCCTCCGAGTATTCCAATGATCGTATATGCGATTATGGTGGGAGTATCGGTTACCGATCTTTTCATCGCAGGGATTGGTCCTGGAATTTTACTCATGTCTCTTCTTATGATTTATTCTGTGTTTCGCGCAGGAAATATAGGACGTGGCAAATGGGACTGGGCAGAAATCCGTGTGGCTTGGAAAGAAGGAACTCTTGCCCTTCTTATGCCTGTGGTCATCCTCGGTGGAATCTACTCTGGATTTTTTACAGCTACAGAATCTGCTGCCATTGCCGTTTTTTATGCAATCATTGTAGAAGTGTTCATCCACAAAGAACTGAGTTTTCCAAAAATTCCTAAAATCATGGCAGAAAGTGCTGAGATGCTCGGGATTCTATTTCTCATTCTAATTTTGGCAGTGAGTTTGAACAAGTTCATGATCGAAAACGAAATTCCTCAGAATCTCGTGGCGACTATGTCTGGACATATCTCAAGCCCAGTGACCTTCCTCATTGGTGTGAACATTTTGTTACTCATCGTGGGAATGTTTATGGATATTATGAGTGCGATCCTTGTGTTAGCCCCTCTTCTTGCACCAATGGCTATCAATTACGGAATCAATCCAGTTCACTTCGGAATCATTATGATTGTGAACTTAGAAATCGGTTACTTAACGCCGCCAGTAGGTGTAAACTTATTTGTGGCTTCAGGTATCTTCAAACAACCGTTAGGTAAGGTGATCCAATCGGTAGCTCCTATTGTGGGACTATTCCTTATTGGACTCATCCTCATCAGTTGGATTCCAGAAATTTCACTTGGTCTTGTAGGCGGAGAAGCAGCTGCTCCTTCCCCATAATTCCAAAATAGCAAAAGGATTCTTTTTTGGAAGATTGAAAACAAAGATGTTCCATAATTAGAAAGAATTATTTAGAGAAAAAAGCCGGGGTCTACTCCGGCTTTTTTATTTCAACTCCACCAAACGCGAAGGCGTTCCAAAGAATCTTTTGCATCATTTGCCCAAAGACTAGTAGAATGTTTTTTTAAAATCTCTGCATATACATGAAGCACTGGTTCAAGGTCTTTACGAAGCTGAACAAGTTCTTTGTTCAAATTCTCCGAAAGTTCAATGGGATGGAGATTTCTTTTTTCGTAATAACGTAAAATGGCTTCTGTTTCTTTTTCTTTGGCCAATTTGTATTCATGAAAGACGGGGTCTTTGGAAGGTTTTGTTATGGGTGGAACTTCCGAATCACCACGAACATCACCGCTACCCGCTAGTGAAAAATCATCCTCCGGATGGATGAGGAGATGGTCTTTTAAGGATTCGTAATGTTTGTTTAGTTCCAAAAACATCACATCACTGGTAAACTCACCAGAATCAGGATGGTATTTTTTGGCTAGTTTATGATATGATTCTTTGAGTTCCGATTCCGTAAACCTTGGGCCAAGGCCTAAAAAGTGAAGGGAATCATTTAACAGTAATTTTTTGTCCATGAGAGGCCAGAAGATTGCACCAAATGTGATTTCAATCTACGTTTGATACTGAATTCCCAATATTCTTTTTTACTCTCATTCATTTCGAAAACAAGTAATTCTTGTACTTTCTGTTGGAGGTTTCTTGCTTCATCCAACTTTGAAAATACAGATTCAGAAATTGCTATTTCTTCTGCCGTATGAATTTCCTTATCCCCTGCTTCCCAAATTTCCCTATCGATGGCTTCCAATTTACGAACAATGATTTCATTTTTAAATTCCAACTTCACAGCAGAATCTGCATCACGATAGGAAAGTAGTTCTTCTTCTCGTTTTAGATTGGTGATGAGTGAATCTAAGTATTGGATCTTTTTTTCTAAAAGTTGTTTGTTAGAGTGTTTAGAGGAAATCATATTTTTAGATTAACCAGTGATGGAAATTCCAGTAGGGCGTGCGCCTGGAGTTGTGTTTGGATTGGGACTGTCCTTTTTTTCCAGCTCTTCCCAAGAGATTTTTAACTCGATGAGAATTTTGATACACTCTTCGATGATTTTTTTGTCTTTCAGCATATTTGCTTCTAACAATCTTTTCTTCAAATAAACGTATAAGGACAATAGATTGTTCGCAACTTCTTTCCCCTCTTCCATATTGAGTGAAAGTAAAAGTTCCGTGATGATGTCTTGGGTTTTGATGATATTGTTGTTCACAACATCGTATTTTCGGGGAGTCATATTGTCTTTTGCCACACCAAGGAATCGGATGGCTCCGTCGAAGAGCATCACAATCAGTTTGATTTGGCTAACGGTAGATATCTCATTGGCTTTGTATTCATTGTAAGCAGAGGCACCGGTTTTTCTCGCAAGCGACATTTTTTTCTCCTGAGTATTCCCATCGACCAAAAAGGATACTTGCTTAATGACCCAAGTGAATATTCTTAGAATATCACATGGGAAAAATAAAACGTGTAGTTTTTTTGGCCTCGGGCAGAGGGTCCAATTTTACCGCTTCCGTCGAGTACATTCGTAAAAAAAAGCTAAAGATCGACCTGGTGGCCCTTGTGACAGACAACCCGGAAGCTAAGGCCCTCGGCATTGCGAAATCCTTTGGAATCCCTACAAAGGTCATTCCCTACTCAAACTATCCCCAAAAGGCCGAGTACCACAAAGATCTACTGGGGGAAGTGGAAACTTACAACCCAGATCTGATTGTGGCTTGCGGGTACATGAGAATTCTAAAACCAGAATTTGTTCGCCGGTTCCGAAACAGGATCATCAATGTCCACCCAAGTCTCCTTCCCGCCTTCCCTGGTCTCGATTCCCAAAAACAAGCATTGGACTATGGGGTAAAAGTTGCAGGTTGTACGGTTCACTTTGTGGAAGAAGGCGTGGATACAGGTCCCATCATATTGCAAAAAGCGATTGCCATTGCTCCCGAATGGACTGAAAAAGAACTATCCCTTGCAATCCTTGCGGAAGAACACAAAATCCTTCCGCTCGCTATACAACTGTTTTGTGAAGATAAACTAAAAATCAAAGAACGAAAGGTAGAAATCCTAAAATGATCGAAATCAAACGAGCACTCGTATCCGTATCCGATAAAGCCGGAATTACGGAGATATGTTCCTTCCTCGCGAAAAACGGAGTGGAAATTCTTTCCACCGGTGGAACCTATGATGCCCTCTCCAAAGCAGGTATCCCTGTCAAAAAAGTAGATGAGTTTACTGGTTTTCCAGAAATCCTACATGGCCGAGTGAAAACCCTTCATCCGAAAATTCATGGCGGCCTTCTTGGTGACACAACAAACCCAGACCATGTCAAACAAATGGAAAGTAATGGAATTGTTCCCATCACTCTTGTAATTGTGAACCTTTACCCATTTGTCAAAACAGTTATGAAACCAGATGTAACACTCGAAGATGCGATTGAAAATATCGATATCGGTGGACCATCTATGCTTCGTTCGGCGGCAAAAAACCATAAAAATGTAGTGGTTCTCACTGATCCCAAAGACTACGAATCTTTCCAATCCGAGTTTACGGCAAACAAAGGAAAAGTTTCTCGGGAAACTGCATTTCAGTACGCTGCTAAAGTTTTTTCAGAAACTGCATCTTATGATTCAGCCATATCCACCTTCTTTAATAAAAAGTTGGATATCAAATACCCTGATAAAATCACTTTTGCTTTTAACAAAAAACAAAAACTGCGTTATGGTGAAAACCCACACCAAGATGCTGCGTTTTATGAACCTCTATTCATCAAATCACAGTTTGAAGCCTTACAAGGAAAAGAACTCTCTTTCAACAATATGTTGGATTTTGATGCTGCTTTTCACGTGGCAAGCCTACTCCCCAAAAATGCCGTTTCCATCGTAAAACATTTAAATCCTTGTGGAATTGCTTTTGGAGAAACTGTCCTCGAATCCTTTGAACTCGCAAGAAAAACAGATCCTATTTCTGCTTTTGGCGGAATCATTGGAATCCATGGCCGCGTGGAAAAAGAATCTGCTGAAGAGATCACAAAGAACTTTGTAGAAGGTGTGATTGCCGAAAGTTTTTCTGAGGAAGCTTTAGAAATTTTCGGAAAAAAACCTAACATTCGTTTGATCCCCATTGCTAAATTTGATGAAGCCTTAGATGAACTTGATTTACGTTCTCTCCACCATGGCCTTCTCATTCAAAATCGTGACTATGATCTCATCACAAAAGACAAACTAAAAATTGTTTCGAAAAAACAACCAACAGCTGATGACTTGGAAGGTTTGATGTTCGCTTGGAACTGTGTAAAGTTTATCAAATCTAATGCCATTGTTTACACGGACCAAAACTCAACGCTTGGAATTGGAGCGGGACAAATGTCTCGTGTTGACTCGGTAGAACTCGGTGCCATGAAAGCTCAAAAAGTGGGACTATCTGTTGTAGGTTCTTATGTGGGAAGTGATGCATTTTTTCCTTTCCGTGATGGAATTGATGCCATTGCCAAAGTGGGGGCAAAAGCCATCATCCAACCTGGTGGATCCATCCGTGATGAAGAAGTCATCCAAGCGGCAGACGAACATGGTCTCATTATGGTGTTCACTGGAATGAGGCATTTCCGTCACTAATGGAATTTTTTCTTTTCCTCCTATTTCTCACCTTCTTTGTTTTGTTTACGGCCGTATTAGTTTATTATGTAAAGATACTATTCTTTTCGGCCAAAACTAATTATCGTAGAGAGGAACTAACAGATATTCGCGGAGATGTATTCCGCATCTGTTTGGATGTTTTGGAATCGGGAGGAAATTTAATCTACGGGATCGGGGCTTTTTTCGGTAGCGCCCTCCTTGTTTGGCTTTGGTCCCTTCTTGGATCCGTCCTTGGAGAAAAGGGACCTGGGCCTTTCGAACATATCTTCCATATGCCGATTTTCTTTTTGGCTCTTTTCTTTTCCTTTCCCTTCTTAAAAGAGGCTTACCGCGGAGAAAAATACCTCGCAGTCGTAAAACCCACACTCTCTGGGCTAGCACTTGGGAATTTATCTGCAGGAGCAGTTCACTACGGACTCGATCGCGATCTTTTCTTTTTATTTTATTTGTTACTTCTCCTTTTACAAATTCCAGTTCTCATTTTCCTTTGGAACAGAGAACCCATTTTGGGGATGAGTTTTGAAAATAATGATTCTTCCTATTCCTATGAATCTGAGGATGATTGGGGTTCCCCTTCCTCTGCTACCACTTCCACAGAAGACAATGCTTGGGAGGAGGAAGGTCCCTTTTCCGACGAAGAGGATGACTTTGGTTTGGAGGATGACCCTTTCCGGGACGATTTTAAGTAAGAAACAGGTTCTCTTTTTCGAAACTTTGACCGATAGAAATCATATGAAGAAATATCTGATTTTCCTTCTTTTTCTACTCCCTGGACTTCTTAGCGCCCAAACAGAAATGCCCAACAGTTTGGATGGATTTGCAGAAGCTTCTTGGGGAATGACCTTTGAATCCATTCGCGAAAAATTTTTGTCCATGGCAACAAACCCGGAATCAAAGGAAAAGATAGAACTCTTAAATGAAAAAAAAGAGGAAAGCCTTCTCATCAAACGAAATGGAATCTTTTATCTTTATCGCTTTTATAAAACACCGGAGCTACTCAAAGAAGTCCGCCCGAAACGAGAAGGTGGCAGAGAATCTGACCCTTCCATCGATGGACAAACAGAGTTTCGCGAAAACGGAATCCTCTTCTCCGTTGGAGTGACTTTCAATCTTGTCCCCACAGATAAAATCAAAGAGAAGATGGAAAAGAAATACGGGAAACCCAGAAAGGAATCCATTGGCGACGATAAGGTTTCCGGAGCTGCCATTTGGGAACTTGTGGAAAGACGTGAGAACCCTCCTCGCGGTGGATTTGCCGTAGTATGGAGAGAAGGATACAAAAAAGCGCCTTATACACGCCGGATTGATTACTTTTCCGCCAACTTAAAAGAGGTAATCGCGAAGGATTATGTCGATTTCTTCAGCGTTCAAGAAACAAAAACCTTGCGGGATTTAATCCCGTAGTTACCCTGTCTCGTGAGGCTTGGTGCATCCAAGCCATCCATACGAGGCAAAATGAATTTATTTTTAGACACAGCCAACATCGACGAAATCAAAAAAGTCCATGAACTTGGCCTCCTAGACGGGATTACCACAAACCCATCCATCATCGCAAAATCCGGCCGTAAGTTCACGGAAGTCATCAAAGAAATTTGTAGTTTTGTAAAAGGACCTGTGAGTGCAGAAGTCCTTGCCACTGATGCTCCCACGATGATCAAAGAAGGACTAGAACTTTCTAAAATCGCCGAAAACGTAGTCGTAAAAGTTCCTCTCATTCCAGAAGGAATCAAAGCGGTGAATGCATTTGCTGAAAAAGGAATCCGTACCAACGTAACTCTTTGTTTTACAGCAAACCAAGCCCTACTTGCTGCTAAAGCTGGTGCTAGTTTCATTTCCCCTTTTGTGGGTCGTTTGGATGATATCGGTTATGATGGATTAGAACTCATTTCTGAGATCCGAGACATTTATGACAACTACGGAATCGAAACACAAATCCTTGCAGCATCGGTTCGTCACCCTATCCACTTCAAAGAAGTAGCACTTCGTGGTGCTGATTGTGTGACCCTACCTTACTCTGTATTTGAAATGCTTTTCAAACACCCACTCACTGACAGTGGACTTGCGAAGTTTGTTGAAGATTCTAAAAAACTAAACTGGTAAAAATCTAAAACCACACCACCGGATACTTTCGGTGGTGGACAAAATTATTTACAATTAAAGCATTCAAAAGTAAAATCATTACCCCGATAAATACGGGAAATATAATAAAGTCTGCACCCACTCCTCCAAGAACTCCAATCATAGCCGTTGCACCACCTGGTGGATGTAAGGTGTGAGTTAGATACATCACAAAAATTGAAAGTCCCACAGAAAATCCAATAGTAAAAAAATTGGTACCGAGTGTTGCCACAAGGATCACAGCGATGCTAGCTGAGATCAAATGACCTCCGATTAAATTTCTTGGTTGGGAAAGTGGTGCATCTGGAACAGCAAAAAGAAGGACAGCCGTGGCTCCAAAGGAACCAATGAGAAGGGAATGTCCAGACAAGTTCGTAATGGCTAAAATGGACCAGATGGCTACACTACTACTAATCAAACTCCAAATCGCAAATCGTAGAGATCTTTTCGGTCGATCCATACGTAAGGGAGCTTTGATTTTATAAGGTATGTTCTTAAATCTATCTTTCAGCGTAATTTACCCAAATTTCTTTCATTTGGTCTATAAAACAATACGCGGATTGGTGAGAAGCATCGTTAAATAAATCACAAGTTCCTGGTTTGTTCCAATTCAAAGGATAGGCACCATAGGAAGTGGAAAGAGATTCTATTGGATCCCACCAAACTTCCTTTACTTGGAATTTTTCATAATACTTGTAATAATCACCATATACCTTTGGCCAAAGAACTAAGGTTTTGATTTTGTTTTTACGAGTGAGTTCCAAAAACGCTTCTACATAAGGTTTTTGAGATTCGCCTAAATGATAAGAACTCATATACAAACTTCCGATCCGAAGTGTATCTTTTTTGATCTTTTCAATTGGATTGGACTGAACCCCATACATTAGGTACTCACCTTTACTGAAATTAATGAGTTGGAATTCTTGATTGTATTTAGGTTTGTATTCTTTTAATTTTCCTTGTTTGAGACGGGAAGTAAATAAAGATAAATTTAATTCCATACTGCGGATCACAAAGAGTTTGTCCAAAAAGTAAGACCATTTCTCTTTCAGTGGAATGTCTTTCCACACAATGTCCAAACATTCATCGTTACATCCCATCCGAAGGAAAGGAGATAGGATAAATCCTTTGTTATCATCAAAGGCTTCTGGACTAAGAGAAAGAATCACAAACTCGGGAGTGACACCTTTCCCTAACAATTCTTTTAATTGGATATAGGAATTCATTGGAATCCCTTGGGGACTGCTGAAGTTATAGAGAGTCCAATTTTTTTTATGGGAATCGGGGATTCCTAATTCAGAAAAAGGATAGGAACGAGAATCACCAAAAACGAGAGCGAGGTTTTTCTCTTCAGCTTCCTTATCTGCCAGTAGCCGATCTGCCAAAACCTTTCTTTGGTAATAAAAAACAGAATTTCCCGCCTGAAGAAACTCATGATGAAAGACAGGCAAAAGAAAAATTTTATCTATAAGAAAGATAAATAGAAAAAGAACGACTGGATAAAATAAAAACGGTTTTGATTTCAAAAAAACAAATCCCCTAACCTCACTATTTTAAGAGCTGATTGGATTCTTCAACCAAATTAAGGAGTAGGTTTCCCAAGAACCTGTTCTTCCGTCACAACCTTGTATTTGCCCTCATCCAGAACAAAATCCCTCAAATCCAATTTTCCGATCCGAATTCTATACAAATCAAGGACCACCATTTCCTTGGCTTTACACATCCTTCTGATTTGTCGTTTTTTACCTTCTTTTAAGATGATACTGAGGTAACTAGTAAACCCAGGGTTCGTTTTTTCCGGAACCACATTGGCTGGTTTTACAGAAAGGGCGCGAAGTGTTTCACCACCTTCCCTGACACCTAACATAAATTCATCGGCTATTGGTTTCCAAGCCACAGGTTGTTTCAAACTGATGATGTATTCTTTATCAATTTTGTTCCTTGGGTGAGTTACCTTTTGGATGAAGTCCCCATCAATGGACAAAAGCAAAAGTCCTCTGGAATCTAAATCCAAACGACCAGCATAATTGTATTTTTGAAATCCTTCCGGCAAAAGGGAAAAGATGGTGTTCTCATGGAACTTGTCTTCGTGTGAAGTTAAAAAACCGGGAGGTTTATTGAAGGCAATGATTTTGGGTCGTTTCAGAGACTCCTCTTCCATTTGCACCGATTTCCCGTCAAAACTGACTGAATCGGATTCTGAAACTTGAAAGGAAAGATCCGTGATGGTGCTTCCGTTGACTTTGATTCGGCCAGCGAGGACCAATTCTTCTACTTTCCGACGGGAACCGAGACCTAATTTGGCTAGAAATGCGTTGATCCTCATGATTTTCCATTTTACAAAGTGGCCTCATTTCAAAAAGTCTAAAGAAGGTATGAATCCGCTAAAAAAGAAACCTCGCTCAAAAAATATCAGCCCCCGAGCCGTCCACCCAGAGTGGATGAAGGTGAGAGTGAGTTTTCCCACAGAGGGAGATGCCCTGTTCCAAGTGAGGGAAGAGGTAGAATCCAAAAAACTGCATACCGTTTGTGAATCTGCCAGTTGCCCGAACCTGAATCATTGTTGGAACCGTCGAACTGCCACCTATATGCTTTCGGGAGATATCTGCACCAGACGTTGCCAATACTGCGACGTGGCCTTTGGAAAACCAAAACCTCTCGACTTAGAAGAACCAGAACGTGTAGCAAAGTCGGTTGCAGAACTAAACCTCCGACATGTAGTTCTAACGGCCGTTAACCGAGATGACTTAAAAGATGGGGGCGCAGCTCATTTTGCAGAAACCATCACTCGAATTAAAACCTATCTACCTTCTTGTTCTGTGGAAGTTTTAATTCCTGACTTTAAAGCCAAAGAAGAGTCCTTAGAAATTCTTTATGCTGCCAAACCCAATATCATCAACCATAACATTGAAACTGTGGAACGTTTGTTCCCGACCATCACACCTCAGAAGAACTACAAACGTTCACTGGAAGTGCTTTCTCATATATCTAAACATGGATTTCTCACAAAAAGTGGACTGATTTTAGGACTGGGAGAAAAGGAAGAGGACGTTAACCAATGTTTAGAAGACCTTTATGCCCATGGAGTTCGGATGCTCACCATTGGCCAATACTTACAACCAGGGCCAACTCACTACCCGGTGCAAGAGTTCGTCAGACCAGAGGTTTTTGATTTTTGGAAAGAAACTGCCTACAAAATTGGATTCAAAACCATTGCTTCAGGGCCACTAGTTCGTTCTTCCTATCATGCGGACGAATATTTTTCCGAATAAAGATCGAATTCATCCGAAAGATTAAATATGGACGGGGAACAATTGGAGGCATTCAGAGAGGAACTAGCCAAAACTTTCTTTCTCTCCATCTTAAAAGATTTAAGCGAAATTGGAGAACCACTATCTGATTTTGAAGTCAAAGTCCTCATTCAAAAAGCACTTTCTCATTCTTCTGACTTACAAGTGGAATGGGGAGAAATGGATCGGTTTGGAAATAGCACCTTACTTGTGAAATACGAATCAAACCTACTTTTAATAGAAGCAAGTCCCCTCATCAGTACCATCCGAATCCTCTGGAACGAATACAAATCCAAAGAGAATTGATTGGTATTTTCTAGCGAAAGAACCACTAACCAACTAACATTAATTCCCGATTTCACCGATTGATTTTCGTTAAAAGATAAGCCGAAATCAATGTACATAAAAAAAGCCCGAAGGATAATTCCTCCAGGCTTCTTTTCTACTTAAGGGTTGGTTTATTTAGAATTTGGATTTTTGTTGAAGGTCGTAAATGACTTCTTCTACATTGTCCATATCAATTTTTTTGACCCCATTTTCAGTGTGAACAATCAACTGTCCGTTTTCTTGGTTGATGATCGCTCCAATCACTGTTTTACCATCGACAAGAACGATTTTCTCAATTCTTTCGTAGTAGTTTACGATGTCTTTTTTAGATTTGAATTCTTTTGGTTGGTTAGCCAAAGAGTCTTCGAATTTTTTCTTCTCTTCTTCTTGGCGTTTCGCAACTTCTTGTTCAATCACTTGTCTCTTAGCATCAATTTCTTGTTTTTTCAACTCATCCAACTTTTCAGTTTGAGCTGATTCGCTAAGTTTTACAATTTCTTGTGCAGTTTGTTTATCCACTGTCACGATAGTTTTGATTTCTTGTTCTTCGTTCTTAGTTAGTTTAGCATTTTCAACAACGAGTTTTTCTTTCTCAGAAGTTTTGAAAGCTTTGCTTAGATCCAAAGTTTTGATGTCAGCAGCAGATTTTGCAAGGTCAGCAGATTTTACTGATTGAGTGGATGCTTGGTCTTTCTCTAAGATGACTTCTGCTTTTGCTAAAGATTCTTGGAGTTTTTTCAAGTCAGCATTTCCAGAAATTTCTTCTGAGGAAAGTTTTTCCAATGCAGGAACTCGTGGAGCAAATGCAACCGCACCTTCAACCACTTTCACTTTCGCAGGTTTTCCATCAGCAGCTTCTACGATGAAAGAAGTTCCTCGCACACCCGCAATCGCGGTTGGAGTAACGACAGTAAAGTTGTCTTCTTTCTTAGCTTTGTTGACTTTCGCAAATACCTTTCCAGAAACGAGAGCAATTTGAGTGTCTGTAGTTCCTGAATTGTCTTGGGAGAGTTTTGCAAAGTCAATTGCAGACTTAGGAGAGATACGAATGCTCGATCCATCCGCAAATTGGATGTCTACTTTTCCATTGTCGCCAGTGACTACGTTATCCCCGGATTTCAAAAGTGCACCAAGATGCGCTTTTTCTTCTGTTTGGTCTGCGTGTTGGATTTTTGAATCTCCTACCGCAAATACGACTACCGCAGATAAGTCTGCTGGTTTTTTAGGTGCTTCAGACACTTCTGCGTCTGGTTTCTTACAAACTGTAAGACCAGTGAAAAGAAGCGCAAGGCCCATTATGGTTAGTTTCGATGCTTTCATATCGTCCTGTCCCTTAGTGAAATTCAACTTTCGTTACTCTAATCAACAAACCGGGGACTGAAAAATTCCCAGCTTTTTTGTATTTTTTTCTAGAATGAAAAAAAATTCATTAGTTCGGAAAAAAAATAATTTAGTGATTAGATTTGTAAACGAATATTCAGGATTTTTCCCCGAAACCAGCCATTTTCAAGGGAAAAGAGGGGTTTTTCCTGGAAAATGGCTTTGTCTAAGATAGAGGAAGAAAAAAACTCCCATTATGGCTGAAACCTCTACACTAAACCAAAGACCCGCCTCCTCCATCAAACTCCTGGAAGAAATGGAGAGGCTGTATAAAGACCTACCCATGGAAGCCATTGTCAAACAAGACATTCTCAGACAAGGCATTCATTTTTTACCGGAATCCTTCCAAGTCAAAGATCCTTATAAATCCAAAGACTATTTTATCTTTTCCTTTGACCATATCCCTCTTGCGGATTTAAAAGACGGGGCGGACACCAAAGCTCCAGAAGAAATCAAAATTTCAGGAGGACATTTTGGCCTTTTGAAAACGGTGATCTCCACAAGAAACAACCCGAATTCACCCTATAAAATGAAATCAAAAGAAGGGATTCCTACTTTGTATTTAGAAGAAACAGAGATTGGAAGTGCCGAATACCCTCCCATTCCTTCTTGGTACAAACACAAAACGAAATCGGGAAAATTGCCTGGAGAAATTGCACCAGTCATTGAATGGGGTTACCTTTTGTATCTCACTGTCTTTCGAAACTGCCAATACTTTGGAAAAGACGAAGAATGTGCTTATTGCGATATCAACCACAACTACCGCCAGCAGAAAGGAGCCGGTAGACCTTATACGGGAGTGAAGGATGTAGATGATATCTTGGAAGTCCTTTCTTGGGTGGATGCCGAAGACCAAGTTGCCAAAGTATATACCCTTACTGGTGGTTCTGTTCTCACGAACCTAAAGAAAAAATCAGAAGTGGATTTTTACCTCCAATACCCAGAAGCCATTGAAGCACGGTTTCCGAAACGTTGGATGGGAAAACTAGTGGCACAGGCTTTCGAGAAGGAAGATTGCCAAAAGTTCAAAGATGCAGGAATTCAAATTTATCATCCAAACTACGAAGTTTGGGACAAGGCTCTCTTTGAAAAAATTTGTCCTGGAAAGTCGAGTTGGATTGGCTATGAAAATTGGATTCGCCGCGTTGTGGATTCCGCAGAAGTGTTTGGTCCCGAAAATGTAATCCCGAACTTTGTGGGTGGAGTGGAGTTATCGGAACCTTGGGGTTTTAAAACCGTAGCCGAAGCGATCCATTCCACAAAACAAGGTTTGGATTTTTTTATGTCCAAAGGAATTGTTCCTAGATTTACCGCATGGTGTCCAGAGCCTTACACAACACTAGGCCAACAAGCAGGCCCACCTCTTGTGTATTTCTGTGAACTCCTCAGGGCATGGAAAGAAACCTTTGAACAATACGGGTTACCCACTCCTCCAGGTTACGGGGAACCAGGCCCAGGAAAGGCTGTATTTTCAGTTTCTGCTTTTATGGATGTGATAGGATATTCTGGACGAAATTAATCCTTTCCCATACAAAGAAAAAAGCTAAAATCCGTTTATGCGAAAACTAATTCTAATAGCGGGAGTTTTTTCTCTCCTGCTTTCTCTTTTCAATTGTATGAACCCCGAACAGGAGGAACCACATAAGTTCCGCCAAGGGGTTCTCGACATACGGGATCTTACTTTTGATGAAGATACCATTGTTGACCTAAACGGGGAATGGGAATTGTATTTTGGTGAATTCCATTACCCTCCCTTCCACGGAGAAAAACCGATCACGGGATACTTGGCCATTCCAAATTCTTGGCAAGATGAAGAATTTGGTGGAGAAGAATTACCAAGAACGGGACATGCCACCTTACGGGCGTTCATCCATATAAACAAACAAACGATAGGCCAAGAACTACGAATTTATATTCCCGATATCGCCTCCTCTTATCGATTTTTTGCCAATGGAATTTTGATTGGTGGGCAAGGCAAACCCGGAATCAATAAATTTGATGATACCCCAAGGATCAAATCCAAATACTATACACTCATTCCTGACGATGAAGTCATAGAACTTGTATTTCATATAGCCAACTATGATAACAATTTTGGTGGATTTTGGGCCATTCCCAGTATAGGAAATAAAAATGCATTGGATAGGGAGAAAATGCTCTCTAATGCACGAGAACTTTTTTTACTCGGAGCACTCGTTCTCATTGGTCTTTATCATTTTGGATTGTATTTTTATAAAAGAAAAGAAACTTCTATTTTTTACTTTGCTCTCTTTTGTTTTTTACTTGGGATTAGGTTAGCCTTTACCGGAGAAAGGTATATCCTCGAAGTATTTCCGAACTTTCATTGGCCAACAGCATTTCGTATTGAATTTGCTTCTTATTATTTCGCTGTACCTACTTTTTTATTATTCATCTATTCACTTTTCCCCAAAGAGTCCAACCCTAAATACGTACGTTCTGCACTCATTGCCAGTACAGTTTTTGCTCTCACACTTTTTCTTCCGATATCTGTATTTACCATTTTATTATACGGATTTCAAGTTTTAGCATTTTTGACAATTGGATATGTCATCCATATCAACTTAAAAGCGGTTATCAACAAACGACCAAATTCTAAATTATTCTTT
Organism: Leptospira congkakensis; assembly: GCF_004770265.1. Lineage (NCBI taxonomy): Bacteria > Pseudomonadati > Spirochaetota > Leptospiria > Leptospirales > Leptospiraceae > Leptospira > Leptospira congkakensis. The sequence goes on from NZ_RQGQ01000004.1 coordinate 721,923, forward strand.
TTTGGACTTCTAGTTTTGGCTTTTTCCGTGGCATTTGATATTTTACGACACAGTGTCAATAATCGTGGGATTGGCCTCACACCATATGCATTGCTTTGTTTTATTTTCATTCAATCTCTGATTCTTTCGAGCCGCATTGCCAATGCATTTGTAAGAGCAGAGGAACTCGCGGAAAGTTTAAAGATCAGTAACGAATCACTTTTAGCTGTTACAGAAAACTTGGAACAGATTGTTTCAGAAAGAACCTTTCAATTGAATTCTTCTTTGAATCGAATCAAAAAAGACCTTTTACTCGCAAAAAAAATCCAACAAAAGATTCTTCCGGAAGACGGAATCAAATTTGAACATTTAAAAATCCATTTGTATTTCCAACCGCAAGAGGAAGTTGGTGGAGACTTTTATGATATCTTTGAATTGGATAATGGAACGGTTCGTTTTTTTGTGGCCGATGCAACGGGACATGGAATCCAAGCGGCACTTTATACGATGGCCATCAAATCAGAATATGAAGCCATCAAACGTTTTATCACAAAAACGGATGATTTGATGAACCACCTCAATCAAAAAATTCAAAACAAGTTTTCGGGACTCAAAATTGTATTTTCTGGATTTTTATTAGATATAGATACAAAAACAAAAACCATCTACTATTCGTCAGCTGGTCACCCCAATCAAATTTTCCAATCGAATGGAGAACAAACCATTTTGGAACGAACAGGAAATATCATTGGTTTGAAAAAAGACCAACCCTATACACAAAAACAATTTCAGATGGCAATGGGAGATAGGATCCTACTTTTTACAGATGGAATGTTAGAACAAAAAAATGAATCGAGAGAGGAGTTTGGAATGGAAAGAATCCAAAAAATCCTCCGTGATTACCAAGGAAAAGAATCAGAAAGAGTTCTGGCTGAGCTTGTCATCCAACTGTTCCTCTTCCAAGGGCGAGAAGAACAAGAGGATGATCAAACGATGGTTCTAGTGGAATGGGAAAAAACTCAAGTAGAGTAAATTCGCGTTCCTTTATTTATTTTTTTAAGTAAAGATTGTCCACGCCATTCTTTTCAAATTCAGCATCATACTTTTCAGCTTCTTTCCCTACTTTGTTTTCGTAGTCTTCTGGACTGAGAGCTTCAAGATCTTTTACTGATACCTTTTGTTCCAAATCTCTTTGTGCAAGTTCAGTAGAAAGGTCTGTCCAGAATATATCATCGTTATAAGGTTCGATATAAGACTCGAATACTTCTTGGAAGTATTCTTCTGAAATGGTATAAAGTCCATTTTCAGAAACGATGGGGCTTTCCGTTCCAGTCGAAAGTTTTTTTAGGAGTGATTGGATGAATTCGTCCACAGAAGGATCTGTTTCTTCATGAGGAGAATTGCTAACCCATTCGAATACTGCAAGTGCATTCAAAAGGTGTTTTGTTTCTTGGGGATTCAGATCTAAATTCATGATTACCTACTTTGTTTCCATAGAAGTAATCATCCTCCGCTGAGGCAAATCAAAGAATGACTGTAGATCTGTTTTCCTTATAGTTTTGATACATTTGATCGACAAGAAGACGAAAACTAGGATCTTCTTTCAGAATTTCTAATTTTTCTTCCAAACTCAAAATGGAAAACTTAGGATACAAAGCTTTGGAGACTGCAGGCTTCATACCTAAGTAGTAAACAAACGAATAGTAATGTCAAGAAAAAAAACACTAAACAAACGTCACGTATTTATGTCCCGATAAACCTCTGCGATTCGCTTCACTCCCACCTCCATTGTTTCATCCGAAAGAAAACTAAAGTTCATTCGAAAAAAAGAGGAAGATCGACTTGCGGGAGAAAACTCACTCCCTGGAACCATCGCCACTCCATTCTCTAGGCATCGTCTCATAAGTTCTTTAGAAGATACCTTGGGATATTCCACCCAAAGAAACATCCCACCTTCAGGATGAGAAAACTTAGCTTCGGGAAGATACTTACCAAGTAATGAAACCAAATTATCTTTTTTGTCCTGATAAAAACTTTGGATGGAACGTAGATGAGTTTGAAAATCCATTTCTTCCAAAAGTTTAGAAACAACTACTTGGGAAAATTGATTGGAATTTAGATCGTTTCCTTGTTTGACCGCAGTGAATAAATTTTTGTAAGGATCGGGAATTTGAACCCATCCCAAACGAAAACCAGGAGATACAATTTTAGAAAAGCTTCCAAGAACAAAGGTTAGGTCATTTCTTTTACGGAATGAACTAACAGAAGGATATACTTTTCCTTCAAAGTCTAAATACCGATACGCCTCATCTTCAATGAAGATAATTTCCTTGGTATCCAGTAAGTTTGCAATTTTAACTCTTTTTTCCAAAGACCAAGTATAAGTAGAAGGATTTTGGTAAGAAGGGTTCGCATAAAAAACATGAATTTTATTTTGAGATAAAATTTCTTCCAACCAGTAAAGATTTGGACCATCTGGTTCCATAGGTACACTAAAAAAATTGGGATGGTATGGAGAAAATGCCTGTAAGGCACCCAAATACACTGGGTCTTCCAATAACACATTGGTATCGGAATCCATAAATATCTTTCCTAAAATGTCCAAACCTTGTTGGGAACCATGTGTGATGGATATTGAACTAGATGAAACCCAAGGTAGATCTGTTAACGTTTCTGCAATTTGGATTCGTAAAGGTTCATATCCAGACGAATCTCCATATTGTAAAGCAGTCGAACAATTGTTTTGGATAACAGACTCCATCACAGAGCTTAAAACTTCTTTCGGAAATAAACTGGGATTTGGAAGTCCTCCAGCAAAGGAAAGGATATCCGAGTTTTCTACCGTTAATTTTAAAATTTCGCGAATGACAGAAGTCCGAACATAAGAAGTTCGTTTCGCTGAAAAAATAGTTGGCAGTTCCGTTTCCATAGTAATAGAATAACAAAAAGAACCGCAACTGTCCATATACAGTTTATAGTATCTATTAGGATACAGTTATCTTATGACAAAATACAAACAACTTGCCGAAGATTTAAAAAAAGAAATCCAATCAGGGTATTATTCTGAAAAAGAAAGAATCCCTTCCCTTCGGGAAATTCAAAATTTGAAATCCTGTAGTCTCACCACAGCCAAAGAAGCTTACCGAATTTTAGAAGAAGAAGGATATATTTATGTAGTTCCTCAGTCCGGATACTTTGTACATCCAAATATCAGTTCCGTCATTTCTGGGCCTCAAAACGAATTTTATCCAGCTGTAGAAGCTGATGATCGGATCCAACAAATTATGCGAACCGTAATGGATCCAAAACTTATCTCTTTTGGAGCAGCAATTCCTTCTGATTTTTATCTACCACTGGGAGGGATCGTTTCCTCTTTTAAAAAAGCACTCCAATACAAAGAGATTTTTTCTTATGGGGACTTACAAGGAAACTCCGGGCTTAGAGATTGGATAAGTAAACGAATCTCATTCCAAGGTTACAGGGTAAACTCGGAACAAATTCAAATCACCAGTGGATGTACAGAATCCATTACATTTTCTTTACTCAGTGTCACAGAACCAGGCGACACAGTCATAGTCCCCTCACCGATTTACGTTGGTTTATTTCAAATTTTAGAAACCCTAAAACTTAAAGTAGTAGAAATTCCCTATCGAAAAGAGGAAGGAATCTCTGCGGATGAATATGAAAAACTAATCAAACGCCATAAACCAAAAGTGTTTTTATTCTCGGCTAACTTCAATAATCCGAATGGAATTTTGATGAGTGAAACTTCCAAACAAAGTTTGGCAAAAATTTCCTATTTATATGGAATCCACTTGGTAGAAGATGATATCTATGGAGATTTGTATTTTTGGGGAACTAGGCCAAAACCTTTAGTGAGTTATTTTCCTCAAGAACCTAAAGGTCCGAAGTCTTATCTTTGTTCTTCGTTTTCAAAAACACTAGCCCCTGGTCTTAGAATCGGTTGGGTAGCCTCCAAAACGGGCATTCGTGAACTTTCCAAACGAACAAGAGCCTATAAAATTTCAGAAAATAATCCTACCCAAATGGCAGTCCTTCAATTTTTGAAATTACAAACATTCGAAAGGCATTTAAAATTCTTACGATCGGAGTATAAAAAACTCACGGAAGAATATTTTAAACTTTTGTCCTTTTACAGCGAGGGTATTCTTGAAATTCAAAAACCAGAGGGAGGATTCGTATTGTGGATCAAATCACCGTTAGATGGTGATAAACTATTAATTGAATCCAAAAAAATCGGAATGGCCATTGCACCTGGTTCTCTTTTTGGACTTTCCAAACATTGGGACAGTCATTTTCGCTTGAATGTATCAGTTGGTTTTTCACCCAAAATTAAAGAGAAACTCATTCAGTTCTCTAGGATATTCTTAAAAAAACGAAAAACTTAAATAACAAGTTTTTGGTTGCAAGAAGAGGAACGAGAAACAAGGTCTATACTATGTCAGAAAACACACGCAAATATCTGGAAACTTCACAAATCATTCCCTCAAAAGGAATGTCTTACACTATGTATGAAATAGAAGGCCAAGATACAATTTTACGAATGCTCACCTTTATCCCAGACAATGACGAGATTCATATTTATCCAAAACCACCGGTAAAAAAACTCTATAAGCCAGAACTTTGTAAGAAGGTAGAAGAGAATGAATTTTTAGGTCTTTGGACGATGGGAGAAGAGAGAAAGGCTGGAAATTAGGCAACCGTGGCCCCGGACAGAATCGAACTGCCGACACGAGGATTTTCAGTCCTCTGCTCTACCGACTGAGCTACAGGGCCTTCGGTTACGACCAAGGTATTTTTCCAGATCCCTCTGTCAACGAACCTTTATATTTTTTGTGAGGACACAATGAAAACCTACGGGAAACCATTTACCACCATCATCCTATCGATTTTTTTATTTGCGAATTGTACGTCGACCCTTCACAAAACAGGAATTAGCCTAGAAAGATACAGATCGAATTTAAAATCAAAATCTGTTTTAATCGATGGACTGAATTGGAATTATACAGAAAAACCTGGCGAAGCCGAAACCTTAGTCGTGGTACACGGCTTTGGTGGAGATAAAGACCACTGGACTAGATTTTCTAGGCACCTACCCGAAGGTATCCGAGTGATTGCTCCCGACCTTCCTGGATTTGGCGAATCTGACAAACCAGAAGGATTAAGCTACACACAAGAAGCCCAGGCCGATAGACTTTATTCATTCACGGAAAACTTAGGATTAAAAGAATTTCATATCGCGGGGAATTCGATGGGTGGGGGAATTGCCGGAATCTTTGCTGCCAAATATCCAAAAAAAGTAAAATCTTTGATTCTATTTGATAACGCTGGAATCAAAAGCCCTACTCCAAGCGAAATGCAATTGATTGATAAACAAGGAAAACCAAGCCCACTCCTTGTCACAAGCCCCGAAGACTTTGATCGGTTACTCGCATTTACCTTTGTCAAACCACCTTACCTACCTTCGTTTTTAAAATCTTACTTTGCCAATAAAAGTTTTGCGAACAGAGATTGGAATGCATCCATCCTCAAACAAATCAGAAAAGAAGGTTATTTCCTGGAAACAAAACTGGATACGATCCAAGCACCCACCATTGTGATTTGGGGAAAAGAAGACAAGGTCATCCATTATACAGTAATGGATGTTTTAAAAAAGAAAATGAAAACAAAACTAGAAACGGTTCTTCTGGAAAATATGGGCCATGCACCCATGATCGAAGATCCAAAATTGTCCGCCAAACTTGTACAAGACTGGATTTACAATTTACAAACTTCAAAAAACTAAGCTCCAAATACTTTAGTATTTTTTTTCTAATTTAGCACAAAAAAATACTTGTACTTTCACGGGTTTTTTATGTTATAAACCCGTGACTCCAAAACATAACAACAAAACTCTGATCGGAATTACCGGATCCATTGGATCAGGAAAATCCACTGTACTTGCTATGTTTGGTGAGTTGGGAGCCGAAACCATTAGTTCCGACTCCATCGCACGTGGATTCACAGAACCCAATAGCCCAGTTCTACCAGAACTCGTAAAAATTTTTGGACCATCCATCCTAGATGAAAACGGGGTACCCATTCGGGCAAAAATTGCAGAATTAGCATTTTCCGACAAATCAAAGCTAAATGCTATGAACGAACTCCTACACCCCATGATCCGCAAAACCTTTCACGAATTTCTGGGTTCCAGAAAAGAAGGAAGCATCGTTGCTTGGGAAGTCCCCCTTTTATTCGAAACAGATGCTCACACCCTCTGCGACTTTACTGTCACCGTTGCGGTAAGTCCCGAAGTGGCCTGGGAAAGAGTGCAATCACGCGGCGGGATGGATTACGTGGATTTTCAAAAACGGAATCATTCCCAAATGGATTTAGAGAAAAAAAAGTCTCTCTCCGATTTTGTCGTAACGAACGATAATCAAAGGGAAAAGTTAAAAGAACAAATTGTCATCATAGATTCAGAAATCAAAAAAAGGATTAAAAAATGAAAGAAAGAGTATTTTACGTAATCAACTTAGATAAACAAAGAATTGGAGTTTTATCCCTCTTTCTTTTTGCCTTATTTTTTTCGATTTTCTTTTTAGGAGTTTCTGTTGGGAAAGGAAAAACGGAAGAAACTTTAACTCGCGCTAAGGCCTTGGAAACAATCCCAACAAACACAGAGGTAAGCGATCAATCCATTCCGGCACCAACAGGGACAAATGGAACAGAAGTTACCGCTGGAACGAATGTAGCCTCTGCCCTGGTCCAAGGAACCAAAACAAAGGAACAAACAAATCTCTCCCAAGAGATTCCGATGGCAGATGTAGGAAACAATCCTTACTTTGTGGAAACTTCAACTGCCAAAGATGAAGAAGATGAGAAAAAACAACAAGTTGTGGATTTAACCAAACGTTCTGAAAAAAAAGTTTCCGCAAACAAAGCGGAAAGTTTCAAAAATTTAGCGCCTACGTCTAAACCATCCAAATCACAAAAAACTAATTCTCAAGTTGTGAGTTCATCTAAATCGGAAGGAAAACAATTTACTGTGCAGCTAGCGGCTTTCACTAGCAGACAGTCAGCGGAAACATTTTTATCCCAACTAAAATCGGATAACCATGGTAAGTTGCCTGCAAAAACATTCATAGTTGTGAAAAATGGATTCTTTGTAGTCCAAATGGGAAAATCCAAAGACAAAGGAACTCTTTCCAAGGCTCTTTCTAAAACTTCCATGCCGAAAGAAATCAAATCTAAAGCTATGGTTGTGAGTTACCAACCGCTATCTTAAAAATAGAGATCGTCAAAAACCTTGGCCTTCGGCTTTCCTAAGTGATTTTAGGAAGGCCTTTTTCTATCTAACCCCAATTTTCGATTCGGAAATTCATTGCAAATTTAAAAATTGACGATTCTCTAATCCTTAGAATGGAAACACAGGAAACACCCCATCATAGCCTTACTTATGGTACCAGTAGGCTTGCACCAAGTATCAGTCTTGTGGATCGCGCTAAAGAAATCGAACTTGCAGAAGAGTCGGTGCAACTACATTTACATGGAAAACTAGAGGTCATTGCAAACCAAATCCGCCGTTTGAAAGAAGAAGCTGAACTCATTCTCAAACGTGCAGAAAAAGATATTGAACTACACAAAGCTCGTTGCCAGTTTGAAAAAAAACCAGGACAAACCATACATTTGTATGAAAAAGAAAGTGGTTCTTATTTTTCCCTTCTTTCTCCAAACGACTGGGGCAACCACCCTCCCCACCCTTACAAGGGCTCTTATATCATGAATCCAGACCGAAGTTTCACAGAAGTTTTTTGAATTCTTTGGATTAACATTCTAACTTTGATTCCATCCATGAAACTAAAAATGAAAACCTTTCAAAGATGGATCTGTGCCATCCTAAAAGGAGATTATTTTTTGTTTGGATTAAAACCGGTATCCAAAAGTAAATCCAATTGGTCTCTTGAAACGGTACTCACACTTCCTATATTAGAATCACCTATGAAGGAAGGAAAACTCCAAAACCTTCAGATTGCTATTAACAAAATAAACGAACGCGTGTTAGATCCAGGTAGAATTTTCTCTTTTTGGAATGAAATCGGAAACCCAACTGCTCCTAAAGGTTACACGGAAGGGCGGGTGATCCGCAATGGAATGGTAAGTTCAGAAGTAGCAGGCGGTCTTTGCCAATTGTCAGGGATCATTTATTATCTATCCTTAGAACTGGGTCTCCAAATTTTAGAACGTTTCCCTCACAGTCGTGATTTGTATAACGAAGAAACTAGATTCACCCCACTGGGAACCGATGCTTCTGTGGTCTATCCTTCAAAAGATTTACGAATCAAAAACACATATCCCTTTCCTCTATTTTTTTCTTGGGAATTAAAAACATCCGAACTAACTTTTCGCATCAAAAGCCCCGAACCCATCAAACGAAACAAATTACATTTCCAACAAACAACAAAAAATGGATTTTCGAACGTCCAGGTCTTTATAGAATCAAAAGAACATGGCGAACTCGTTCTTTGTTCTTCCGATGATTACCGATTATAAAAAGAAAGTTTTACTTCTAGGATTTTTTATTTTCCTAGTAACGTTACAACTCATAGTCCAACTGAGTTCTACTTTTGCCTTCGGGGCTGATGGATACTACTATGCGGCTCAAGTCAATTCCTACATTACCAAAGGAAGGTTCTTTAGTCCAGATGCCTCACCTATTTTATATGGACTTGTTTATTTTTCAAAATTAGGAACCAATATTGTTGTAACAAACAAAGTATTTGTTTCTTTACTTGTTGGATTTTTATTCCTAGCAGGATACCGATTAGCCGTCCATTTGACAAACCAAGTTTCCACATCCTTACTATTTGGACTTATTTTAGTTTCCTCGTCCTTTCTCCCCCATTTTAGTTTTAACTTTATCAAAAACTTAGGCGGAATTTTATTCTTTGTTCTGTTTTTAACAGAAATTTTGATTTTGGAAAAAATGGGAAACCAAAGAAAACCCATACATTACTTAAGACTGGTTTTCATTTTTGGTTTGGTATTTTTAAGCCATAAAATCACTGCAGGGATCGCTCTTTGTTTTTTGATTCCTTGGATTCTAAAACAAGTTCGGTTTCAGAAACTTTATGGGATTTATTTTGCCATTGGAATTGCTATCCTTTTGCTCGGGCTAACGATTATTTTTCCTAACCTCCTTCACTGGGAAGATCTAAAGACGATCCTCTTTGAAGAATCTAAGTTTCAATTTTTATCTCCCTTTTATCAATATACCAAACTTTATCCAGAATTTGCCTTAGAACAAATTTTATTCTTTTTATCTCCGATCTTTTATCTTTTTACGAGATCCAAACTGGAACACTTTCAAAAATCCTTTTACGACAAACTGGTTGTATTATATTTTTTATTATCACTTCCTATCTTTAGTTATACAGCATTTAGTTTTCCCTTTCGAATGTTCCTTTTAATTTTTATTCCAGGAACAATTCTCATAATTCCTAGTTTGACCAGAATCAAATCAAAGTGGATGGTCACTCTACTCTGTGTTTTGATTCTCCCTTATCAGTATTTTACAATGAACCGCGGGAAAGAATTCAACAACCAAGATTATAAACTTTATTCAATTTTACTTCCTTTGTTCCAATTTCCCAAAGACACTCTCATCATTGTTCACCAAGGATTTGATTATTTTATTTGTTATCATAAAGCAGGAGATGCTTTCCATTTTTTACCGGAAGAAAAACATAAAAATCGACCCCTCTACAGGATCGCGTATGGAGTCTCCGCCGAAGAATATAAAACCAATTTATCGAAAGATACAAAGATACAATATTTGCCTGGTTTTTATTCTGTTTTGGAGGAAAAACATTGGCAGGAGTTTTTAAACAAGATTCCTGCCGAATCTAAAAAAAGAATTTTGGATTGGAAAAATCCAAACACACATCGAACGAATACGATGTTAAGGAATGAATCCTTTAAGGAGAAGAGTAAGAAGATTTAGTAAAAGCATATTCCGTTTTGCAAGCAGAATCTATTTCTTTTTTCTCTTTTAATAACGAGAGTTTGTCGTTACAAACATAAAAATACAAATCCAGTTTTCCCGCAACTGGGTATGTACTAAGAGAAACCAAATGTTCATCCGAATCGGAATATCCGAAATAGGCATTGTTGTAAGCAGTTCTTTCTTCCTCTGTTTGTGGGAATTGGATGAAAATGGAAGGACGGACCAATCTCGATTTTGTATCCAAAACCAAATGGTCGGAATATACATCAAACACTCCCTCTAGTTTTTCACTAATGCCAGAGTATTGATTAAATTCACGGTAAATAAAACTTTCTCCATCAAACTCAATTGTATGGGAACAGTCCAATCGATCTGGAATGGTACAAAAAACAAAATTTCCTTGAACGGCAGCAATCATGGCCTCCCGAGATTCCACTTTCGTAATGGAAAGATACCCACCAAACACCCAACCGGTGATTGTAGGCGATTGCACTCGGTACCAATAAGCAGAAATCCCATCAATTTCCACATCCTTTTCCGAACGTTCCAAAACCTTAACCTGGTCTCCCAGTTTTAGTTTTCCCACTTTTTCTCCATCGAGTGTCGGAGTTTTCCGAGCATTCAGAACCGTTGCAGAAATAAATGCATTTTGACCGATTTCAATCGTAGGTGTTTTTTTACATTGAAACAAAACCAAGGAAGTTAAGAAAACTAAGAACAATTTCTTCATGGAAGGAAGAATTTTTTTCAAAAGTAAATTTGGCAAGACAAATTGTATGGGGGTTTGGAGGGAAATACCACCTAATTTTTCATAGGTGGGTATAAAATAATGTTTCCACTTTATTTTGTAAATAGAGAAGCTAAAGAGGAAAGTTGTGAAGTAAGATCTCCACTTGGTTCTTTTCCGTCTGGGGAAAGTTTATCAATCACCATTGGTAATAAATTTCCAATAAGACCTGCTGTGGCTTCAGAATCCAAACCCACTTTTCCTGCGAGTTCCTTAACGGAATCACTCCCCAAAACTTTCATTACATCGGCGGCACCAATGTTCACATTGTCTCCAGTTCCTACCCAGGAGGATGCGGCTTCTGCAAAACCCTTGTCTTTAAACTTTTGGACAATTCCAGAAACTCCACCATTCTCTTCTATGATCTTTTGTATCCCAGAAACCACTTGTGGATTGTTTTGTACTAGCTCTACTGCCTGAGCTGCGACGGCTTTCAAACTTTCAAAAAAACTCATGCGAAAGATCATGACTTAAAAAATACAAAAGAAAAGATATTTTCTTAGATTCTATTTTTTATTTACCTAATTTTCTTGAAAGGATTCTCCTAAAAAATCCAAGATTTTTCCTAAAAGACATCGAAACATTTTTTAAAAAACGAAGTGAGCTAAAAACATCATTATGTTAATTTTTTATAGACTAAACTCAGATTTGTAAATAACTTTCAAACCATTCTATACTGAAACTAAAATGTAACTTAAGTTTATTTCGAAAATATACATTAGGAAAAACTGATGAAAACCCAAGGATCTTTATCTGCATTTTTATTTTTATCCCTCGATGGATTTTATAAAGGGGAAAACGAAGATATCTCCTGGCATTCCCATGGCCCCGAAGAATCCCAATTTTCAGAAGATAACTTAAATTCAGGAAACACTTTGGTTTTTGGGAAACGGACTTTTCTGATGATGGAATCATTTTGGACAAGCAAAGATGCCTTCCAATTATTCCCGATTGTCGCAGAACAAATGCAAAATGTTCAGAAACTAGTCATCTCGCATTCACAAATTGAGACGACTTGGAACCATACGAAAGTGCTAACACCCAATGGAATCGAGGAAATACGAAATTTAAAAGCAAAAGGATTGCATATGACAATCCTAGGTAGTGGACAAGTTGTCCGTCAGTGTTCGGAAATGGGTCTTCTTAACCATTACTCACTGATGATTGACCCCATTGCCATTGGAAAAGGAGAATCTTTATTTGGTGGATTAAAATCCAATCAAGTCTTAGAACTCGAATCGACAAGAACCTTTGCTAGCGGCTCTGTGCTTCTCAATTATAAAAAATCCATATAATAATAAATTATTGCGCTCCGGCTCCGCAAACCTAACATCAACACAATGTTAGGCTTTCTAAATGACGGGATTTAAAACATTCATTCAAAAATGGAACCCCGGTCTTCGGTTTCTAGCATTCGTTATCTCCTTTAGCTTCCTCGGTTGTTGGACAAACCCTCTCACCCACCCACCGATTGAATGTTTGATGAAGTCATCCAATTTCCTCTGCCCTGACAATGACCTTCTGAAAAAGTGGTCTCCCTATGTATATTTGGCCTTACTTCCTGAGTCAACGGTTACCATCTCCAACCTAACCAACCACTCTATCGTCGAAACAGGGTTTGTTGTGGGAACCGTGCCCCAGGGCATAACTTTTGTGAATGTTGGAATTGATGGGGCACCACCCATCCAAGTGCCAGTGGTCAACGGAACCTGGCGATACGCACTTCCTGCAAAAGCGGTTACTGGTACTTTTTGGACCTATGGCAGCCTTCATACCATCTATGCCCACATTCCTTACGAAAGATCCAATACCATCCAAGTGCGTAAAGGAACGAATCATGATACGGATGGAGATGGGTATCCCGATTTGATTGTATCGGCGACGCCTGCCAATAATGTCCAAGGATATGGTTATGTGTACAGAATTAACTCCTTAACCAAACAACTAAGGACAACGCCTGATTCAACACTGACTGATGGCCAACTTACGGATACCTATTTCGGAAGTCGCATCGGATCGGGGGACTTTAATGGAGATGGGTATGCGGATGTTTTAATTGGTGCTCAAGCTTATAATTTTACGACAGGAAGAGCTTATTTATTTTTAAGCCAAGGTCAGTCAGGAATTCCTTCTCAAAATCTAAATGCAGGCGGATCAGCAGATGCGATTCTCGATGGAGTGACAGGTGGTGGAAGATTTGGAACCAATATCATCGGAGCTGATATCAATAACGACGGTTATGATGATGGGATATTTGCATCGCCTTGGGAAAACGAATTATTTATTTTCTATAGCCAGGGCACAAATGGAATCTCATCGCAAAACACGAATTCAGCGAATTTTGTTTTTAAAAATCCTGCGACTGTTCCTAATCCAGATGATAATTTTGGCTCTCTTGCCTATACAGGAGATGTGAATGGAGATGGTTTTCTAGACCTTGTTGTCAGTGCAGCAACATACTCCCTAAATAGGGGAAGGATTTATATTTTTATTTCCAATCAAGGATCATTGCCAACAACCCCACAACAAATTCTAGTTGCTCCACTGGAACCTTCCCCTGGTTGTGCAGCTGGTCTTGGTTGTCTTTTTGGAGCAAGTTTTGTATTGGATTATTTTAATTCCGATCGTTGTATCGATCTCGCTGTAGGTGGACCAAACTTCAATTCAAGACAAGGCATTGTATTTGTATACCTTTCTACTTGTGATTCAACAATCCCCTATCCAAATCCACCAGTGGCGACACTGATCGGCCCACCCACAACAAGTTGTAACAGTACTAATTGTTCTTTCGGAGGAAACCTAGCATCCGGCGACACAAATGGCGATGGATTGCCCGATCTTTTAATTGGAGCCACAGGTGCTAGTTCGGGAATTGGTGACGTTTACTTATTGTTAAATGATCCAATTACCGGATTTCGCAATATGAACCTAAGTGCAGGGGGATCTGCCGATAGTTTATTTTCTGGTTCGAATGCTGGTAGCAATTTTTCTATGGGTTTAACATTCCAAGACACTAATGCAGATGGGCTCCAAGACATCGTGATCTCGGAACCATTGACCGCCAATCGAGTGTATACCTTTCATAGCATTCGGGGCGGTGTACCAGCGAGCCAAAACTTATTTAACGGTGGAGTGACAAGCCAAACTCTTTCCCCACCAGCAGGGACTTCTTTGGGGAATACGATTGCTGAATTGAGAATCAAAGCAGAGGGTTATCTTTGGGCATTTTTGACGAAGACAAAGAAGTATTTGGGAATTATCTAATTTTATAAATAAATACACATTTTTTCCGGGGGCACCTCGCCATCGTTTGGTGAACCAAAATCCACAGAGTATGCGACCGCGCTATCCGCTTCAATCTTTTGCTTTGCAAAAGGATTTCCGCTCTTATCGCTGGTGCAGGGAATCAAACTAAAACAACATTAAATTCTAAACCAAACAAAATCTAACACGGCAAAGATTTGATTCCCCATTCCTTGAAATCTTATTTTGCTGAATGGAAACCGATCTTAGTTCCTTCCGTATCAATGATGAATGCGTAATATCCCATCTCTGGACTAATCAAAGTTTTTGGGAGAACGATCTTTCCTCCATTTTTTTCCACTTTGTCTAAAGCAGGCTGCAAATCATCCCCCAGATTCAGATAAACCATGATTCCATTCTTTGTGGGAGTATAGTCCTTTCCTTTGACTAAAACTACACTCACAGAGTTTTCATCGGCTGGGATCACACCAAGTTCTGTATCCTCCATAGCCATCTTCTCTATGGAAACATTTAAGATCGTTTGATAGAACTTGATGGCCCTATCCATATTCGAAACAGGAATCTCCACAATCGATATTGTATTTTTCATACTTTTACTAGTTTCCTTTGGATTACTTTCTGTCTGCGTAGAATCTAAGTTTGAATTTGTTTCTTTTTTACATCCAATGAAACCCAACCCAAACATCACTAAAATCAAAATTACCTTTTTCATTTTCGCTCCAAAACTTGATTAAGTTAGTATATAATTGATGATGAAATACAATTCAAAAAAGACAGCTCATTCATTTTCGTAAAACAAAACCATCAAATTATTTACATCATTCCACAAGACATCACAATGCCATTCCTCTGAGGTTCACAAAAGTTTAATTTATTATCATTGATGATCAAACATGTTTGGTATAGTTTCCAGGATTCAGAACAGGCCTTAGAGCCTGAACCTGTTTCCTCTTTGGATTTGCACCCGACTGAGGCCGAAACTGCAATGAGTGACAACATCAACTTGATCGCAAAGATTCTAATACTTTCTTTCATTTCCAATTCACCTAGACCACCAAAATTTTAATTCTATTCTTATATAAACAAATACTGATAAAGAGTCAATCTTTCCATCGATTTTCAATTTCTATCGACAAAAAACAATTTAGGGCATTTTCGTTAGGTGGATTGTAAACAAAACTTTATTTTCAAATCAAAATTATTCGTAGACCAAAGTGAAAAAAATCAAATAAATAGCAAAAAGAAGAATAAAATGACCGTTCCGATTCGTATCGCTTTAGTATCGTTAGTTTGTCTTTTCGCGTGTAGACTTCCCATAGACAATCCAAACACAAGCCTAACAATTTCCAAAAAGGAGACAGAAGACAAAATCGCGGCATACACAATGATCAAAACATTAAGTTGCCAACTGGAAGGATTCCAATCTTATTTATATTCAGAGATTGGGAACGATGAGGATCCAAGCCCTGACAACCAAAACAAAAGTATCTATTACGAAAAAAGAGCCGTGAGTGCTTGTCTCCGAAGTATTCTGGCAATTCCCTGTCCCACATATCCCAAAAACACAACACAGGCGGTTTCCGAAATGGTAGTCCATATCACTGCAAATCGATTGTTAAACTGCACTTTCAAAGTGGCGAATTTTTTCGAATTTGAAAAACCTCTTTATGGAAATTTTTAATGAACAAAAATAGATTAACTTACTTTTTTTTCTTTTTACTCTGCCTTCTTTGGATCGCCAATGATTCCGTTTTCAAAATATTTTTTCCTGGGTGGATCACCGGAAAAATTTCAGATGTTATTGGGCTTACATTCACACCACTCATCTTAACTGGAATTTTTTCTCTTTTTTCCAAAAGAATCAATCCGATTATCTTCTTTTGGTTTTCAATTCTTCTAACAAACATTATCTTTATTTGGATTAACTTATCCCAAGAATCAAATAACAAATTTTATTCATGGATTCATTCTAACGAAACCATGAATTTAGCAGACAAATCCGATTTATTTTTACTACCTCTTACATTTTTTAGTATTTTGATATTCCACAAATTTCGTTTAGTTTTTCAAAAGTCGATTCAAAAGAAAATATACATTCTAATATTACCAATCATTGCCTTAATCAACACATCTCATCCTCAAGGTAGATCCGACTTACGTGACATTTTTTTTCTACTTAATTTAGCTCATGAACAAATCATCCAACTGGAACCGAAAGGAATCGAAGTCACAGGAAACGAATTTACTTTTAAATTCAAGTTTATCGGAAAAAATAATGAAAGTATCCCCGTATCGGTTGAAATTCCCACAGGAGATGCGACCTGTCCAAAACCCGGAGATCCTATAAATGAGAAAGGTAATGGATCAACCATTTACTATGCAGAAGAATATCTTGGCAAATTTCAAAACTATAAAATCGATTTTTCTAAGAGTCAAAATTTTGAAAGTATTGAAAAAACTTCCGATTGCAGTGGGACTGAATGTTCCATCGACTTACAAACCCTAAACCCGGGAACGTATTTCTGGAAAGTTCGCACAAGGTATTTATATCTTTCTAACTGCCAACTCTATTTGGAAAACTTTTTAGTCGCACAAGAGATACATTCCTTTCAAAGATAAGGATTTGGTTCATCCATCGGAAGGCTTGTATCCATAAAAGTGGATAGATCATCTATTCCTTTTTGGCATAAATATCATTCTTGTATGTTATGGTTTTATCATAAAAATCTAACTCAATGTATAAAACGTAATCACCATCAACATCAGAATATACCTTAATAGAGTTAGCTGTATTCTCAACAATATGAAATGGAACCGTATTAATTGGATATACTTTACTCAAACTTGAATCAATGGGGCATCTAGGTGCTTTAAAATATCCGAAATATGTTGCATTTAGTGGCGTATTCGTTGAAGTAATATGTACTATCTGATTTGCTTTTAAAGAAACGGTAATCGTACTAATTGCAGGTTGAGTCCGGAAACCCAAATATAGCTTTTCTGTCGTTAATGTCATATTGGGAGCCGAATAACTCTCTCCCGTTGGCAAATTCACCAAACAGCCTCTACTCACTGCAAAGCCGATCGCACCTAAAAACAAAGTCGTATCATCTTGATTCGATTTTTCCTTTTTATTCAAATCTAATGTATTACCACTACATTGAAAAAGGCAGATTATCATCAAGAAAAAGGAAATCAAATAACGTCGTTTCATACTGCCTGTTAGATCAAAACAAATATTAAAAATCAAGCTATTTTCTTGGTTGATAGAAATAGTGTTAAAAAATCAGATTACTTCGATAAACGAAAATTAGAATATATCAATTTTCTATGTAGAACATATGTTATACCCTTCCGTTTGAATGATCTCACCCAGCAAAACAACTTATCTAAAATATGGTTTAAAAAAAAATCAAAAGAACATTTGGTTGTCTCTTTAAAAGAAGTAAGTTTCGAGAGACAACTTTCAGATGAAAATCAGAAGTAATCGAACTTTAGTATACAATGCAACTGCACATATGGGTTGACAATGGGGGCAATTCAGTGATTGAGGAAATTGTGATCTTGTAAATCAATCATCATTGTCATTTAGAAACTTGAAACTGAATTCGATAGATATTTTATCTTGAGAGGAAGTTACTCCAGGACTTGCCTCTTTCGCTGCAAACACTTCCTGTGTTTGCTACGCTTCGAGGCACGGTGAACGCTCGGCGTTTGCCATCCAGGCAAACTTGCATCAACTATGACTCCCTATGGGTCGTCACAGTTGATGCTCGCGTCACTGATCAAGTCCCTAGGTTCGTATTGGATCGAATGTTTGGATTGTTTTGAGGAAAGTTTGTTATGCGGGCGGAGGGACTTGAACCCCCACGCCTCACGGCGCCAGAACCTAAATCTGGTGCGTCTGCCAATTTCGCCACGCCCGCATTGTGGTTGTATAAGCAGGTTTTTGTACTAGGGAAATCTGTCTAGTGAGTTTTTGTGATTCTCTTGCCTTTGTTTTGAATTTTTATTCTCATGTCAGATACCAATAGGACAAACCCGATGAACATACTGGAATTTATGCAAAATATCTCTACGCAAGTGTATTTGCGAGGGGATGTCATCTTTCGTGAAGATGATCCTCATGATGGAAGTATGTATTGTATCATGAGTGGAATGTTTGCCGTCACCAAACGGTTGCCAGATGGAACCCAAGAGATCATCAAGGGACTTGGACCGGGTGAGTTTTTTGGAGAACTTTCGCTTCTGACAAGAAGACCAAGGGCCATGACCATCAGCGTCGTTTCTGCCAATGCCAGGGTCGGAATTCTTAGGGATGACCAATTTGAAAAATTAGCTCGTATCAATACGCATTTTTTATTCCAACTCACCAAAAGTACGGTAGAAAAACTCCATAGAGCGGAAGCAAGGCTTACGGAACTCGATAAAATGTTAGAAGAATTCAAAAAGGAAGAAGAAAAATGAATGTAGACCATTTGCGAAAGTACATCACAGAAGTCCGCATCGACCATTTTTCTCCAGGAACCAAAGTGTTTTCAGAAGGAGAAGAGAGTAACGGGAAGATGTTTTTTGTATTTGCCGGAGGGCTCCAAGTTCTCAAACGCAAAGCCTCAGGAGAAGATCAATATGTTCGGGACATTGGGCCTGGGGAATTTTTTGGAGAAATGGCTCTTGTTTACCCATCACCTAGAGCTGCGACAGTTGTTGCCTCTGCTGAAGATACCAAAGTGGGAGTCATTACAAAAGATATCTTTTTTGCTATGGGAAAAGAAAGCCCAGGTTTTCTATCAGTCATCCTTCATAGCATCATAAACCGCCTAACATCAGTAGAAGATGGAATTTCAGAAAGACAAAGAGAGTTACATACTTTGATCAACGAAATGCCCACGTTGCGACCAGATCCAATTTCCACAGAATCTGTCACAAGTAATGAGGACAAAACACCAGATTCAGTAGAACCAGAGGCTCAGAGTTGAGATAGGATCTCCTTCTCGAAACCCCTAAGTTTTAAAAATAAGTTGACTAAACAATCAAAATCGAATTTGATTTTCGGGTGACTTTGCGGTTCTTCAACTACCCCATCCCCGTTCTATTGGTTACGTTCGGTTTTTTTGCCGTACCATTCCTCAATTTCTTTGCCATTGCAACTTTATACGATTTGGATTTGGAACATTTCAGTATGATCCTTTCTAGAATCCAACCTTGGCAGTACGTTCTTTCCGCTCTCAGTGCCATCATTGCCTATGGCCTCATCACCAAAAAGAAGTTTGGGTATTATCTGTTCTTATGTTTTAGTTTTCTCATCCTCACATATAATGTTTGGATGGTTTTGTCTGTCACTCTAGGTAAGAAGATTTTCTTAGCAGGCATCCGCATCCACACATCCGATGTCATCTGGAATATGGCGATCACCACAGTTCTTCTTGGAATTGTCTTTTATTTCTTACGAAGAGAAATTGCAGCTCCCTACTTAAGTGGAAAACGTCGCGGATGGAGGATCAAATACAGAGAAACCCATCCCATTCCTTTCCATTGGGCCAATGCTGACGGCGAACGCGAAGGTGACGGACAAACAATTAATATTTCCAGAAACGGAATCTTAATCCCAATCCCCCTCCATCATTTTCTAAAAGTCGGAGACCCAATCAATCTTCTCTTAAAGTTAGAAAAAGAAAATAGAGAACCTGTTTCCATCTCGGTCCATGCAAAAATTGTACGTATCGACAAAGAGAGTGATGGATCTGAAATTGCAGGTGTACAACTCTACTTCCAGATCAATCAAAAAGAAGAAAAACAAATCTACGAAGCATTTCTATCTCGAGTTTTTGCCCCGAGATACCCAGTATCCAACCCAGTAAACTTTTCTGGTAACGACAACAAGATCTGCCAAGGAACCTTACTCAATGTTTCTATGGAAGGTTTGTATATCGAATCCAGTTCTGTATTAGGACAGGATCAAATTTGTAATGTAAAAATCCAAACAAGGTCTGGGGAAATTTCTGTGGGTGGTGTGGTACGTTGGTCCAACCCACAAGGAAAGTATGGAAAACCAAGCGGGTTTGGAATTCAAATTGATACGATAGAAAACAAAAACCTATTTCGCGTCTGGATCTGGAAACAACGTTTTAAATTATTCCACGGTCGGTAGTTCTTCCCAAAACAAAGAGTCTGCAAGCTCTGCATCTCCAGGGCTTGTGACTTTGATATTGTGATGATCTGTTTCCACAATCCCTACCCTTCGTTTTCCCATCCAAGTACAAAGATCTGTTGGATGTTTTTTTATATCCGCATCCAAACCCTCTGTCAAAAGTTCTGCAATCATAAACCCAGCAATGGACTGGGGAGTTTTTACTGCATACACTTCTTCCCTTTTTAAGGATTCCTCTGTATAGTTTTTGTGGATCCCCACTCGTACCAAACTTTCCGTGACTTTGGAAATGATACTGGCCCCACCAAAAATTTTTGTTTGTTCCACTAATTGATAGAGTTCTTTTTGTTTGAAGTTGGGACGAGCCACATCATGAATAAAAAAAATATCCTTAGCATCATAGGAAATCGATTGAATTCCACATAACGTAGACAGATGGCGAGACTCACCACCCGGCACAATCCGGTCATTCCATTCTAATAAATCACTTAATTCTTTTTCTGTTTCCAAAATCCAATCAGGATGAGAAACAACAGTGATGGATTTGATGAGCCCAAAACTTCGGAATCGTTTGACCGAATGCCGAAGGAGTGACTCACCTCTTAGTTTTAAAAACTGTTTGGGAACTTCCGTTCCCATCCGAGTCCCTGTCCCACCAGCAAGCAGGACAACATAAAGATTGTTCATTCGACAACGAGGATTTCGTTTCTAAAGATTTCCGAAACTGGTTCTCTTTTACGAATTAATTTTCCTTCACCATTGTTACGAAGTAATACTTCTGCGATCTCAGGAAAACTATTGTAGTTTTTTGTGGACATTCCGGCACAATAGGCCCCAACAGCTTCCATCACTACATAGTCACCAATCTCCGCTTCTCCCATAAGTCTTGTGATGGGTTCTCCACCTTCTTTTTGGGTGAATACATCGCCTGATTCACAACAGTGACCAACAACCACATATTCTTCGTTAGATTTCGGAACCCCGCCTTCTTTTTTCACAGTGACAAGTGGATGTCTTGCACCATATAACGAAGGTCTGGTGTTTGAATCCATTCCTGCATCCAGTTTCATAAACCGAAACCCTTTAGGGCCTGTATCCATTAGATCGTCTACTGTAGTCAAAAGTGCCCCACAAAGTGCGATGAGATAGGTTCCTGGTTCAATTTCTAAAATTAATTTTCTGCCATGTTTGGCAGCAAATTCTTCGAACTGTGGTTTCACGGGAGCACCAATCTTTTGTAAGTCGGTGGATTTTTCATCTTCCATTCGACCCACTTTGTATCCGCCGCCAAGGCTCACTACTGTTACCGTAGGAAAAGCTTCTGCATATTCTAAAGTATATTTGGCCACTGCCTTCCAAACTTCGGGATCACTCCCCGAACCAATATGAGTGTGGACTTTTTCTACAACGATATTGTATTTTTCTACGATGGCTTTGACTTCAGGTAATTTTTCGTGCCAGATTCCAAAGGAAGAGGTGACTCCCCCAACATCCGTTTTTTTGGTATGACCCGATCCAAGACCTGGATTGAAACGAATGGAAACCGATTTTCCAGGAAAAACCTTTCCAAATGCCTCCAATTGGCGGAGGGAACAAGCGTTGAACTTCACCCCTTTCCCAATGAGTTCTTCAAAAGCCTTAGGAAATTCTTGGGAAGTTAACATAATGGATTCTGGTTTGAATCCAAAGTGGAGGGCACGCACCACTTCATGTTCTGAAGAAGCATCGATGAGGATGCCTTTCTTTTTCATGATTTGAAGGATATTGGAATTGGGATTGGCCTTCATGGCGTAACGGACTTGTAATCCGAAAGCATTAGGGAATGCCAAGGTATCGTCACATTTTTGTTCAATTTCTTTCTCAGAATAGACAAAGATGGGTGTGCCGAATTCTTTTGCTAAAGACCTTACTTGGTCTTCTTTCAAAAACTTTAGTTTTTCGATTGATGTCATAGGATTTAAGATAAACCTTTCAATAGGTTCCATTCCATAAAGTCAAAAAAGTAGAAAATGGCAGGAAAGATTACACATATTGAAGCACTCTCCCAAGTGAAAAAACATTTGGAACATGGAAATGCGACCCAACGTAGAATGGCCGCATTACTTTCACGTCCCGATGTTTCCTCTTACGCCAACCTAGGTGCAGTGGCCCCCGATATCTTTTACTTCTATCACGTGTTACAACCCAAACGGACAAAGAAAGCTGCTTTCTTCGGTGACCTTGCCCACCACCACAATGTTGCGGAACTGATCTTAAGTTTTCTTGATCAAGTTCATGATACGGAGATGGGACTTTACCGGGACCGTTTTTTGGCCTTTACTTTAGGGTATATTTGTCACTGCGTTGTGGACATCCAAACCCATCCTTATATCTTTTATATCTCAGGGGATTACTATAACAACGATAAGAAAATTTCTTACCAAGCACAAGTAAACCACATGAAGGTTGAGTTTGGACTCGACACACTTCTCATCAACCACCGATGGGGAATGAGTGCCAGGGAATACGACTTCCCCCAGTACATTGACATCCGCCATAGAACCGTTGGGATTAAAAATAAAATGGATCCTGTACTTTGGAATTTTTGGTTACAGTCCATCAAAGAAACATATCCAGAAGAGTTTGCCTCTTCTTACCTAGGTTCCGAAAAAAAAATCATCCCAGGTGATATTCTCAACGAATCCTATTTGGGTTTTTACAGGTTCACCTCCACTTTGGATTCCAGAAGTGCATTTATGCGAGGGCTTGTGAGCGTAGTGGATACACTTACCTTTCATAAATACAATGCTAGTGTGCTCATGTTACCTACTATAGATACCATCAATCCGAAGATTATGAACGATGAAAAAAGGGAATGGTTCTATCCCGCTGACCCGAAACGTAAGTTCAACGACTCTTTTATTGAACTTTTGAACCAAGCAAGCCAAGCCAGCAAAGAAATTTTAACGAGAGCCTACGAATATAGTTTTTCTCCGGAAAGCAGATCGAAAATTCTGGAATCTCTCGGTGGTTATAATTTGGATACTGGTCTCCGTTACCACGGAATTGACCATATGAAGGAATTTTCTCCACTCGTTTGATGTGGATTTAAAGTTAAGGGAAATTTATGAAACAAGAACCCGTTGGGCTCTTTGAAAAGTATTTTATCATTTGGTTTCGGACTGTCACAGAAAGGATTTGGACCGGAGACAAAAAATTAAGAAACACAACCATTGCCATTTTTGCTTTTGGTGTTTTGAATGTTTTTTTACTCACAGGTTCCATCAAGGATTTCTTTCGACTAAAAGAAGCTGCCGTTTACGATATCCCTTCCACCTTATATGGATTAAATGACAAAGGGAATTACGAACCCATAGCAGAATATTATAAATTTTCAAGAATCCCTGTTCATTTAGAACAACTAAAACCAGAAGAAAACACTTTGTCTTCGGATAACCGGCACAAGGTCATCCAGTGTTTTTTATCCACGGAGGATAATTCTTTTTACTCACATAATGGAATCGATTTAAAAGGAATTGCTCGTGCTTTTGTTGTGAACATCATGGCAGGTCGTGTGAAAGAAGGTGCCTCCACCATCACACAACAGGTAGCAAGACTCAAGTTTTTATCCATCGAAAGATCCATTGCAAGAAAAGCTAGGGAAGCCTGGCTTGCGATTTTACTCGAACTTGTTTATCCTAAAGATAAAATTTTAGAAGTGTATTTGAACGAAATTCCACTGGGGCACGGAACCATTGGTGTTGGTGCGGCTTCCCGGTTTTACTTTCGTAAAGAAGTCCAAGATGTGAGTTGGGGAGAAGCAGCCATTCTTGCAAGTCTTACTACAAGGCCCACCCAGTTTAGTCCGATTGTCAATCCCGTATCCAGTATGAACAAAGTGCGAGTCGTATTTCGTAAGTTAGTGGAGAATGGAAGGATGTCTGTTGCCGATGCTGAAAAAGAATATGCGGCTCTTGGAGAATATTATACCAATTTAAATCGTTCCCCAAACGATTCTGCTTTTTCTGATAGGCTCAATCGTTTTCCTTATGTAACAGAATACATTCGAAAGAACTTAATCCGTTCCATTGGTTCCAGTCGTTTGTACAACGGTGGACTTAAAATTTATTCTACCATCCAAATCCGCCACCAAGAGGAAGCAGAAAAAGCACTTCTACCCGCTCTTCAAAGACAAACCATAGAATCCAACCAAAGAGCGTTTCGAAACATTGATGCCTTTGATGATTTGTATGGAAGTGGGTATTCTTTAATTGCCGATTTGTATGACCTTCCTGATTTTAAATTTCGTATTTCCAGGACAGAACGTACGTTTTCTTCTGCTTACCAAGAAGATTTACGAGACGAGTTCTCTGCTCTGAATTTATTAACGGGTGATGATTTTCTTGGCGATTTGATCGATAAAAACTACACTTCCCAAACCACAAAGGATCATCTCCTTCCGGTAGAAGGTTCCCTCATCGCCATTCGACCTGATACGGGATTCATCACTGCCCTTGTCGGTGGATCGGGATTTCGTTCCGACAACCAACAAATCCGCCCCTTTCAAGCCTTCCGCCAACCAGGTTCTGCATTCAAACCCATCCTCTATGCGGCGGCTATGGACTACTCTGGCAAAAACCCAGATCCAGAAAAAAATGTAACACCTGCTACACTGTTTGCAGATTCCCCTCTTCAATATTTGATGGAAGATGGAGATGAATGGGCTCCTGAAAATTATAGTAGCGAATACTCTGGTTTTATTTTGTTACGAAAGGCATTAGAACAATCTAAAAACTCTGTAGCCGTTCGGGTCTTAGAACAAGTCGGTCTATCTCACCTAATGGAGAGTTTACGAGGACTTTTACAACTACCTGGCCGCGACATTCCTTATAATTTCAGCGTCTCACTTGGATCTTTCGAACTCACACCTTATGAACTCACAAGAGCCTATGCAGCTCTTGCTTCCGGTGGTAAAACGGTAAATCCTATCTCAGTTTTGTATGTAGAAGACAATGCAGGAAAAGTCATCAAAGACTTTCGCAAAGACTATGAAGATGATGACCGCAAACAGATCATTTCCAAAGAAGCTGCCTTTCTCATCACTTCCATGATGCGTGATGTTGTGGAAGAAGGAACGGGTCGGGGTGTTTTATCCTATGGACTGAATCGCAAGGCTTACGGAAAAACAGGAACTACTAATAACTTTCGAGATGCTTGGTTTGTGGGTTACACACCGGAACTTGTGACTTCGGTTTGGTTTGGGTATGATGTAGGAACGATTTCTCTTGGACGAGGGATGACCGGTGGGAAACTAGCCGCTCCTGTTTGGGGTCGCTTTATGGCAAGGGCCCTCGACCGCGAACCAACAATCGATTTTCCTTGGCTCAGTGATGTCAAAGTCGTAAAAAAGACGGTCTGCCGGATGTCGGGAAAGTTGCCCGGGTCACAGTGCCACGACCTATTTGAAGAGTATTTTATCCCACAAACAGCTCCTAAGGATGTTTGTAACGACCATGGATCCTCATGGAACGTAGTGGAAACAAAACCAAGTGTTCATTCAACAACAGTGGTGCACACAGAAAAGAAAAAGCCCGAAAAAACAGAAAAACCACCCCTTACGACCAAACCGAAACGAAAAAAATCGGTCTTTAGCGGGGATGAGGAAATAGACTACTAAAAAGGCTTGTCAAGAAGACCGAAAATTTTGATTCTCACAGAAGGGGAAAAGGAGCAGGAATGGCAATAGGTAAGGATTCCATCAATAGCGTTATCGGACCAG
This sequence comes from Leptospira congkakensis, assembly GCF_004770265.1. Classification (NCBI taxonomy): domain Bacteria; kingdom Pseudomonadati; phylum Spirochaetota; class Leptospiria; order Leptospirales; family Leptospiraceae; genus Leptospira; species Leptospira congkakensis. The sequence goes on from NZ_RQGQ01000004.1 coordinate 747,868, forward strand.
GGTCGATATTTGAAGGTAAGTTTTATATCGCAGGTTCACTTAGAATCGATGGAAAATTCGAAGGTGATATCAAAACAGAAGACGCACTCGTTATCGGAGAAACCGGTAAAGTAAAAACTAACATCAGTGCAAGAGAAGTCATCGTATCAGGTACCCTCATCGGAAACATCAAAGCCGAAAACGAAGTAAAACTCGAAGGTACAGGACGTATGTTAGGTGATATTACAGCTCCTTATTTAGAACTTCAAAAAGGTGTTGTTGCTAAAGGAAATATTACAATCACAGGCGGCCAGAAAAAAGACGTTCGTAAGATTGTTGAAGAATCCTTTGGTGGTATTAAATCCTTAGACACTAAGGATTAACGAATCCCTTTAACACATGCTACTTCGATCTCCAGAAAAGTCTACGATCGGCAAGCATGTGTTACGCTGGGGGAACGTAAATGTAATCCAAGTTTCTCCCGGAAAGTATTTTTACAATCTCCAATCACAATCTAGTGTCCTTCATGGCACAATTGATCTCAACCGCAAGCGATATCGTATCCTCCCACTACTCGCCTCTTCGTTTATCTTAGCGTTCTTTTTGTCCATCCTCGTAGACAAACAAACTTACGAAGAAAGTTTGATGGAAAAGGAATTCTTAAGTATGTCCACGGAAGTGGAAGAAAACGACATCAAAGACAAAGAAGCAAAACTTGCGGATGAAAAATACCTCCAAGAAACGGAAGATAAAAAAATGGCCATCCTTCGTTCCGCTGACTTGGATGCACTAGCTGAAAACAAAAACAAAAAATTAAAAGTCACTCAATACAAAGTCAAAAAGAACGAAACACTTTCGGATATCGCACGTAGGTTCAAACTTTCTGCTGAATCCATCGCAGGAAGTTCAGGGATTAATCCCGAAGTATCCATCCTACCTGGACAAATCTTAAACATTCCCAACAAACAAGGTTTAGTTTATAAATTGAAAAAAGGGGATACACTCGCAAAAGTTGCAGATTATTACAAAGTCAAAATCGATGATATCTATTCCGAAAACCAATTAGAAGATTATGATTTATTCAAATCAGGCCAAAAGGTTTTTCTTCCGGGAGCCATCATCCCAGAAACAGGCCCTGTATGGAGAATCCCCGTTGTTTCCAAAGTGATTACTTCCGGATGGGGAACAAGATCTTACCCTCAATACAAATTCCATATGGCCCTCGACTTACGTGCAAATTATGAATCAGTGTATGCAGCGAGAAAAGGGAAAGTCACCTATTCTGGTTGGATGGGTGGGTATGGAAATGCGATCATCCTCACTCATGATGATAGTTATCAAACTTTATATGCTCACAATTCTAAACTTTTTGTGAAAGAAGGTGACTATGTCAGTGCTGGTAAAGTCATCTCTCGTTCAGGATGTACAGGATATTGTTTTGGTCCCCATCTCCACTTTGAAGTCATCAAAGATGGGAAAAACGTAAACCCTACAAAAATCATCAAAGGATTTTCCTACAAATAAACTGGATCAAACGAACCTATGAATCAAAAGAAACAAAACCTAACACATTCAAATTACCTAATATTCCTTTTTTATTTATTTATTTTAACAAACTTTCTGATTTCCTGCGCCCCCAAAATTGGAGAACAAATCAACAAACGAATTGTGGATCCTTTTGATGAAACCAAAATCTTAAATGTACATTTTATCACCTCTCGTCGGGAAATGACTGTAAAAGACAATTGTGATGCAGCAAGTTTTGGATTCATCACCGACATCAATCCTCATTATGGAATTTGTTTGGTAAACATTCCTTCTCGCCATATCATTGGTGATATATCTTTGGACAATACCCAAGACAAAAACCAATTCTTTCAATTCAAAGGCCGTATCAACACCGACGATAGAGAATTTTTATCGAAAATCAAATCCTCCGCTTCCGATGAAGTTTTAGTTTTTGTACATGGATTCAATGTCAACTTTGATGAAGCTGTGCTTCGAGCTGGACAAATTAAATATGATTTAAAATTTCCTGGTGAGGTTGTTGTTTACTCTTGGCCTGCGGGAGCTGATTCCGGAATTCTCGGCCAGGTGATGGTGAAATCTACTTATGACTTAAACTTTACAGAAGCAAAAATCAATAGAGAACCTTTTGCCAAGTTCTTAACCGACATCACAGGTCTTGGAAAAAAAATCCATCTAGTGGTGCATAGTATGGGACACCAAGTGGTATTACCTTCTGTGGCTACACTCGCCAAACAAGGAAAAAGTAAATTTCTTTCGGAACTCATTTTAAATGCACCCGATTTTGATAAAAACGAATTTGAACTCATCCTTTCTGACTTAACAAAATCCTCTGAAAGAATCACTCTCTATTGTTCTCCTGGGGACAACGCACTTGTTGCTTCCCAGAAAGTAAATGGTGCCCCTCGGGCCGGAATGTGTTTTAAGTATTCCGGTGTGGATGTGATCAATGTCAACGAAGTGGACGATCCTGTTTTGGGTGTGGGGGGACTTGGACATGGATACTATTCTTCCAGACCCATCCTTACAGACATCTACCAAGTGTTACTTGGCGTATCTGTTGAACGTAGACTTTTTATCCGCAAATCCGGCCCCAAAAACGGAGAAAATTTTGTCCTTAGGAAATGACTTAAGGAACCACTATATCTTCCCCAGAGTTTAAAGCACGATTTGATTTTTGAGGGACAACTCTCTCTTCCATGCCTTCCCATTCTTCGGTTGTGGTATCATTCTTTACCACAACTAGTTTGAACTTTATCTTTTTAGCTAAACCCAATTGGTCTTTTGATAATTGAACAAGCCTATCTCCACCAGCAATTTTGGGATGACTTGTGCCTGGTAGTCCCGCAAACACTACATGCCTTGCATGAGTGACACCTGGTTTGGATCTGGGAGGTGCCAGTGGTTCCATAGGAATCCATCCAAGGCCTTCTACCCAGACCTCCACAAATTTATGATTAAATGTAATTTCTTTAGAAGACTCAGTTGGTAGATAGTTCCAAACCAACCTAGACGGAATCCCCATACCACGTAACAAGGCCATGGTGACATAGGAATGTTCGGTGCAACCTCCATTGTTTTTTTCAATCACCTTGGGAGCCGATTCAAAACTCCCTGATTTGTAAGGAATGGAAGAAACATATACTTGAGTTTTGGCGAGGATTTGTTTTACGTTTGTATTTTCTTGGAAAAGAAAATTTCTTTTTTTGACCACAACCTCTTCATCCATTTTCAAAAACCAATCATCTAACAAATAACTTTGGAAACCATCACTCTTTAGGTTCTTTGCCAGAGTCAAATTCGGATCTAAATTCCAATGGATTTTATAACGAGTGAGGATGGCCTCGTAAACTTTGATATCCTTTGTATCTCCCGCTTTCAGTGGAGGGATGGTAAGAACTAAACTTCGATTGCCAGCGCTATCGATCTCCTCCAATGAGGATGGATTTAGTTTTTCACTTTTTAAGTTTTGAGAACTTGTATTCTGTTTGGGAAGGACAAATTGGTATTTTGTTTCGGGAACTTCCGTAAGTGCCGTTAACTGAAATTGGTATTCGATTTTGTTTTGGATGGGAGAAAACCGGTAGGCTCTCGATCCGTCTGCCACTTCGACAGGAGACGCTAATGGTAAAATGGAATTTTCAAATACCATCCACTCCCCATAGATTTTGGTGATCGGATCAAAGATGAGTAAATGATTTTCGGATAAAGCGATGAGTTTAAAAAGTGCACGGTGGTTTACAGGAAACTTCCATTCTCTCTTGTTTGTGGGATCTTTCGGTGAAAAAACTTGGATGGTATTCCCCCAATATGAGGAGAGAAATAAAATATCTTTTTCTCCATGTTTGGTGATTCTTTGTACAGAAGAAAAAGGAACTGAAATTTTTGATTCTAATTCCCCTGATTCCAAACCATAGACTTCCAATTGGTCTCCCACCAACCGATAGATTTTATTTTCCAGACAAACGATGTCCTGCCAAGATTTTCCATTGTTTGGCCATGGTAGTTTTCTCTTCACCGCAAATGTTTTTGAATCCAAATCCCATAGCGTTTTTGTTGTTTGAATCAAAATTTTACTAGAACACTCTGTCCAACCAGTTACCTTTCCCCCTTCCCAAGGAAAGTTTTTAGATTCCCCTAACTCCAAATCCCAAACTAGAATGGAGGATTGTTTAGTAACATCTCTTGTTTGGAAAAATAATTTACCATCGGTATACAAAACAGATTCAAATAAATCTACAGATTCTGATTCAGGGAAAATTGGGTTTGTTTTCCAATTGTATTTGGAACGAATTTCCTTCCAAGAAGTCGGAACCTCGCCAACACTGACCGCAAATAAAGAAGAAAAGAAACTAAAGAAAACGAATCCCCAAAACATTTTTTTCATTCGATAATCCTTGCCTTTTTCAGAATGGTTCTTAGAATTTTTCTAGTATATGAATGTAAAAAGAAAAGGAAGTCTTTTTTATTTTGGAGAACGAATTCTCCTAGGAACCGCAGGGATTGTGACAGAACCACATTCTCATTATGCCGTGTCCATCTTGGTTTCTCTCACAGATTCTTTCCATTTGTATACAAAATCCGATTCTGTGATCGAATCCCAAGGGATCATCATTCCACCCAACTATTATCATAGATTGGCTGCGGAAAATTCCGAGATGCTCATCATCCAACTGGATCCAAAGTCTGTAGAATACAAACGGATCGTGATGGATGATAGTCCCAAATTCATTGATGAGGGCACTCGTTTGAAAATCCAAAAACTCGCAGAACCATTGTTTAGCGACTCTCTCAGCTGTGAACTTGCTCGTAATATTTATAACCAAATTCTTTCTTCACTTGGTTCCGAAACCATTCCTAAAAAATATGACCACAGGATTGAGATGGTGATCCAAAAGATCAAAGAAAAAATCCCAAATCCAGTGACTCTTACGGAACTTTCTGAAATTTCAGGAATTTCCACCGATCGGTTTATGCATTTGTTTAAAGAGAATATGGGAATTCCACTCAGACAATATTTGTTATGGCAAAGGCTTCATATTGCCGCAAAACTATTACAAGGCGGTGAAAATCTGACCACGGCATCACATGCAGCGGGTTTTAGTGACCAAGCTCATTTATCAAGAACATTCAAAAAGATGTTTGGAGTGAAACCTTCCTTATTTTTAGGAAGCCAATCACTCCGTAAGGTATGTTTCTGCGAAGATTAAAATAGAAACAAAGGTTCGAATTCTAATCTGGTTTGTCGAGGCGGATGCAAAAACGGGAGTGGGATCGCAAAGTAGATATTGTTTGAGTATTTCTATAAATCTCTTCTACTTTACGATCTTTCCTTAGGGATAAAAAGTTTTAAGCGTGTTTATGGGAAAAATCTTTCCAAACACCTTTTTGTTTTAGTTCCGCTTCCACGGCTGCTTTTAGATCCAATCGGTAACCTAACTCAAAGAAAACATCTGCTACCACAAATAGAGGTGCGGATACTAAAGCTTGGAACAGGTTATCAAAAAGTGCTGGTCTGCTCTTTTCAAAAATAAAGTGTCCGTAGAACTGAGCTCCCCAACCGATCACTTGTCCTAATCCAAAAATTGTCCAAGCTGTTGTCGCAGGTAGTTGTGTTGTGATCCACTCAGAGGTTACAAAAAGTCCCCCGAAAACGATAGTCGCCACAAATGCAAACAATACATCCAAAGTGTAGTAATACCCAAGCACCGCTAAGGTAAACACAAGTGATGCGGACACGTGAAAGCCATTGTATTCAAAAAGGCTAAAACGGCTTAACACAACAAACAAAGTGAAGGTGATTGTGGGAACACCAAGCACATGGATCAATACATTACGTTTTTCCTGATGGTAAGCGGAATAAAACGCCATTTCTTTTGCAAATCTCAAAGGAGACCTCCGGGTGTAAAAGTCTATCCTACCAGAAACGGGCTTATCCGACTTGAACGAACCTGTCACAATTGTAAAAATTCTAAAAAATTATGAATTTCTGCCCGAATCCAGAAGGAGTTTGCGGAGAGTCAAATTCCGTTTGAAATCAGAAGCAAAGTCTTCCATAAGAATTGGAAACCGGTAGGTCCAGTTGGAATGGTCCGCTGTACCAGGTAGGTTGATGCGGTGGTTTTCCGGGTTTTCCAAAACACTGGGAACACCGAGTGCTAAATCCTGAAACAATTGGATGGAAAAAAGACTACTCGTTCCAAACACAAATCTAAGAAGTCCCAGAAGAATTTCATCATCCGTTTCCGGTCTTGGTTTTTTCAAACGATCAAAAAAAAATTGGAGTTTCGTTTCTTTATCTCCTTCGTTTTTCCACCAATCAAGCGCCAAACCTGTGTCATGTGTGGATAAAACAGAAATGGCATTTTTCCTATAGGATTCCTCGGGAATGAATTCACCTGCGGTGAAAGATTTGGTCCAACGAACCACATCAATGCCAATCATCTGACGTTCAAATAAGGATTCTCTGATAAAGGAAGGAACCGATCCCAAATCTTCTGCACAAGGAATCATCGAAGAAAAGGATTCAAAAATTTCCAAAATCCTTTCCCCTGATTCTCTCCAATGTTTTTCCTCTTCTTTGATATGTAGTTCTGACAAAGGATAAAGTTTGGCTTTGGTCTCCTCTGCAAGCTCTTGGTAAGCGGCTTCTTTCCAAAAATCCCAATAGAAAATATAATGATCGGACTTAAATTCATGGATAAGACCTAAAGATTCAAATCTTTTGGGATCCAATCCTTCTTTCATAAATTCTTCTTTTGTGATTCCAAATTGAGGATGGAACCAACCCTTGAGAGCTGTATCATCTTCTTTGGGAATCGACCAAATCCGATACATTCCAATCACATGATCAATGCGATAGAGATGGAAAAATTTTTCTAAATACGACAATCGATCTTTCCACCAGGAATAATTTGATTTTTCTAATACTTCCCAGTTCAAAACCGGAAATCCCCAAGTTTGCCCAGTTTTCGAAAAATCATCCGGTGGTGCACCGGCTTGCAAATCCATAATAAAATATTCTGGATGTTCCCAAACATCACAGGAATTTCGGGAAGTGAGGATTGGCATATCACCCTTTAGATACACACCCGAATCTTCAAAATGGACTTTTACTTCAGATAACTGATCATAAGCGATCTTTTGCAAATAAACCCAAAACAAAGCTTCGTTTCTTTTCTCTGAAAATAAATATTCTTTGGCATGATTTGGATTTTGGAATTCTTTTGGCCATTCCCACCAACCAACCCCTTGATTTTCTTCATATAACAGACGAAAGGCTGCATAAGAATAACACCAGGGGTGTTTTTCCAAAAAGTAAGTGGCCTCACTCATGGCTTCTTTCTTGTTTTCTAAATAATATTTACGAATGATTTCTAGTTTTAGATTACGAATGCGATTAGGATGGTTTTGGAGAAATTTTATCTCACGTTTACGAGACTTTGTATTTATGTTTAGTTTGTATAAGGATATATAAAGTGGATCAATTGCAAAAGCGGAGATAGCACTGTAAGGTGAATACCCGAAACCTGTATCGTTTAAGGGTAATAATTGGATGATACTAAAACCCACATCCTTTGCCCAATCACAAAGTGGGTATAAACTATAAATGTCACCACATTCAAAAGAATGTTCAGAAACAATAGAGGGCAGAGATACAAGTACCCCTGCCCTTCTTTTTTTTACATTTTCAAAAGATTCCAAGCCTTTTTAAGCGACTGTGACTTCTTTCGATAGGTATACGTCTTGGATGGCGTTGAGTAATGCAACCCCTTCCTTCATTGGTTTTTGGAAAGCCTTTCTTCCAGAAATGAGACCCATTCCGCCAGCACGTTTGTTGATCACGGCAGTTTTGATCGCATCTTGTAAGTCATTTTCTCCAGAAGCTCCACCAGAGTTGATGAGTCCTGCTCTTCCCATATAACAATTTGCTACTTGGTAACGAGTGAGGTCAATTGGGTGGTCAGAAGTAAGATCTGTGTAGATACGTTTGTCTGTTTTACCATAAGAAGACTCTTGGTTGAGCACATTGTATCCACCATTATTCTCAGGTAACTTTTGTTTGATGATATCCGCTTGGATGGTCACACCTAAGTGATTTGCTTGTCCTGTTAAGTCAGCAGAAACATGGTAGTCTTTATCTTTTTTGAACGCATTGTTTCTTACATAACACCAAAGGATGGTTGCCATTCCTAGTTCATGAGCCATTTGGAAGATTTTAGAAATCTCAACGATTTCACGACCTGAATCAGCAGAACCAAAATAAATAGTAGCACCGATCGCAACACAACCTTGGTCGTATGCTTGTTTCACAGTAGCGAAAAGGATTTGTTCACTTTTGTTTGGATACGTAAGGAGTTCGTTGTGGTTGATCTTCAAAATGAAAGGAATTTTGTGAGCATACTTTCTTGCAACCGATCCAAGAACACCAAGAGTTGTCGCAACACCGTTACAACCACCTTCGATAGCCAATTTGATGATGTTTTCCCCATCAAAATAAATAGGGTTTTTTGCGAAAGAAGCACCAGCGGAGTGTTCAATTCCTTGGTCTACCGGCAGGATGGAAACATATCCAGTTCCACCGAGGCGGCCGCTTCCAAGTAAGGTTTGGATGCTACGAAGAACAGGTACAGACCTGTCTGTGGGAGCAAAAATTCTATCAACCCAGTCAGAGCCAGGTACGTGGATTAGTTCTTTAGCGATTTTAGGCGATTTGAATCCAAGTAAGGATTCCGCATCATTTCCAAGATGTTTCGAGATTTCGTCGAAGTTCAAAGTTGTTCTCCTAAAAAATAAAATCTCGGGTTCTTCCAATGTGACAACATCTTTTTTTGCTCGTCGCCCATCCGCTTGGCCCTAACTTGAATTGAGAGGCAAATTTGAGAGGATCCGCACAATTTCGAATGTTTTTTTCCCTGGCCTGGCTCTTCCTCACACTCTCTTTAGGTGTGTGGTGGTGGATTTTGGGGTTTCGCCAAGCTAAAACCATTTCAGAAATTTCTATCAGTGAAGCAAGGCAAGTAGAACTGGACCGAGTGAATCGGATGTTAAAACTGGAAGGATCTTTTTTTCTTTCTATGCTAACCCTCGGTGGAGTGACCCTCGCTGTTTTATCCTACAGAGATCACAAACGTTCCAAACTCATTTCTGATTTTTTTTCCACTGTCACTCACGAAATGAAAACTCCTATCGCCAGCTTACAGTTGCAAATCGAAGTCTTATTAGAAGATTCAAAACATCCCGAACTAAAGAAGAAATTAGAAAAAATTTGGAAAGAAAACCAAAGAATTGAATCCCAAATGGGGAATGCATTTTATCTCGCAAGCCTGATGCAAGGGGAATCCTTGTATCTAGAATCACTTTCCATTTCTGATTTATGTGAATCCTATTCCCATCATGAACCCGACCTCCATTGGAATGTTTTGGTTCCGAAGGAAACTAAAGTTTATATTGATAAAAAGGCATTTTTTGCAATGTTAAAAAATTTAAGTGAGAATGCAAAACGCCATGGAAAGGCCAAAACAACCAAACTCACAGTGGCAAAAGAAAACAACCAGGTCACCTTTCTTTTAGAAGACGATGGAACTGGCTTTGTAGGGAATAAAAAAAATCTCACATTACCATTCTTACGTCACTCTAAAACAAGCGGGAGTGGAATTGGTTTGTACATCGTTAAAAAACTAATTGAAAAAATGAAAGGTTCCCTAGAATTTCCGTACAGTTCGTCCGGATTCCAAGTGAAACTGATTCTAAAAGAGGTTCCATGAAACCAAGAATTTTACTCGTCGAAGATGATGAGGGTCTCGGCGAAACTTTAAAAGAACGATTGGAACAAGACCGGTATAGAGTCCAGTGGGCAAAAACGGTTTCGGAAGCGGAAATTTTATTTTCCCCGAACCAATTTGATTTGGTAGTCCTTGACTTACGACTTCCGGATGGGAACGGATTCCAACTAGCCGAAACTTTTTTATCCAAAGAAAAAGACATCCCCTTTCTATTTCTCACCGCCCAAGCGGGAGCCCAGGAAAGACTTCGTGGGTTTGAACTAGGGGCAGCCGAATTCATCCCCAAACCTTTCCACCTAAAAGAATTTCTCATCCGTTTGGAAAGAGTGGTCGCCCAAACCCGTCCTCATTTTGGACAAAAATGGAAAATGAACCAAACAGAAATCCATCTGGATTCTTTCCTTGTGAAAAAGGAAGATGGCACATCGGTTTTACTTTCCAAAAGGGACTGCGCCCTCCTTGCCCTCCTACTTTCGGATGCGAGAAAGGTCTTTAGTCGTTCGGAAATTTTGGACAATATTGTGGGCGAAGAAAGTTTTCCGACAGAAAGAACCATCGACAATGCCATAGTCCGGCTTCGGGATGCGCTTGGTGAAGATTCCATCCGCAATGTGCGGGGTGTTGGTTACCAATGGGTGGCCGAAATCTTACCTCTAAAATAGGAGAATCCTAGGTTGGGGAATTCTGCCCTTTTACCGATACTTTTAAGGTGAAACAAGGATTCCTAATATTACTAACACTCATTCTATCCTTGTTTTCGCATTCTCTTGGTGCTTGGGAAACCGACATCGATTACAACTACGAATACGAAAAAAATGGCCCCTATACCAAATTTTCGGATTGGGTTCCTTACAAACTCCATAAATGGGAACCAAAGTATTTGGAAGATTTTTACGAGTTGTACAATCTCAAACAACATTATAACGATAATGAAATTAGAAAAAATATCTATTGGTTAAAAATTGCTCTTGGGAAAAGATTCCGCCATCCCAAACATTCTTTATGTGAAACCAAAACAGAAAAAGAATATTATAAATATAGAAACCTGATGTTTATGCATATCAATATCCAGATCATGCGTTCTTATATGAGACTAGCCTCCAAATTTGACAAACGCCATGTATATTTTTACAATTTAGATTTTGCCCATGAACTAAAAGAGAGTTTTGGTGTAGCAGAAGCCTTCTATAAAGAAGCCATTCCTTATTGGGAAAAGGCCAAAGATTATGCAGACAAAGCCAATGAAGTTCCGGTTGATTTGGATTTAGGAACCATTGAAACAGAACGTTATGAAATTGTGACTGGTAAATTAGATTTTGGACATATCATCGAAAACCATTTAGATAGACTCGATGGGAAAAAGAAAATTGTGTCGGAGTATTTGGCAAAGTATCCAGAAGCGGATGCAAAAGTTTTAGATATCGCTGATAGAGAAAATTAAAATTCCATAAAGAGAACGGCTATATCGTCATGGATGATTCGATCCTTGTCAATCAAACAGTTAGCAATCATTTTTTTGAGTAAGCTATCTGTGGAATCAGATACCGAAATCATTTCAGAAAGTTCCTGTAAAAAAATATCAAGTCCAATATAACCTCCTGCCGCTTCTTCCAATTCATAAATTCCATCGGAATATAAAAGCAATCGGTCTCCCTCTTCAAATGTTTTGGAAATATTTTTCCCTTCCCAATGATCGAGTAGAAGGATGGGATACATTTCATCTTTTACAAGTTTCATCACCTTTTCATTTTTTTTCCAAAATACTACCGGTGGATGTCCGGCGAAACTGAACTCCACCCTTCTTTCTTTTGGAAAAAGGCGAAGGACACAGGCGGAGATATGGTGTTTGAAAATAATAGTTTTTAGTTCCAAATGCATGGCTTCCAGAATGTTTGCAGGACTTGATTCTAATTTGGAATGTTTTTTAAAAGATACGGCAGCAATCCCAGAAACAAGTGCGGATGAAATTCCATGACCCGATATATCTCCAAAAAAAATATCAATACTATCTTCATTTGTTTTTTCATACAAAATCAGGTCCCCCCCGATTTCATCATAGGGTAAAAACCGAGATTGAATTTTTACATTTGGAATTTCACCAAAATCCTTAGCAACCCATGCTTCTTGGGTTAATTTAGCGAGTGCTAAATCTTCTTTTACATCAGAATAAAATCTTTGTAAGATTTTTTCTTTTTTCATTAATTTGATTTCGTTTTTTGCACGAACCAAACCTTGCGAAACAAACCCCGCGATCAAACCTAATAGTTGCTTTGTTTCCTCTGACCAGTTACCAATCCTTTCATATGTAGTAATTCCGAGAATCCCAATGACACTTCCCTCATCTCGTAAACCCACAACAAGGATGGAGCGAACTTCTGCTCGTTTGAAAAGATCCAAATGCCAAGGTTCATCGACCATAAGAGAAGTATCCGCAATATGAATTACACCGTCAGAAGCAAGGATTCCCAAACGTTCAGGATTCATTTTTGCAATGGGAAGTTTGGTTCCAACTTGAAATAAGGATGGCATCCCCTCTAACACCCATTCGTGGGAAACTGAAAGAAATTGTTTGTCTGAAGAAATTTCCGCAACGAACACTCGATCGGCACGGGAATACTTACCTAGTTCTTCTAGGGCAAATTGGATGGCATCTGAAACAAATTCAGCTTTCGAATGGACAAAGGTTTTGGATACTTCCGAAACAATTTGTGAAAAACGAAGTAAACCAGAAAGTTTAACTTCCGATTCTCTGATGGAAGAAATTTCAATTTGTTGTCCCCAAATCCGAACAAGATGTTCGTCTTGTATTTGCCCATGAGAGTTCATCAAAAAAATCCGTTGGTGTCCATCTGACAACTCAACAAAGTATTCGTAATTTTCTAATTGGTAAGACTCGGCAATGAACTTACGAAGCAAAAATACACTTTTAAGGCTAACCAAATCTTTTAGATACTTACCAATGATATCATTGACAGTTGGGTATCCATAAAACTTGGCCATGGCCAAATTACAATCCCTAACAATGCTATGACTCCAAATGTATTCCATCTGCTCCTCTTCAGAAAGAGTGATGGGCATAGGAATGTCTAACTCGTAACACCAGATGGCATCTTTGGAAAGGTGGATGAAGCTCTCTAAATGTTGGTAACGACCATAATCAGGTTTTCGAGAACTCATCTAGATTCTAACCTCTATGAATCTTCGGGCACTGCCACAAAAAAAACATAACTCATAAAAGAATCTGAAATTTTTCCGATTTCTCTTCGAAAATTAACCGATTCCGTTGACCAAATTTCCCCTTTTGTAGATAGTATTTCGAAATGGCGGAGGCTTAAATTGAGCAATTTTGCTATATATTTAAGCGATTTGTTATCGTTAAAAGCTTTTCGTTGACTATTTGGGCAATCGATTGTATTCAATTTGCTTAGAAACTCCACGAAACCCTTATATTTAGGTCGAAATGCCTTGGTATAAATCTTGCATTTAATGGGACAACAGATTACAACAATCAGACCGACCTCTGAAAGAAGGAGAATCAAATGCAGTTCGCAACCCCAAAATTTACTTCCGGAAAGGAAGTGGTTGAGTATGCCAAAAAAAATGGAGTCATTTTCTACGACTTCCGCTTCACGGATATCAAAGGAATGTGGCATCACGTTTCTTATTATGTGAATTCAGTTGATGAAGAAACATTCAAAGGGATTCCTTTTGATGGATCTTCCATTGCTCGTTGGCAGCCAATCAATGCTTCTGACATGCAACTACACCCAGAAATTTCTACGGCTTTTTTAGATCCGTTTACTGCAGACAAAACACTCGTTATGTTTTGCGATGTATGGGACATCTATAAAAAACAATACTATGAAAAATGCCCACGTTCTATTGCAAAAAAAGCATTAGAGTTCATGAACAAATCCGGAATCGCAGACACTGCTTATTTCGGTCCAGAAAATGAATTCTTTGTTTTTGACAGTTTAAAAGTACGTGATGAAATTAACTGCCAATACTACGAATTAGATTCTAATGAAGGAATCTGGAACACTCACTCTGAAATTCCTGGATCAAATAATACAGGAAAAATCAACTTCAACTCCGGACACCGTCCTGGAACTAAAGGTGGATACTTTCCAGTAGCTCCGATTGACTCTCAAGTTGACCTCCGTGCTGAATTTGTAAAAACTCTAGAAGCAATCGGAATGGAAACTTTTGTGGTTCACCACGAAGTAGCGCAAGCACAAGGGGAAATTGGTGTTAAGTTTGGAACTTTGATTGAAGCTGCAGATAACGTTCAAAAGCTAAAATACATAGTAAAGATGGTAGCTCACAAACACGGAAAAACTGCTACTTTTATGCCAAAACCACTTTTTGGTGATAACGGTAACGGTATGCACGTTCATATCTCTCTTTGGAAAGGTGGAAAAAACCTTTTTGCTGGAGATAAATACCAAGGTCTTTCTGACTTCGCATTCAACTATGTTGGTGGAGTTTTGAAATATGCTAGAGCTTGTGCTGCATTCACTAATGCATCCACTAACTCTTACAAACGACTCATTCCAGGATTCGAAGCTCCATCCATTCTAGCATACTCTGCTCAGAACCGTTCTGCTTCTTGCCGTATTCCTTTTGTAAGCGGTGAAAAAGCGAAACGTGTGGAATTCCGATTCCCAGACTCAACAGCTAACCCATATTTGGCGTTTGCTTCCTTACTTATGGCTGGTATGGCTGGTGTCGCTGAAAAAATCGATCCAGGTCCTGCACGTGAAGAAGATCTTTTTGAACTTTCATTGGATGAAATCCGTGAAAAAGGAATTCGCCAAATGCCTCACACACTTCGTGAAGCAATGGAAGAAATGCTTGCTCAAAGAGAAATTTTCAAACAAGGGGATGTGTTTACAGAAAACTTTCTACAAACATACCAACACTACAAGTTTGAAACAGAAATTTGGCCATGGGAAGGTCGCCCTCACCCATACGAATTCCTCACAACTTACTCTTGCTAAGAGAAAAAGCCCCGGCAACAGTCGGGGCTTTTTTTTGTTTACCATTCTTAATCTCTTCAAAAAATGACAAAAGAACTAAAGATTTAGTTCTACCAAACGATCTAAGGTTATAGGGCGAGGTAGCTCAGATGGTTAGAGCACAGGATTCATAACCCTGAGGTCACGGGTTCGACTCCCGTCTTCGCTACCAAAGATCGAGAGGACAAGGTATGAAAAAAACAAACCGTTTCTTTTCAATTTTGGTTCTGGTATTATTTGCCGGTTCCATCCAAGCAGCTGACTTTCCTAAATGTAAAGAGGCCTGCGATAAGTTTTACACTTGCTCAATTCAAGTGAACCCTACTGCTACAGAAGAACAAAAAACAACACTCAAACGTGGATGTGAGTTCAACTGCAACCGTCCCAAATACTACAACAAAATTGCAAACTGCCTCTCTGGTGGTGATACCTGCAAAGCTTTCTCTACTTGCATTATGAAAGAAATGCAAGCCAACAAATAAAAGAACCTACATTTCTATAGAACGAAAACCGGAAATAAGAGCCTATCATCAATGATGGCTCTTACTTTATTTGTTTTTCTGTTTTGTTTCGGTAGATCCGGAGCCCGACTAGTTGTCGGTTCCGGTCTTTTGTGAGATTTGTTTGGAAAGAGATTTAGCCTCATCCAAACGAAGAGAAAGGATTTTTGAGATTCCTGGTTCTTCGTTGGTGACTCCAAAGATAGCGTTGGCTCTTGAAATTGTAGATTGCGCGTGGGAAACTACGATAAACTGTGTTTTGTCTTTGAACCTGTCAAGGATCTGACAGAACCTAAGTTTATTGGCCTCATCCAAAGCCGCATCTATCTCATCTAAGAAACAGAACGGGCTTGGTTTTACCATGTAGATCGCAAATAGAAGGGCAATCGCTGTGAGAGACTTCTCTCCCCCTGACAACAATCGTAAGTTCTGCACATGTTTGCCTGGTGGTTCTGCCATAATCTCCACCCCGGAATTGAGAGAGTCTTCTTTTTCCGTAAGTTCAAGTGTGGCCCTTCCCCCATTGAATAATGTAGAAAAAGTCTCTTGGAAGTTTTGTTTGATTTTTTCAAAGGTTTCTTGGAAAAGTTTTTCCGACTCTTCGTTGATTCGTTTCAAAACTTCTTCAATGTCTTTTTTGGAACTTTCAATATCTATCTTTTGTTTGAGATTGTGTTCGTAGATTTCTTTGATATTACGATATTCTTCAATAGCCAGTGGATTGATAGAACCAAGAAGTTGAATTTCCGACTTGGAAGATCGTAATCTTCGTTCTTCCGCCTTTTGATCCAACTCTAAGTTTCCACGTTCGGTTTCTAACTCGGAGTCTGTTAAAGAGTAATCATTGTATAACTCTTCCACAAGAGAATCAATTTGTACTTTGAGTGCGGAACTGGTTCTTTCTTTTTCGGACAAAAGAGGAAGAAGGTTTTGAAACACTTCTTGGTTTTTAGTGATATTGGATTTGATTCCAGAAATTTCCTCAACAAGCGACTGTAAGGTTTCTTTTTCAGACTCCAAAATTCGACTCATAGAAAGGAATTCTTGGTAAGATTCTTCGATTTCTTTTTCTAGAATTTCGACTTCCTTTTCCAAACTATCTTTCTTTTCGCGAATGACAGACTCTTGTTCCTTGGCCCCTAAAATCCTTTTCTCAATTTCACCAATCCTTTCATCAAGGACGGCAATTTCCTTTTGTTGGTTTTCTAAACGAGAATTCGATTCGAGAAGTTTTTTTTCAAGTTCCACAATATGGTTTCTTGTTTCTTCCCAATGACTTCTATGCAAAATGATATTACTTTGGTGGTCTCGAATTCCACGAGTTAGGTTTTCGTTTTCTAAAATTAAGTCTTCGATTTCTTGGTCAATAGATTCTTTTTTGGAAAGGATTCCATCTTTATCAAAAAGTAAATTTCTAAAATCATCTTCTCTTTTCAAAAATGAAGTTAATTTTTCTGAATAACTTTCTAACCGAATTTCTTGTAAATTAGTTATACTTTCTGATACTTTAGATGATTCTAAATGAGAAAGGGCAACCTGTAGTTTATTTTTATACAGTTCTAAATCGGAAAGAAGATCGGCTTTGTCGGCATTACGAATTTCTTCCCCTTCTCTCGATTCCCTTTTTTTGTTTTCTAACTCTTGGATGAGTTCGAGTATAACAGTTTTTTGTTTTTCTCTGAGGATGATATGGCGTTTTTCATTTTCTGCAATCCTACCTTCTTTTTCCTCAATGGATTTTTCTTCTTCTTTGATAGATAGTTCCAAAGAAACACGGGTAGATTCCAAAGTTTGGATTTCTTCCTGGAGAGTGGTTTGGATTTCTCTTTGGCGTTCGTTTTCCAACTCAATCGCACGTTTTTCTACTTCAAGTTTGATTGTGGCCTGGTTTTCTGTTTCTAAAGCAGATAGAATTTCCCCAATCCGAAGTTCATACTCTAAGATAAATGTTTTGTTTTTTGCTATTTTCTCTTTTTGGATTTGGCTTTTGGAAAGATGATCAAATAACTTTTTATCGATTTCAGCAATTTCTCTTTCTTTGGCTTCTTTGGTGGTTTCTTTTTCAGAAATCAAATTGGTTTCGTTTTGGATGAGTGATAAAATGGATTTGTTTTTTTCTCGAATCTCGAGAAGATCTTCATCCGATTTTTTCATGCGACGTTTGAAATCGCGTAGTTTTAAAAACCTAAGGTTTTTATCAGACTCATCCAAATCAGATTTAAGTTTGAAGTATTGTTCTGCTTTTTCGGATTGTTTCTCTTTGACTTCCAAGTCTTTGACCATGGAGTTCATAATGTCTTGGATACGAAGAAGATTCTGATTGGTATCATCCAACTTCTTCGTAGCTTCTTTGCGATCGAGTTTGAATCGAGAAACACCGGCCGCCTCTTCGAAGATGGCTCTTCTTTCTTCTGGTTTGGAATTGAGGATTTGGTCCACTCGGCCTTGTTCTAAAATGCTATAACTAGATTTACCAATTCCAGTATCGAGTAAGGTTTTTTCGATATCCTTTCTTGTGGTTCTGATATCATTGAGATAATATTCGTTTTCCCCATCAGGATACAAACGACGAGTGATTTTTACCGACGGATAATCAATGTTGAAAAAATGGTCATCGTTATCAAAAAGAATAGAAACCTCTGAAAATCCAGCAGGTCGCCTACTCTCTGTTCCGTGGAAGATGACGTCGTCCATCTTTTCACCACGAAGTCCCTTGGCACTTTTTTCACCAAAGACCCATTTAACGGAATCGACAATATTTGATTTCCCCGAACCATTCGGTCCGACGACAGCAGTAAACCCGGGATCAAAATTGATCTCCGTTTCATCTGCAAACGTTTTGAATCCAACAATACTTAGGCTCTTTAAATGCATATATGTTTCGCCGTTCGATTTCCCTGTTTCCCGGTTGACACAACTTGGGAGACATAAGAAAAAACCTTAGATAGTATTATGTCCCAAATTATCGATCCCATTTCCAGTGAAATTTTTGAAAGGAAGCCGTACTTACAAAATTATTTCAGAAACTTTGCCTCCGGAAATCTTTGGGAATTGGGTTCAGCCAAGAAATCAGGGGAATATTATGTCTCATTAAATGGAGAACCACTCTCCTCTTCCTTCTCTCCACTAACACAGGCCATCCGGCTTTTAGATACTTATTCCTTAAAGTCTACCGATGTGGTAATTTTGTTTGGACTTGGAAATCCACATCTGATTCAAAAAATCAGTGAAACTTTGTCTCCTGGCCAAATCCTCATTCTCATAGGCGACGATGAAACCCTAATTCCTGTTATTTGGGACACAATTCTCAAACCTGTTTTACAGGTTCCCGGACGACATTTGTTTTCGGGAGATGCATTTTTTCCTTTGTATTTTAACTATTTAGAGTCTTTACCCATTGAACGAGTGAGTGGACTGAAAGTCATTCGTAATCCAACAGATACAAATAGAAACCCAATCTTTCGTGAATTAGAGGAAAAAACCCAAACCGTATTTTCTGCAAAAATGAGTGATCTACTCACCAAGTTTGAATTTGAAAGGTTATGGATTAAAAACTCCATTTGGAACTTGGTTCATGTCGGAAAAGAAACACCGGTTCGTTATCCCATCTCTTCTCTAAGGGAAAAATTCAAAGGACTTTCCGCCGTACTTGTGTCAGCTGGTCCAAGTTTACGAAAAAATCTCCCATGGTTGCAATCCGTGAGAGAAAAAGTTTTTGTTTTGTCCTGCGATACTTCTCTGAAAGTATTAATCAAAGCAGGGATCGAAGCAGACGGGGTTGTCACTCTCGATGCTCAAACCAATTCTTTTTTTCATTTTATGGGAGAGTCTCTAAAGAAAATTCCACTATTTGCCGACTTGGTCAGTTCTCCCACTCTCCTCCGTGAACCAATGTTTCGTTCCGTGGTTCATTCCGTCACAGCCAAATACCAAGTGGATGCAGAAGGAACACTTGTCCGCGAAGTGACAGCTGGAGGAGAACTCGCCGAACAGGTGTTTACGGAAGTGGGAGATATCCAGTCGGGAGGATCCGTAGCAACGACAGCCTTTGATATGCTTCGTTTTATGGGATTTACCTCTGTTTATTTTCTTGGCCAAGACCTTGCCTATTCTGGAAGGGAAATCCATTCCACAGGAACCCATCATAATGAAAAATGGCTCACTCTTTTAAACCGTAAAAACAGCTTAGAGAGAATCAATGAAGTCATCATTCGCAAAAGGGAAACTCGTTTTGTGCCTAGGACAAATGGCGAAGGTTCTGTTCTGACAGATTATGTTTTGGATTTGTACAGACATTGGTTTGAAGAGTCAGCTTCTAACGTGGCACAAATGAAACTTTTCAATGTGAATGAAGACGGGGCAGAAATAGAAGGAATCCAATCTCTCAGTCCAGAAAGAGCAAGTGAAAATTTGAAAGAGACACCAAACCACAACTTTCCATGGCGAGAACTTTCCATTTGGAAACTAGGTTTGAAAGAAGAGAATGGAAACAAAACATCACCTGAGACTTCTACCAAATCTCACGAACCAAAAGGCAAATTGATTCCAGCGGGGACAAAAAATGCAACTACTCCCTCCTATTTACACCCTAAGGGTTCTGAAAATCTATTCCAACGCATTCAAAAAGATTTGGAGTTTATGGAACAAGGTTTGAAAAAGTTTGGATCAGAGACACCAAATGATTCCTTTCAGGAATCTGACATTTGGATTTGGATGCGGGAACAATCTTATTTACGAAGAATGGTGCGGAAAACTGAAATTTATATCTTACGGCATAAGGATTTGGAACTTGTTAGAAAAAACCAACTCATGATCCAATCCATCAAAAAAGAAATCCGGTATTTAAAACGAAGTCTCTATCCAATGATGGATTCATTTCCAGAAAAAGGATGAAAAACAGAATTGTCTTCAAACTCGGGAAAATAATCAAAAAATAACTTCTGAGATACCACTCGATAAAAAAATGGATTTTTGTCCGCATAACCTTCAGTATATGGCATTGCAGGCAATTGGTGAAAATTAATTCTTTCTTCGAAATTGATAAAATCACGGCGGCTTAGTTCCGGTCGTAATTCTAAAACTGTTTCTTTGAGTAAGTTCCAATCCAATTTAAAACTCATCCTGGCACCGCGAAATGCAGGAGAACGTTCCAATAAATTTACCAACCGTTTTACCGGACAATCTGTATGATAGTATTTGGTTACATACACTTTGACAAACCTAGCGGCAAGACCCATAGGTTCCCAAATGAGTTCAGATTCTTTTTCTTCTGATTCTTCTTTTTTAATCTCACTTAAAACTTCATGTAACTCGGGAATGGATTGTTTTCCCGTCATGATCAGAGTGGACTCTTCCATTCCAAACTCTCCATAATACAACCATTTGTAAAAGTCCTGAATTTCAGCCTCGGGATGATCTTCTACAAATTTAGTGAGAAGGAAAAGTTTTTCTTTTTGTGTGAGCGGTGATTCTCTTTCAGTTTGCATTCTGTGTTGCTCGCAGTTCTTTACCCAACACCAAACGTTTGATGTTCTCTCTATGTGAGTAGGAAATGAGAAAAAAAGTTGCAACTAACACAAAAAAGATGATTGGTTGGTATTCGGAATCGGGAATGTATTTTGTAGTTCCAAAATACCAAATTGGCATAGAAAGGGTTGCTAAAATAGAACCGAGAGAAACAAATCCAGAAATTTTATAGACTATAAAAAAAATCACAACCGCACAAACGGTTACAATCGGAACAAGAGTCATATACACACCAAGAGCAGTGGCCACCCCTTTTCCTCCTTTGAAATGGAGGAAGGGCGTGAATGTATGGCCAAGTATGGCAACAGATCCAAGTAAAATCTCGGTGGTTGTCAGAGAATAAGGTGATTCAATATAGGATGCAGCGATGACGGGGATGGCACCTTTGAGTGCATCCAAGAAAAGAGCAATGATTCCATACTTCCAACCGATGACACGACCCACATTGGTAGCACCGATATTGCGACTGCCATGTTCACGGATATCAATCCCCCGAACTTTTTTGGCTAGGAGAAACCCAACCGGAATGCCACCCAAAAGGTAGCTCAATAGGATCGCAGCAAGAATCATTCCTTGCCCTCCTTACCCTCGTTTCTGTTACGAAGTTCGATCTCGACAGACAGGCCATCCAGTCCGAACTCAGCTACTATACTCTTTCGGTAAAAGCTTAGAATATTTGACGGAAAGAGTTTCGTATCGTTAACAAAGAACAGAATTTTAAAAGGAATCTGGGAGACCTGTGTGGCGTAATACACCTTCGGAGGTCGATTCGATGCCTTCTGAACCTTATTTTTTCCTCCCCATTTGCTTAACCAGTCATTTAAGGCACGGGTAGTGAGCTTTTTCTGGGACTTTTCATAGAGAGCGACCACAGATTCTAGGAGCTTGTGGGTGCGGACTTTCTCTTTGGCAGAAAGGGAAATGAGAGGGCGCTCTTTCAAAATGGAAAGTTTGGCTTCCATCCGGTCTTTGTAGTGTTTCCAAGAATTGGATTCTTTTTCAGGAACGAGATCCCATTTGTTTACAGCCACAATCATGGGTTTTCCAAGCTCCTGGATTTCTCCAAAAATCTTTTTGTCAAATTCACCCAGACCTTTCAAGGCATCTACAAGAAGAACCACTACATCGGCTTCCCCCAAACTATGTAGGGTTCGTTTGTAAGAATAGAATTCTAAACTTTCACCCGTTTTGGATTTTCTGCGAATTCCGGCCGTATCAATGATTTCTAATTTTTGATTTTGAAAATAGAACTGATCGGAAACAGAATCTCTAGTGGTTCCCGGCACATCACTCACCACAGCACGTTTGTAACCGAGAAAGGTATTCAGTAGAGACGACTTACCCGAGTTAGGTTTTCCAATGATCGCAATTTTACAATAGGGATCCTCAGGCATTTTGATTTTATCGGGAAGGAAAAAATTAATCTTTTGGTAGAGGAGATCAAAATTTCTACGCCCAAGAGCCGAAATGGGTAGAAGTTCGTTTAAGCCCAGTTTGTAAAATGGTTCCAAGTCATATTCATCTTGTTCGGTATCTACCTTATTGATGAGGGTAAGAACCATTTTATCTTTTAGAATATCATCTTTTTTGAATAGATCGATGAGTTTATGGTCATACTTACGTAAGTCTTTATGATCGATCACATGAAGGATGAGATCCGAATTGCGTAAATGTTCAAAAGCAATATCGATGATTTCCTTGGAGATTTCATCGATATTTTCGATATCAAGACCCGGTGTATCGGACAAAGTGAACGGAATTTTAAATTCCGATCTTTCCACTGTTTTTTGTAAAACGTCTCTTGTAACACCGGCAGTATTTTCTGTGATGGCACTTTGTGCGCGGAGGATGGCGTTGAATAGTGTGGACTTACCCACATTTTGTCTACCAACAATGGTGACCACTGGAAGTCCTTTCATTTGCGTAGGTGTTCCTTCATGGCTCTTTCCATATCGATTTTGGCTTCCTTTTTTTGAATGTCGTCACGTTTGTCGTAAAGTTTTTTAGGTTTGGCTAAAGCGACATCTATCTTCACCAAACGATTGTTTTTGAAGAAACAACGAGTGGCTACGAGCACTAGTCCCTTCTCTTTGATGGAACGATCGATTTTTTCGATTTCTTTTGCTTTTAGCAAAAGTTTACGAGGTCGAATTTCCGGATGGTTCGCATAACCCCCGTTCTTATAAGGAGGAATTTGAAAGTTTTCCAAAAACACTTCCCCGTTCCTTACTTTGGCAAAACAATCGGTAAGGTTTCCCTTTTTTTCACGAAGGGATTTTACCTCAGATCCTGTGAGTACAACACCAGCTTCGAACGAATCTAATAGTTCGAAATTGAACTTTGCCTTTTTATTGATTAAAGGATCGGTTCCGCGAGGTTTGTCGTCTTTTTTGGTTTTGCCCATACTAATTATTGCCTAAGGGAATGGTGGATTTGCACCAATCTTGCAATTTCGGCTCCAATCAAATTTGGCATGGAATAGAAGTTATCTGCCGTAATCTGAAGGGAATCTTGGAACACATGTTCCGCAATGTAGCGAGACCCAAGTCCCACCCCTAAAAATACATAATTTTTGTCCTGGTTTTTCAGTACAGCTTCTTTCAATTTCCTAGTATCAAAAGACGAAAGTTCGTCCTCAATATAGGTCTTGGCCCTTTGCCCGCGGAAGTCAGAAAGGATCACAATGATCTTGGTTTGGGCATCCGGAGAAAAAAAACGCTCCGAATTGGAAAGCACTTGGTATTCAGGGATGCTGTCCCCATGCCAATTTTTACAAAGAGCAGAAAAAACCTCTTCTTCCTTTTCTGCGGTATAATCTTCTTCCGCTGACTTTAAATTAAAAATATCCACTGTGTCTTTGGAGTTTTTGATATCACAAAAAGTATGAACACTTGTTTTGATATCATGTTCGTTTAAAATGTGCAAACTCACAAGAAGAGCCGAAAGCATCGCAATCGAATATTCAAAGTTAAAGATCCGGCGACATTTCGAAACAAGGAAGGTAACTTCGACACCTTTTAGTTTTTCATCATTCTTTTCGATTGTGGTTTTATCGAAGATTTTAGTATCTCCCCTTCCACTTTTGTACGAAATGTATTTTCTTGCATCCACCCTCGACCCTTCGTTTTTGTACATCCGGTGGATGTCAATTTCGGGATCAAAAAGTTGTTCTAAATTGAGTTCCACCTCTTCGAGTTCTTTTCCAAAGACAGACTTAAATTCTTCAAGACCTACCATGATGGAATAATCCCAAAGCAGACGGCGTTTTTTCAAAAATTGTTTGTAGAGTTCTTCCGTTCGGTAACCCCAACCACCGCCACCACCTTGTGGTTCGCCTTGGCCTTGGTTCCCTTGGGTATCTTGTCCATACCAAGCATCCGGGCCTTCTTTGGTGGCCCCGCCAGTTTCTGGAGTATTGATCTCAATTCCCCTTTTGGTTTCTACACCGGAGTTGAGTTTTTTAGCAACACCTGTTAGTGGGTCCCTTTTATGGAGTTCGGGATCCCACCAATTTTTACGATTTAGTCCTGATTCAACGGTAAACGTTTTTTTTTTCTCTTCGATTTCCTCGAAGAGTGTTGATACGACTTCTACACCAGAAAGATAACCTTCTAAAAGGCGTTCGAGTTCCTTTCTCTCTTTTGGATCAGCAATTTGGTTGGTATAATAAATCTTTCCCCCACGAATGGCGATGTCTTTCACATCTGTTTGGTTGTATCGATAGATATGATTTTTCCATTTCAAAAGATTAGAGATTCCAAATCGGTAAGGCATAAGGTTTGCAGAACCAATGGTTCGTTTTTCTGCCAACTCTTTGGCTTTCAGATGAAACCTTGCCAAAGAACGTGGGAGCACTCCTTCCGGAAGATAAAATTCCAAAATCTCTTCTAAAACTTTTGTATCTTCTAGTTCAGGGAAAAGAATGGGTGTGAAGCGATTCCGAAAGGCACGAGATATCGTTGTTACCGATTTCGATGCACGAAAAGACTTCATTCCAAACACAATGGATTTTTCTGTGAGTTGGATGGGAAGGTATTCGCCTGACTCTGGAGGGAGAGTGAGAGAGCGTGCATCATCCGTTAACATATTCATTTTTTCTACAAGTTCGGCACCAGCAGATTCAAGTCCTGAGATCAGAATGATATGACCTTTTCGAATAGAGCGTGTTAGGGGGCCGTCCACCCAAGTGACACTTTCAATATTTCCTTCTTCAGTCGGTTTTAAGGCACCCACTACATCGGAGGTATGCATCCCTTTGGATAACATCACCGATTCAAGTTCGATACCTGTGAGTTCGGTAAACAGTGGTAAAAACTCTTGTGGGTCTTGGTCTTCTCTATATTCAATTAAGATATTTTCTTTGGCTTGGATGGCCGTAAATACTTGGTCGAGAAAATGTAGTACTGGTTCTGGTGTGGGATAAGCGGAAAGAAGGGAGATGGTCTTTTTTTCTTCCCAAGTCTTGATTTCTTTATCATTCCAAAAAATAGTAGAACCTTGCACATAACCTTTGGTAGGAACTACTTTGATTCCACCACCAAACTCGGATTCGATGAGTTCTCTCTGTTTGGCTTTGTCTTCTTTTTTACGGAAAGGTTCTTCGAATAGATAGAGTGCTTCTCTTGCGGCAACGGCTTTGTCCTTTGCGCCAAATAGAACCAACCGGTTACAATATTTTTGCAGAGTTCGTAAGTTGAAATGGTATTTTTCTAAATCACCCTTTCCAATCTCACCCGCTTTGATCCGAGCTTCTGATTCCAAACTAATCCGAATGATTTGTTTTAAAACATCTTCCCCAAGCATAGGATAGAGTTTTTTTAAGATAAAAAACATTTCATCTGGAGAATAAGGATCTACATAGACAACTGCAAAATGTTTTGTGATATCAAAAGGAAGGGGTTTTCTTCCTTCAAATCCTTCACTGGGGTTTTGAGTTCCGATAAACCAGAATCCAGTTTTTCCGTTCACTCTTTCCCCGCTCCCTTCCAAAAGATCTAAGTAGTTGGATTCATAAACAGAAGAAAATCGTTTGATGATATTTGGTGCACAGAGGTTCATCTCATCGGCCACAAAACTAAGTCCTTCCGACAAAGCATTGGTGAGAGGTCCATTCGACCAGGTAAATCCTTTCCCATCCAGAAGGATGCGGTAAGAACCAATTAGATCTTCTGGCAATGTGTCTTCATTAAAACTAAACCGAAGTGTGGATTGTTTGCGAAGGGAATTGATATAATATATGAGTGCGTTTTTTCCAACACCGGCATCTCCGACAAGAAGGACAGGAATGCCTTCAAGCATTGGGTATAGAATTTTTTGTAAGGTTTGTTTGACCGAGTCGGTTTCGACTAGGCTAGAAGGGAAAACGGGAAACTTACTAGAGTGCGGGAGGACCGGCACTTTCACATCGGCGATGGTAACAAATTCCATATCCTTCAGATTTCTACCCATTTCCTAGGTGTAAACCAAATTCTATTGACCCGTACCTCCCTAAAAAACCATGATGATTCCATGGATTTCGCAAATAGAATGTATGGGATTGATTCCTCCCCTATCCGCAAGGCTTTTGAGCTAGCACGGAGTATCCAAAACCCGATCAATTTGAGTATCGGCCAACCGCACTTTCCTTGCCCACCTAACATTATCGAGGTTTTAACAAAAGCGGCACAGGACGGGAAAACCTCTTATACCTTAACTGGTGGGATTCCTGAATTAAAATCAGCAATGGCCGAGAAATACCGAACACAAAACAAAATTTCTTATGCCCATGAAGACCGGATCCTTGTTACCTCAGGAATTTCTTCTGCTTTGTTTTTACTCTTCAATGCACTGGTGAACGAAGGGGATGAATGTTTAGTGATCTCCCCTTACTTTTTAATGTATCCTGCGATGTTAAAGTTCTATGGTGGTAAAGTAGTTCCCTTAGAAGAAAGTTTCAAACCAGAGGATTTAGAATCATTAAAATCCAGGAAATTCAAACTTATCATTTTTTCCAATCCTTCCAATCCTACGGGTAAAGTTCTTTCGAAAGAACAACTCCGAGCCCTCGCGAACTTAGCGGAATCGACAGGTGCTTATCTGATCAGTGATGAAATTTATGAACTCTTTGATTATGATAAACAGTTTTTTTCGATTGGCTCTGAGTATGAAAAAACCATCACACTCACTGGTTTTTCCAAAACCTATAATATGACAGGGCTTAGGCTTGCGACCATTCTTGCCGAGGACAAGGTGATCAAAGCCCTTACCACCTTACAGCAGTACACTGTTGTTTGTGCCCCTTCCATTACCCAATGGGCGGGAATCGAAGCACTCAAAACAGATATGAGTGCTTACATCCAGGACTATAAAGAAAAACGCGACTTTGTTTATGATTCCTTAAAAGACTATTATCCCATCCAAAAATCGGGTGGGGCTTTTTATTCCTTTTTCCAAGTTCCAGTCACTGATGAAGAGTTCATCCAAAGAGCCGTTAAAAAAGATCTAATCTTAGTTCCTGGATTTATCTTTTGTGATCAAAAGAATTTTGTGCGACTTTCCTTTGCCACGGAATGGGATACTTTGAAACGAGGGATGAAAGCCTTACAGGAACTTTCTAAGGAAAGTTAAACTCTTTCCTTCCGATTGAGAGAAAGGTAGAAATTGGATTTTATGGACGAATCGATTTGGTTATCACTTTGGACCCTCTCGACCTATGGAATCCTATTTTTTTTTGGAGGGGCTTTAGCTAGTTTTTACACAACACTCGCAGAAAGAATCCTCACTTATTGTTATGGCAAAAAAAGAAAAGAAACAACTGGTTTCAAACGTTGGAAAATCATTTTCGCAAAACCAAGCCATTGTCCATCTTGCGGGCATTTGGTGACAAAAACAAACCTCACCCCTATTTTGGGATGGTTTTTCACAAAAGGAAAATGTAAGTCTTGTGAAACCAATCTTCCCAAACTCTATCCACTCACAGAATTTCTTTTTGGACTGATTGCCATCTTTGTATTTTTTGTTTCAGAAGATATTTTTGGAACCCTCTTCCTACTTTTTTTATTTGGACACCTACTCATCTCCATGATGACAGATGTGGCAAAATTTTCTTTGGATTATGAAAACCTTCCCTTTATCATAGGTTTTGCTTTCCTTTCCAACTATTTCTTGTTTGGTGAAGCCGGTAATCTTGAATCAATTTGGGTCTTTTTAGGATTTTTAGGGTTTTATCTTTTGATTTATCTTTTGTTCCGTGGTGGCACTGGTCTTGGTGATGTCCTTTTTTCTCCTACTTTCGCTGCCATTGCCGGAAATCCCTTTTGGATTTTGTATTTTAATTCTGCTTATTTACTTGCTGTCGGATTTAGTTTTCTTTTACGAAAAAAAGGCGAACCCTTAAAAGGGAAAAAAATTCCTATGGGTCTGTATTTTTCCCTCGGACTATTTTTAACTTATTTTTCAAAACTACTGATCCACTACTACAACTGGGAGGGATTTCCAATCGATGGAACCATTAAATGAATTACCACATATGAGAAAACTCTACACTCGCTCCGTTCTCTCTGAAGAAACAGCAGGTTCTGATCCCTTAAAATTATTTAGTCTTTGGTTTTCGGAAGCAAAAGAAGAAGGAGAAGCAGAACCAAATGCAATGAGCCTTGCCACGGTAAACAAAACAGGCCAACCTTCGGTGCGCATTGTTTTACTCAAAGGCCTGATCCGTGATGAGTTTCAGTTTTTTACCAATTATGATTCTGATAAAGGTAAAGATATTGCTGAGAACCACCATGTGGCACTCAATTTCTTTTGGCCAAAACTCGAAAGACAAATCAGAATCGAAGGCCGTGCTACCCGCGTATCCAAAGAAGAATCAGATACTTATTTTGCCGTTAGACCCAGAGAATCCCAAATCGGAGCCCTTACATCAAATCAAAGTTCGGTGGTCCCATCGAGAGAATACTTAGAAGAGAAATTTGCCTCTCTTACAAAAGAGTGGGAAGGAAAAGAAATTCCTAAACCTGAAAACTGGGGTGGGTATTCTGTATTCCCTACCAAAATCGAGTTTTGGCAAGGAAGGGTGGGACGTTTGCACGATCGGATTTCCTTTGAAAGAATCGAATCGAGTTGGAAACGAAGTCGTTTATCTCCATAGACCACTTCGATTTAAAAAGTCTTTCTAAATCTCAAATACCACTGACCCGCTAAAAAAGGTTTTCCTTTCTAGCGGAAATACGGATTGTTTGATTCGTTAGATCGATGCGATCAACCGTGAAGATTGAGTAAGTGCCCTAACTTCGTTTTTTTAGTTTGCAAATACCGAGTGTTCTCTTCTACAGGATCAATCTCAATCGGAACTCTTTCCGTTACGTGCAAATTGTAACCTTCAAGGCCCACAATCTTACGAGGGTTATTCGTGATGAGTTTCATTTGTTTCACCCCGATATCTCGTAAAATTTGAGCGCCAATTCCATACTCACGTAAGTCAGGAGCAAATCCTAATTTTTCATTGGCTTCGACAGTATCAAGGCCACCTTCTTGTAAGGAATAGGCTTTTAGTTTGTTGATGATTCCAATTCCACGTCCTTCTTGGCGCATATAAAGAAGAACACCTGTCCCTTCTTTTTCAATCATACGGAGGGCATTATGAAGTTGGGGGCCACAATCACAACGTTGTGACGAAAAAATATCTCCCGTCAAACATTCACTATGAACACGAACCAGTACCGGTTTCTCGGGATCGATCTCACCTTTCACAAGTGCCATGTGGACTTTATCATCAATTTGTGTGGAATAGGCTTTGATTTTAAAATCACCAAACTCCGTTGGTAAACTTGCTTCCACTTCCAAATGAATTAATTTTTCTTTATGCCTTCTATAACGAATTAAATCTTCTATCGTATAAATATTGAGTCCATGAGTTTTAGCAAATTTTTCCAAGTCAGGAATCCGAGCCATTGAGCCGTCGTCATTCATAATCTCACAAATGACACCACTCGGGTAAAGACCCGCTAACTTTGACAAGTCGACTGCTGCCTCTGTATGACCTGCCCTTCGTAACACTCCGCCTGTCACCGCTTGCAAAGGAAATAAATGCCCAGGCCGAACTAAATCTTCAGATTTTGTTTTAGGATCAAGAAGGACTTCCACAGTCTTTGCCCTGTCATGTGCCGAGATTCCCGTAGAGGTTCCATGTTTGGCATCCACTGATACGGTAAAGGCAGTTCCGTGTTTGTCTCCCAATGTCAGATCATCGACCATCTTCCCAAGACCTAAGCCCTGTAATCTTTCTCTTTCCATCGGGACGCAGATAAGACCCCGACCGTGGGTTGCCATAAAGTTAATTTTGTCTTTGTCCGCAAATTCTGAGGCACAAACCAAATCACCTTCGTTTTCTCTGTCTTCAGAGTCGACAAGAATGATCATTTTGCCTTGGCGGATTTCTTCGATTGCTTCTTCGATCGGACGTATCATTGGGAAAGGCCTCTATATACTAAAACTCTGAAAGCCGTTCCGAATTAAAGAAGATTCCCAAAGAAAGTCATTGATTTTTCCCCTTTCTTTTGTCTAAATATTCCGGATCGGAGGCCATGTGGAACTGAAACTGAACACAACAGGAAAGATCAAAACCATTGAAATTGCAGGTAAATTTGACATTGAGTCCACAGAAGAGTTTGAATCTATTTTTGCGAAATTGATAGAACCAAACCCAAGTGTTGTTTCCATTGAAATGGGTCGTTTGGATTATATCGACTCCTCCGGAATTGGTTCTCTCATCAAAAGTCTAAACTCTCTCAAAAACAAAAAAGGCAAACTCATTCTTGTGGGAATGAAACCAATGATTCAAAATGTTTTTAAATTAGCAAAACTTGATATGTTTTTTGAGATTATGAGTTCCTCGGATTTTCAAAGCAAATATGTTGATGACGATTCTGATTCCGAGATCGACGATCTCTTAAAAAGAAACTAAGAACCAGACCTTTGACTCAAATAGTTTTCGATGTACTTAGCGAGTACATCCACTTCTACATTCAATCTTTGGTCTTTTTTCCAGGAACCTGCATTGGTTTTTTCCATTGTTTCCGGAATTAAGATCAGTTGGATATTTCCATCCTTTACATCCACAACTGTAAGGCTAATCCCATCCAAAGTGACGGATCCTTTTTTTACAAAATAACGTCGAAGTTCTTCAGGGATCTCCACCCAAAACTCTTCTACTTCCGCTTCAATTTGTTTGCGACTAACAACTTTTGCCATTCCATCCACATGGCCTTGGACCATATGTCCGCCAAAACGTTGTCCGAGAGACATCGCCCTTTCTAAATTCACAGAGAATCCTTCACCTAATCTTGATAAGTTGGTGATTTCTAAAGACTTAAACGAAGCATAGAATTTGAATAAATTTCCTAGATCCGTAAATTCAGTAACAGTCATACAAGCCCCATTGATGGCGATGGAGTCTCCTGTTTTGAGATCTGGATTTTCCCATTCTGTTTGAATTGTAAATTGAATACCAGAGTCAATCGGTTCGATTGCGACAACTTTTCCAAGGGTTTCGACAAGACCTGTAAACATATTCTAAACACTCCCTTTTAGTTTTCTAATAAAAATACGATTGGACCCGACTTGGTATTCAGAAATCAGAAGTTCATTCTGAAAAACAAAAGGAATTCCGTCTGGTAGAGATTTATTTTCATTCCGAATCTCAAGAATTCGATCTGTTTCCGTAAGTTCCTCTGCTAAAAAGGAAGGAAAAAAATTCCCAGCCTCGCATAACAAAGTATTGATCCCGAGATCACCCAAAATCTCCAAAAATTTCACCGCGTCATCCGGTTTGATACAAACACCTTCAAACTTAGAAAGTGATTGAATATGATTCTCTAACTTCGGATCAAAAGATTCTATATCCTCTTCCGATAAAATAAAAAAAATACATTTTTTTTCACCCATCATTTCAGTGAGTTCTATTTGTTTTCTAAAGAACTCGTCAGTGGGTAGATGTTTTAGATCTAAACAGAATACACGATACGGTTGGTAGAGGTTTTCCTCCAAACGATGAATTTCAGTTGTATCTTTTCCATATTGTAAGATAGAGGAAACAAGTCCCGAGCCAGCTTCAAAAAAAGGTTCTAATTCTGTGATCCGTATTCCTGGTTTGTGGGAAAGTATCATTTCCTCTGAGATCCGGAAATGAAGAGAGGGCGAATCAGAAACCACCGTCCCAGGGCCAACGGCAATGGCATCTACCTTAGCACGTAACAGCTGCAAGGAGAGATCTATTTCTTCTGAACTCACCCTTTCCCTTTTTTTATCCGAAGAAGCAAAATTTCCTTCCTTGGAAGTAGCGGATTTAATCCAAATCCAGGGACGCCCTGTCTGAATTCTTGTGAGAAATCCTTGTAAATAAGGAAGAGATACCTTGGCGAGCATTGGATCCAGGCCTACAGTAATTCCAGCCTTTGTATAAGTTTCCCAATCTCCGGATACAACGAGAGGGTTTGGATCTTTCCAACCTAGTTTGATTTCCTTTGGCTTTCTTTCGATCACCAAATCACGGCAAGGTGGTGTTTTTCCAAAATGGGTACAAGGTTCTAAACTAACAGAAAGAATTTCGTTTGTTTGGTTTGAATTCGTAAGGTCACTTGGTTCCGAATTTTTATTTTCTTTTAGATCTGTCGTTTGGGAGATTGGATAACGAGAATAAAGTTCTCTTTCTGCATGATTTCCCCCAAAGTTTTGGGTATGAGCACTTGCGAGAATCGATCCTTCGAGATTGGTTAATACTGCAGAGACAGGAGGATTGGCGCCGGTTTTTCCCATTGCCAAAAACCCAAGTAGGGAATGCAGAGAATAAGTTTCCTTTCGTTTCTCTGCATTCATAGATAATTTGTTATGTAAATCTTTTTTTCCTGAGTTGGTCGTAGATCTCAGAAATTGGTGCCGCAATATAGATGGAAGAATATGTTCCCACAAGTACTCCAAAGAGAAGCACAAAAGCAAAGTCATACAATTCCGCTGCCCCGCCCACGATGATCGCCACAACAGAGATCATCGTAGTAAAGGATGTATTGATGGTTCTACCTAATGTTTGACTAATAGAAACATTGATCACATTAGAAAGAGCTAAGTTGTCCTTTCCATGTGAATTTTCTCTGATTCTATCAAATACTACGATTTTATCGTTAATGGAATAACCAAGTAAGGTAAGAAGGGCTGCAATGATAGGAACACTTGGTTTGATTTGTAAAAATCCGATTAGTGCCAAAGTCATCAAAATATCATGAACCAGTGCGATAGCTGATGCCAAAGCAAACTTAAACTGAGAACGAATACTCAAATACAAAAGTATGATGGCAAGTGTTGTTAAAAGAAGAGTGATCCCTACTTCTGTTAACTCACCGCCGACTACCGCACCCACTTGATCAGCAGAAAGAACTTTTTCTTTAGGCAGTTTGTATTCGTAACGCAGGAGTTGCACAAATCGGTCTATGGCCGAAGTGGAAGTTTCCCTGTTTACTTCTGGAATTTCTTGATACAAAGATTCAATTGTATCAAGTGATCCAAGCCCAATATCCAATTGGTAGATATTTTTATCTTTTTCTAAAAGGATCACAACTGCTTCAATGTTTTTCGATTGGAAGTAATTGTCCAAGTCGTTACGAGATTTGTCGGCAGGAAGTTCTACAACAGTCCTAAGCCCACCATTAAAATCCAGGGAATGCGCAAACCCACCATACTTAACGAAGGTGACAACGAATCCGGCAACAATCAGGAAAAGTGAAAAGCTAAGAGTAAAGTATTTATACTTTGTAAAATTGATATTATACATTTGTTGTCTCCTTTTTCCCAAAGAAGAAAGGTCTTAAATTTAAGTGGTGAACACCCATTCGATTTACTGCTAACTCCATAAACAATCTAGAGAGGAAAAGAGATGTAAAGAGAGTGGTAACAATACCCCAACAAAGAGTGATCGCAAAACCCTTGATAGGTCCATTTCCAAGACGAATC
Organism: Leptospira congkakensis; assembly: GCF_004770265.1. Lineage (NCBI taxonomy): Bacteria > Pseudomonadati > Spirochaetota > Leptospiria > Leptospirales > Leptospiraceae > Leptospira > Leptospira congkakensis. The sequence continues at coordinate 781,684 of NZ_RQGQ01000004.1, forward strand.
ATTAGAATCCCAGCAATTAGAGTTGTAACGTTTGCATCCATAATGGTCCAGAATGCGTTTTCAAAACCACGAGTGACCGCAATCGATAATGCCCGACCCTCTTCTATTTCTTCCCTAATCCTTTCATAAATAATAACGTTCGCATCCACGGCCATACCTGCCGTCAAAATGATACCCGCAATCCCTGGAAGAGTTAAGGTAAAATCCATTAGAGTGAGAAGTGCTGCTAAAATGATAATATTGACAAGAAGGGAGATATCTGCGATAAACCCACCTAACCTGTAATAGAAGATCATATAAATCATAACCAAAAAGAATCCAATGGCTACGGCTTTTACACCCACTTCAATGGATTCAATACCAAGTGTTGGTCCAATGAATCGCATTTCCAAAACAGAAAGAGGAATAGGAAGAGCTCCTTCAGAAATAACGTTTGCCAATCGGATCGCTTCTTGTTCAGAAAAACTTCCAGAAATTTCTGCTCGACCGCCAGCAATTGGATCGTTGATGACTGGATTAGAGATAACTTTATCTCCCCAAACAATCGATAGGTTACGACCACGATTTTCAGAAGTAAGATCAAAAAACTTCTCTGCCCCATTCGGAGTGAGAGTAAAACTTACCATCCAACCATAAGAATTAGAATTATAAGATGGTTGTGCATTGGTCATATCATTACCAGAAAGAGCAATTTTACGTTCCAAAACAACAAAACTACGAGGAAGCAAATTTGACTTCGCGGAATTTCCACGAGCCCACATTGCATATACTTTATAGTCTTTAGGGATATTGTATTTTTTTTCTAAGTTTTCTAAAAACTCGTCTTGAGCTTTTTTCCCTGCTTTGCTTTTTACTAACTCTTGGAAAAGAAAAATATCAGTATTTTCTCTTTGGCCGAGGTCCATCATACGACGTTCGTTGTCCGCAATCAAACCTTTGAAAACAAAAGGAGTTGGTTCTTCTAAACGATATTCCACAGTTTCTGTGTTTTGTAGAATTTCTAAGATGGCAGCTGAATTGGAAACTCCAGGAAGAGATACTTCTATTGCATCCTGTTCTTTCTGGATACGAACCTGAGGTTCTGTTAGATTCTGTGTAGTCAGACGATTGTCGATAATCATCTTTGCTTTTTCTAACTCTACAATTTTACGCATGGGAGAAAGATCAAAACTAGATTCTATTTCTGCGAGTCTAGATTTTGCTTTTTCCTTCTCCTCTGGTTTTGCCGTTGGATTTTTAAGAGTAACGTTTAGTTCGGTTAGTTCTTTTGCATAAAGATCTTTGAGTTTATTAGTATAGTCCTCAAAGTCCCCTTTAAGAACCACTCGCATACCACCTTGTAAGTCGAGACCCAATTTGATGGATAATGATTTTCCACCACGAATGGCATTTTCAATCCAAGTTGGTTCTAGTTTGTTTTTTGATTCACTCACTAGTGATTGGTTCTCTTGTGAGATTTGGTTTATTTTTGCAGAAGTAATAAACCTACCTGTCACAGTATATGACGGGTTTTCTTTAGGAGGAAGAACGCCTTGAGGTTCAATGGTCCAACCAGAAGTTTTACCATAGTCTTTCGCCCAACGTTCAAAAAATCCATTTACCAAAACTTTTTGTTCCGCTTCTGGTAGAGAGTAAACGTCCTCTCTTACTACAACTTTTAAACTGCGATCGGCAAAGTTCGGATACAAAATTGTAAAGGACACCGCCAGAATCAAAAAAGGAAGAATCAATAGTCGATACGATTGCAAGTTAGTTTGCTCCTAAAATTATTATCTTCTATAAGAACGACTGCTAGATCCCGGGCGAGCGGATCTAAGTCTATAAAAAGCAAAGAGAATGATAATCCCAAGGATCATCATAGCTTTTTTGTATTTAGCAAAAAAATCAGAGAAATTAAAGAAAGATTTTCCAGTTTCTTTATTTGCAGATGGATTTGTTTCTGTCTGGGAACTTTCCACTTTACCGATTTTTAAATCGGCAGAAAAACCAGGAAGTCCCGTTGGTTCCACAGATGAAGTTGAATCCATCCAAAGACCATTATTTACCACCTCTTCCTCCTCTGTTACCAAAGGTTGTTTTTCTAAACTAGGAATAGATTTTTCCGTAACCGCTGTCGTGGTTAAATTGGTGTTTGGAACCGAATTCGTGTTCTGCGGAAGTGATTCCGCAGTGAGTTGGTTTTGTTTGGATTTCTTTTTTGATTTCTTCTTTTTTCCTGTACCAGTTGTTACCGCATTCACGACGTTAGTTTGTTTTTTCGTTGTGGTTTGGCTAGGTTCTTCCTTTTGTTTGGTAATTGTAGATTTTGGTTTATCATTCACCTTATCTAAAAAATCCAAACCCTCTTGTGCAAAGAGGGAGGTAAAAAAACAGAATACAAGGAAACTTAAGAAGAGATGTTTCATCTTAGGCTTTTTTCTTCAGAATGGCGCTAGTTTCAAATGTAATGTTAGTATTCGCAGCAACACTCAAAACAACTGTTTCGTTATTGTCTTTGAATTCTACAATCTTTCCATGAAGGCCACTGTTTGTCACAACGTTGTCCCCTTTTTGAAGATTGGTAATCATTTCTTTACGTTTCTTTTCTTCTTTTTTGTTTGGAAGAATCACAAGAAAGTACATAGCAACTAACATGATCGGAATGATGATAAGTGACTGTAGGGACGACTTCGCACCCTCTTCTTGGGCAAGGATTAGGATTTCTGGTGTTAAAAAGTTAAAATTGAGCATAGCTATTTATCCAATGTTTACAGGCCTTATGTTAAATTCAATGTTTCACGAACGAATCGGAGAACTTTTTTCTCTAAGATGGCAGCTTTTGCTGTTTCGTATCCAGTTTTGATGTCACCCACTGCTCCGAGTAAAAACATCGCCACACCTGCATTGAGAGCCACCATTGCGGTTCCTCCCGTTGCTTCTTTCGGATCGAGAACTGCCCGAAAAAGGGATTCTGCCCCTTCTTTAGAAGAAGAGAACACTGTATTTCGATCCAATTCCTTGGGATTTAGGCCGAGTTCCTTTGGGTGAAAGGTTAGTTCCTTTGCCTCTTTTCCATCAAAATAGGCATAATCTGTCTTTTCAAAGATGGAAAATTCGTCCAGACCATCCGCAGAATGACAGACAATCGCCCGTTTTGAGCCAAGTCTTCCCAAGATTTCTGCCATAGGAAGACAAAGTGACTTATCGTAAACTCCAACGAGTTGGTGTGAAGGAGAAAATGGATTCGAAAGTGGTCCAATCAAATTGAAAAAAGTACGAAAGCCTAGAGCAGAACGAACGGGCCCTGCATATTTCATGGCTGGGTGCCAAGAAGGTGCAAATAAAAATACAAATCCAGTCCGGAGAAATTCCGCTTCAGAATCCTCTGTGGACTGGTCTAGTTTGTAACCAAGGCCTGACAAAATATCGGAACTACCAGAAAGAGAAGAGACCGAACGATTTCCGTGTTTGGCAACCTTAAACCCAAGACTAGCCAAGGTGAGAGCGGAAAGAGTGGAAACGTTCAACGTTCCTTTTCCATCCCCCCCTGTCCCACAAGTATCCAAAAAATCAAAATCAAATTTCTTTGAAGGTTTGATGGCATGATTTCGCATCGCACGAACAAAACCGTACAACTCGTCCGTTGTTTCTCCCTTCATTTTCATGGCAGTGAGAAAGGAAGCAAGAACTGGTTCCGGAACTTTCCCATCCATCACTTCACTTAAAAATAGTTCCGCATGACCATCTACAAGATGATGTCCAGACACAACTTGTCCGAGTATTTCCTTAACTGTTGGCACGGTCATAAAAAATCCTTTTTAGATTGGAAAATGTTAACAGCTGATAATTGGTCACAATATAACGAAGTCCAGAAATGACTGTGATGAATGTTGTGAATAACATTCCAAAATAAGGAACAAAGGAAGCAATGGAATCAAAAAAATCTTTAAAACTCAAACTCTCTGTTGTTTTGACAAGAGTATAAAACTCATTTGCATGTTGTGACGCCACTTCGAAGGTAGAGTAACCTGCCAATTTTCCCATAGCATAGGTTTCATTGATCATAGCTCTTCTTTTGCCAGAGATTAACATAAACACAACTAGGATCATTAGGATGGCACCCATTTGGAAGGCAGTTTTTACCTTCCCCATCATCGTTGTGCGAAGGCTATTTCCAGACCGAACCGCAATGTACCGCAGGAAGGTGATGAGCATATCTCGCCCAATGATGAGAACCACCATCCAAACTTCGATAGGTTCATGGATGAATAAAAAAGTAACAAAACAACCGATGACTAAAAATTTATCCGCTAAGGGATCGAGAAATTTTCCAAACTCGGTTTGTTGGTTCCATTTACGTGCTAAATATCCGTCTACAAGATCTGTAAGGGATGCGAGAGCAAATAGAACAAAGGCGAAGATTTGGTATTCCCATTCCTTTTGGAATAGAAAAAAGATAAAAAACGGAAGTGCTAGAACCCGAAGTACAGTAAGCAAATTCGGGATATTGGCAATGGTTTTCCAATCTTCCACTAAACCACCCAAGTCCCCGACATATCCAATTCATAAAAAGAATCCACTCTTACCTGACCAAACTGGCCAAGTTTTAAACCTTCTTCTTCCACATAAACGACTTCATCAATTTCGGGAGCGTCTTGGAATCGGCGAACGATTGCACCTTTTTCCAAAACTTCATCCACAACGGCAGGGTATAGTTTTCCAATTCGATTTTGGTGGATGGATTTTAAAGTTCCGAGATACGCATCCCGCACCAAATTCACACGACGAGCAATCTCCTTGTCTTTGAGTTGCCCATCCATTGTGGCACCTTTGGTTCCGTCTTGTGGGGAATAAGGAAATAGATTTACCTTTTCTGGTTTTACATCTTCGACGAAACGAATGATTTCTTCCACGTCTTCCATAGTTTCTCCAGGAAAACCCAAAATAAAGGAAGTTCGGATTTCCAATTCAGGTCTTAGACCCCTTGCCTTTTCAAACAAGGATTTGAAATATGAATATTCGCCGGTACGATTCATTGATTTTAAAACGGATTTGGAAACATGTTGTAAGGGACTTTCCAAATACGGGGCAATCTTAGGAATTTCTCCATAAAGATCGAGTAACTTTTCTGTTTTTTTATCTGGATAAAGATAGAGAAGGCGCAAAAGTTCGAGTCCGTCTACATCAGCAACAGAACGAACTAAATCCAAAAGTTTATCGGTGTCCTTTCCATAAAAAACGGTGTCTTGTGAAACAAGGCAAATTTCTTTAGATCCCGCTTTGACGGCAAGTTTCGTTTGAGTCAAAACATCAGAGCTTTCTGTATCACGATACTTCCCACGTAAGTTAGGAATGATACAAAAATGACAACCTCGGTTGCAGCCGTCAGAAATTTTTACATATGAGTATGGTTTGGAATAGTTTTCGATACCCTTACTGGTTGTGAGTCTTTCGAGTAGGTCTTCGTTAAATTCGGTTAGGTCTTTAAAATCGAGTGGGAAACTTTTTCTTAAAATCTCCCCTGCTTTATCATATTTACCAGTTCCAAAATGAAGATCCACCTCAGGAAGATCATCCGAGATTTCTTTTCCAGCACGTTCTGCAAAACAACCGACAACCACTAACTTTTGTTTGTTTTTCTTTTTGATATCAATGGAATCCAAAATGGTTTGGATGGTTTCCTTGGTTGCATCTTGGATAAACGTACAAGTATTCACTAAGTGGAAATCACTGGCTTCGGGGCCAGCCGCAGGAAGGAGACCTTCCTTTAGGAGCGACTGGTGCATAGCCATAGAATCCACGGTATTTTTAGGACAACCGAGAGTCGTGATAAAAAACGACTTCGGTGTTTCTTCTAAATTTTCTTTTAGTTTCGGCATTACTCGCCTAACTCTCCAATGATGGACTGAGTCGAATCATAAGGATTTTGTTTACGGATGAAAATCTTCTTAACTAGTTTTCCGGGTTTTCCAAGAACAGAACGTTCCTTCCCGTTTTGGACCATTTCTACGGCTCCACCATCACCCACTTTGATTTCTAATCTGTCACGAGCCTCTAAATGTTTGACTTCGCCAGCAGAAACAAGTCCCCTTTCTCCCATTTGTCCATCTAACACAAATTCCACGTAACTTGGTTTAGAGAAAAAGAGTGTGACTTGGATCGGAACATCGCCAACCGGAGATTTTACAGCAACACCTTCTCTTTCTTCTTTTAAAGTCACAAGAACTTTGGCGGATTTTTCGGTAACTGCTTGAGTCACAACTCGGATGTCACGTCGAAGGGAAGATAATTCTTCTATGCGATAAGAAAGGATGGTCTCCTCTCCTTCCACTGTTTGGAAAAAATATACATTTTTTTCAGGGAAAATATTGAATCCAAGGTTTGCTTTTCCATTGGATACACCTTTGATAAACATCTTACATTGTTGGTTGTTGACGCTGAAACTCACACCACGGTCTTCTGTTAAAATAAAAGGAACACTCGCATTTTCTGGAACACTTTGAGAAACAAAATTGATTCCAGAAGGAATGTCGGAACTTGCCACAGTTTCTACAGTAGAACCAACTTCTGTGGTTTCCTCATCCATAGAACCCGACCCGGATTCTTCAAAACTAATATAGATGATATAAGCTGAGATCACAAAAAGAAATACAGAAATAAGGCTAATGATTTTATTTCGATCTAAATTGAAGTGAGTGGTTGTAGGACGAGTGAGTTCTTCCAAAGGTGCTTGGGATTCTTCAATTTGTTCCCCACGATAAAGATTCAGAAGCATTGCGGCATCTAACTTTAAATAACTAGCGTAGTTTTTTAGAAACCCAAGGGCAAAGGTCTCGGCAGGAAACTGGGAATAATCTTCTGTTTCTAAGGCAATGATGTATTTAGCTGCGATGTTTGTTTCTTTCGCAACATCTTTCACTGAAAGTTTTTTATCTTCTCTAGCTTCTCGTAGTATTTGACCGACTCGTTTTGTGTTCAAAATGATATCCTCTTAGCTTAGTTCTCGGAGACAAGTGGGTTGTTTACAATCTTCGCGTTTCCGCTCATGTGAAAATTGAAAACTCCATCTTGGATTTCTTCAGAAAAATTAATATTGGAAAATGAGATGGTGGTTACTTTCCCGCGACCATCGGTAGCCACTGCTTTTTTGATTAAGTAAGATTCGGAATCCACAAATAGTTTCATCTTCTCGAACCCACCAATTTTTTCTCTTTGGTCAAGATCTAAAACAAAGTATTTAGTCGTATCTCCCATGGAACGAGGTTGTTCGATGGTATCAAATTTATAATGGTATTTACGAAAGAGTCTATTGAGGCCATCAGGACTGTTAGTGGTAAAGATCGGACCAGATGTATTTTTACGATCGAGAGTTAAATCCTGTTTTCCCACAGCACCTAACCTCTTGATAAAAATATGAAGTGTTTTTCCATCGGAAACAATTTCGTCCCCTTCTGGTTCGGCAAAGTTATATCTGATTTTTCCGGGACGTTTGTAGAAACATTTCCCGCGCATCTGTTTTTCCTTTTTGTTGTCTTCTGTTTTGATGAGAAAATCAGCCGAATAGGAATTGATATCACTAAAGTTCTTCTTTATCTTTTTCACCACTTCTGAGGGTGAGTGCCAATTGTGAGCCGGACTTGTTTGGGCACCAAGAGAAACACCCAATACAAGTAACAAAGATCCGATCCATACTTTCATAGATTCCCAGTTTTTCAGACAAACTTCTCTTGTCGATGATTTACGCTGAACGCAGGATTTCTCGGGGTTTGGCCCCGATTTGAGGCGAAACATAACCCCTCATTTCCATAAGTTCCATAAGCCTCGCCGCTTTGTTGTAACCGATTCTCATCCGTCTTTGTAAGTAACTTGCACTTGCCTTTTTTTCGGTCACAACGATATTCCACGCTTCGTCAAAAAGTTCCTCATCTTCGTCAGAGGCCATTTCGATATTCGTTTCATCGTCCCAATTCATTTCCACGTAAGCAGGAGCACCCTGTTTTTTGGCCTCTTCTACTATGGACTCAATTTCTTTCTCTTCGATAAAAGGAGCTTGGATTCGCATCAGATCACTCGAAGTCGGAGACCGGTATAAAAAGTCCCCTTTTCCGAGCAGGGTCTCGGCCCCACTCGTATCCAGAATGGTTCTAGAGTCTGTTTTTTGTGCGACTTGGAAGGCCACCCTTGCCGGACAGTTCGCCTTGATGACTCCTGTGATCACATCCACTGACGGTCTTTGGGTTGCCATCACCAAATGGATTCCAACCGCTCTTGCTTTTTGGGAAATCCTTTGGATCTGTTCTTCCAAATCCTTTCCCGAAACCATCATTAGGTCCGCAAGCTCATCAATAAAGATCACAATGTACGGAAGTTTTTGAAAGCCCTTCGCATGGGCATATTCATCTACCTTTTCATTGAAACTTTTGAAATCCCTACTTTTCAATTGAGAGATCATTTGGTAACGACTCTCCATTTCTTGGATGGCCCAAGAAAGTGCCTTCGTTGCTTTTTTAGGATCTGTGATCACGGGCATGAGAAGGTGTGGGATTCCTTCATAAAGAGTCATCTCCACCATCTTTGGATCGATCATAATGAAACGCACTTCTTCTGGGGAGCGAGTGCAAATAAGGCTTGTGATCATCGCATTGATACTCACCGACTTACCAGAACCAGTGGTTCCCGCCACAAGTAAGTGAGGAAGTTTAGCGATGTCAATCATCACAAGTTTTCCAGAAATATCTTTTCCAATACAGATAGACAAGTCTTTGGCCTTATGTTGGAGGATGGTATCTTTTAGAATCTCTGATAAAAATACGTCTTCTCGGATTCGGTTCGGAACTTCGATTCCAATCGACGCCTTACCAGGGATAGGTGCCACAATCCGAATATTTTTCACTTCGAGGTAAGCACGGATTTCATCTGAAAGAGAAACAATTCGGTTCAGTTTGATTCCATTCGGGATGGTAATCTCGTAACGAGTGATGATGGGCCCTCTTTCTTTTGTGATGACCTTGGACTCAATTCCAAAATGCCCTGTGGACTCTTCGATTTTACGAGAGATCAGATCCAATTCAGAATCGTTCTTTAAAATATTGGCCACAGGAACTTGGTGGGACACAAGAAGCCTTGGAGAGATATAATACTTTCCTTTTTTTAGTTTTGGTTTGGGAACCATGGAACCAAACATCAGTTCTTGTTGTTCCGCCTTTGGCTCTGGTTTCTTTTTCCCAAAATTTCCTGAACTCAAATTGGACTTTACGAGCGGAGAAGCCTCTTCCACAGCTAAGGTCTCGAGGGTTTCTTCTTCATACTCTTCGGAACTATAATCCACTTCTTCATCTGAATCGTCAGACTCGCTACTTTCGCTCGCATCCCAACCCGATTCTTCCACTAGAGACAAACGAACCGATTCTGGAATGGCAATGGCTTCGGATGTTTTCTCATCCTCACCCTCTTCATAAGAAAGAACCATGGATTCAGGTTCCATTTCATCGGATTCTTCTTCTAAATCACTATAGTTTTCATCTTCATACGAAAAGGAGGAAGAGGAATTCGAGATTTTTAGAATATTGTTTTCTCCGCCAAAAGAGGATTTGACGGGATCTAGTTTGGGAAGCTCCAAACTTTCTAAACCCAGAGCAGTATCCAATTTTGGTTTCCACTTGGCCTCGGGAAATTGGAAAAGGATTTTGGATTCTCTTTCACTTTCGATTTCTTCTAATTCTTCTGCGAGTCGCCTGTTATCCGTTAGTTTCAGGCGAGAAATCAAAACTTCATTTTTTTCAAATTCCGCAAGGGAATCTAGTTTTGATTCTTGTTTCTGGAATCGAAACACTTTTCCTGCCTCATCAAAAAACCCTTCAAAATGCGAAGTATTACGGTAACGAACCGCTGGCGTTTTTTTAAAAGAAGGATTTTCCTGGAAACGATCCTCTCGACCATTTTTATCCACGGAATTTCTTTCCTCTTGGAAATAAGAATTCAGGTGAGAACCATCTCTCTTGGAACGGGAATTTACATTTGGATTCGCAGTTTTTTTCTCATCCGCAACCATATTCCAAAAATGATTGGAAAGGTCTTCTTTGGATTCTTCTTCTGTCTGCACAGCAAACCATTGTTTGTTTCGAATTTCATTTTCTGTTCCGCGGCGAGTCGAAACCACGGATTCCAAAAATGAAGGTAATCGCAAATGAGGGAGTTCGTTTCTTCCTCCCATCATTCTATAAATTCCATTGGAATATTTGTTGATAGCAGCAAAGGTAAAAGACCAAGCCCCGTCTTCCAGCCAAATCACGGCAAAGTATAAGTATAAAAAGAATACAACAAGGATACGCCCAGTCTCACCAAAGAGGTAAGAAAAAACCCAAGAGAAAAATTGCCCAAGGATTCCGCCACTATCCCCTACATGACCGAGCGGGGTTTCCAAAAGATTCAAACTCACAGTGGTAGCGACAAGAAAGAGTGGGAAAAAAAGTGCTTTGCTCAGTCTGTCAAAGTCAGGATTTCTTAACGAAAGAACACCTAACATCAAAACAAAACCAGCGAGTAAAAATGAGGACTTTCCTAAAATATAAAGTAAGGTAAACGCAATGTAATGACCAAGCCTTCCAAACCAATTGAAAAGCGATCCGTCCTCTCCTTCCTGAAACGAAAAGAGAGAAAGTAGTAAAAACACACCAGAAAATACTAATAGATACGGAAGGAAGTCTTTGCGAGGCAAAGTCCATCCCCATACGGATTTTTTAGGGTCCATACGGGAAATATCGGACGGTTTTGAGACATAGACAGAAAAAAAAGACGGATCTTTAAGCCAAAATTTTATCCCTTAAAATTAGTAAAATTGGCATCAAAATTGAAATTGGCATTTCGAATCGCCGCCATTACCTCTTGCAAATCGTCCTTTTTTTTGCCCACAACTCGAACCGATTCCCCTTGGATGGTGGCCTGAACCTTTAGTTTTTGGTCTTTGATCAGAGTGGTGATTTGTTTGGTTTGTTCTTTGTCCAAACCATTCTGGATTTTTACTTTTTGGCGCACTGTTTGGCCCGTAGCCGACTCAATTTTGGACTCAAAATCGAAGGCCTTCAGACTAATGCCCCTTTTGGCCATTTTGGTGGTAAGGACATCAATCACCTGTTTCAGTTTGATATCGTTTTCCGAAGTCAAAACCAAACTATCTTCTGTGAGTTTGATTTCGGAGTTGGATCCTTTAAAATCAAACCTTGTTTGAATTTCTGTCATGGCCTGAGCCACGGCGTTTTGTAATTCCGGTCTTTCGATTTTTGATACAATGTCAAATGATGGATCTTGAGCCATAGTTTACTCCTTACTTACCTTAATGTCTTTATCCTAATTTCTTTTTGGAAAGTTCCAAGGCAAATTCCAAAGCGGCTCCCAGGCTCTCCGGTTTTTTACCACCACCCTGTGCCATATCAGGCCTTCCCCCGCCCTTTCCATCTAACATCACCAAGGTTTCTTTTAATAGATCCCCACAGTGGATTCCTCTTTCATTCAAAACCTTGTTACACATAAATACGAGGGTACTGGCATCCCCATCACTCGTTCCAAACAAACAAAGAATTTCTGGTTCTTTGGCTTTGAGACTATCAGCTAAATCCTTTAAAGCTTTTGCATCCACTGCTTCAAAAACTTCTGTCACCACTTTTCCTTTGGCAAAGGAATGTGCCTTTTCTAGAAGTCCATCCACAAGTTCCGGATTCATTTGAAAACTCAATTGTTCCTTTTTCTTTTTTGCTTTGAAAAGGGCACTAGACTTTCCTTCGAGTTCCGTCTCCAAACTTTCGCGAAGTTTTCGTAAATGTTCTACAGCAGTGTTCCCTTCTTTCACAAAAAGGTTTTGTAAGTCTTCGGGAGCTGGCACTGGAGAAACAATTCCAAATTCCTTCAAATCTCCAAAGGTTTCTTTAGCCGACAAGTTATGAGTTTCAATTTTTGCTGCGAGTGTTTGGAACTGGGATAAAAAATATTCCACAACGGAATCACCACAAATGGCTTCTACCCTTCGGTTTCCTGCCCCAGGACTTCCCTCTTTGATGATGGCAAAGTATCCAATTTCTTTTGTGTTGGAAACATGAGTTCCCCCACAGAATTCTTTGGACTTATCACCCATAGAAATCACACGAACAGAACTACCATATTTTTCGTCGAACATGGATAAGGCGCCCGATTGTTTTGCAGTATCGATGTCCAAAACTTCTGTTTTGACGGGAATTTTAGCATTCACTGCTTCATTCACATCTTTTTCAATAGAAACAATTTCCTCTTCCGAAAGTGCTTTGGGGTGTGAAAAATCAAATCGCAAATAATCAGAAGAAACAATGGAACCTTTTTGAGCCACATGGGTTCCGAGAATTCTTCGCAGAGCCCCATTTAACAAATGTGTGCCGGAATGGTGGTTGGCTAAATTTTGGCGGCGAGTGGTATCAATCTCTGCTTCAATGGTTTCCCCGACAGAGACTTTTCCTTTCAAAATGATTCCTAGATGTAAAAAGGTTTCGTTTTCTTTTTGAGTGTCCTGGACTTGGAACTGGAACCCTTCTTTTTTGAGATACCCCCAATCACCAATCTGACCACCACCCTCTGCATAAAATGGAGTTTTGTCGAGAACCACAACGGCCTCTGATCCTTGGTTCACCTCGGATACTGACTTTCCATCTACAAAAAGATAAATTACTTTTGCCGGTGCTTTTGTTTCCGTGTATCCTAAAAATTCAGTTTTGAGTTCTGGGCTCGCCGAAAGACCTGTGAGGTATTGGACTTTTTTTCCCTTCCAACTCGCGCGAGAAAGATCCCGATCTTTTTCCAGCTCCTCTTCAAATCCCTTGTCATCAAAACCAAAACCCCGATCTTCCACAAGTTCCTTGGTCATCTCACGAGGAAACCCGTAAGTGGAATACAACCGAAATCCTTCTTTTCCAGTTACCAGAGTTTGATTGTTTGCTTTTAATTGGGCAAGAAGAGATTCTAATTCTTCTAGTCCCACTTCCAAAGTGTGAAGAAAGAGTTCCTCTTCCTTTTTTAAAATGGATTCAATGTCTTTTGCTTTGTCTTTTAGTTCTGGGTAACGTACAGAATACAAATCACGGAGTGTCGCAATTAGTTTGTATAAAAACGGTTCGTGGATTCCTAGTTTTCTTGCAAATAACGAAGCCCTACGGATGAGCCTACGAATCACATATCCACGTCCTGTGCGGTCCGGATAAATCCCGTCACCTAACGAAAAAAATACGGAACGGGAATGATCCGTGATCACACGGAAAGATTGTTTTGTCGATTCGTCGTAAGTAATCCCTGAGAGTTCTTCTATTTTACGAATGATGGATTTTAATTCATCGGTATCATAAACGGAGTCCACCTCTTGCAGAAGCATTGCCACTCGTTCGAGTCCTGACCCTGTATCAATTCCCGTTTGTTTTAAAGGAAGGAGTTCACCCGAAACCGTTTGGTTGAATTGGTTGAATACTAAATTCCAATATTCTAAATAACGATCGCAGTCACAACCTGGTTTACAATCCGGATTGTTTCCACAATTTGGGCCACCTTTTTCTGGACCTCTGTCCAAATACAATTCCGAACATGGACCACAAGCCCCACTGTCTCCCGCAGGCCCCCAAAAGTTATCTTTTTTTCCTAGGCGTACAATTCGTTCTTCGGGAACTCCAGCTTCCATCCAAATCTTTTTGGCTTCATCATCATCTAAGTAAATGGTGACCCAAATTTTTTCTTTAGGGATATGAAGATGGTTTAATGAAAAATCTAACGCGTATTCAATGGCTTCTTTTTTGAAATAATCGCCAAAGGAAAAATTTCCAAGCATTTCAAAGAAGGTACAATGTCTTTCTGTTTTCCCAACTACCTCTAAATCGGTAGTACGAACACATTTTTGAACCGAAGCGGCGCGAGTGTATGGCAACTCAACGGCTCCCGTAAACAAAGGTTTGAACTGAACCATCCCGGCGGTTGTGAATAAAAGTGTTGGATCCCCTTTCGGGATAAGGCTTGAGGAAGGCACAATGGTGTGGCCTTTCCCTTTAAAGTAACTAGTATACAACTCTGCAATTTCGCGGACGGTTTTCGACATCATACACTTACAGCGAAATCGGTTTCACCTCCTAGGGCAAGGAAATTAGAAGTTAACTCTGCCGTAATTCCCGGTATTGGAGAAAAGAAAACAAGGCAAAACAGAGAAACATCCCACCGAGAATTCCGAAGGTCCATTGTGACCCAATGGTGTCCGCAAGGAGGGCTGCCAGAAATCCAGAAACCGCCGGCGTGAATTGGAAACAAACCGTATAAAGAGAAAGGATTCTCCCGCGGAGTCCATCCTCGGCCCGTTTTTGCAAAATGGCAGGAAGGAGGCTCGAAAGAACTCCCCCCGACACTCCAAAACAAAACAAAAAGAAAGAAGTGGCTTCTGGTTTTCCAAAAGGAACAAATCCCAAAAAGAAAAAAGACGAAAGAGAAAAAACAATCAGTAAAACAAGACCCTTTCTTTCCAAATGATGGAAGAGGATGGTGAGAACCCCACCGAGAAATAACCCAGGCCCTAAAAAGACAAGAACCGTCCCCCGTGCGAGTTCACCCAAACCCAGTTCATTTCGCACATACTTCGGAAGGATGACTTGGATGGGACCAAGGGCAAGCATACTGAGGATGGCCATATACATCACTTGTCTAGAAACTGGATCCGTTTTTAAAAATTCCAAAACTGCTTTTAGATTAGATGTCAGGGATGGGAAACTTGTGGTTTTGTTATAGGCACTAAAAGGTTTTATTTTTTCATTTGGATCTGCATAACGTAACAAGGTAAAGGCGATCATGGATAGAAAGTGGAAACCAGCCAAAACAAAAAATAAACTAGAATACCCTCTTCCTTCTCGAAACCAACCCACCGCCAGAGGGCTCATCCCAAAAGCAAAAATCAAAAGTAAGTTTCCAGCAATGGTATGAAAAACAAGTCGATGCGATTCCATCACTTCTCGTAAAATCGCCATCCGACCAGGAAGCACCGTTGTCATTCCAATCCCATTCACAAAAGCCAAAGGTAATAATAAAAGCGGATAGGTTAAAAAAACTTCAGTAAAGGCAGCTAACAAAAAACTAGCGAGAACAAGGAAAAACTGAAACCCAACAACAACCCATTTTTTAGAATAACGATCGAGTAAATATCCAGTGTATAAGAAAAATATGGGAAAGGGTAAAAATAGAAAAAAGAAAACAATCCCAGAGAAACCTTTTACCGTATCTAGGGTTTGGCAAAAGATTACGATCGAATATAAAAAACAACTACTGGCAAAGGTTCCAAGGGCAAAAGCAAAATAGAAAATCAGTTGGTTCAAGTTTGTACCTACCTAAAAAAAAAGCCTCCCGTAGGAGGCTTCGTATCGGAAAAAAAGAGGATTTTCCGATTAACGTTTTGAGAACTGAGTTCCTCGACGAGCTTTGCGTAGACCGTATTTTTTACGTTCCACCATACGGCTATCTCGAGTGAGAAAACCTTCTTTTTTCAAAGTAGGTTTTAAAGACTCGTTGAAAGCCACTAGTGCGCGAGCGACTGCATGACGGATGGCTCCGACTTGACCAACAACTCCACCACCAGTCACATTGAGTGCAATGTCATACTTGTCACGAGCTTCTAAAACGAGAAGAGGCTCGAGAGCACGGCGAACAAGGTGTTCTCCATTTTTAATGTAGTCATTTACATCTTTGTGGTTAACTGTGATTTTTCCAGTTCCAGATGCGATTTTTGCACGTGCAACGGATGTTTTGCGTCGGCCTACTGCCCAAACTGCTTTTTGCGCCATATTATTTCAACTCCAGTTTTAGGGGCTTTTGAGCTCCCAAGTTGTGGTCATTACCAGCGAATACGCGGCAATTTCTCAACATTTGGTCACCTAACTTCGATTTAGGTAACATTCCTTTAACAGCTTCCATGATCACTCTTTCAGGATTTTCTTGAATGAGTTTGTGGAAAGCAATTGCAGTCATACCACCTGGGTAACGTGAGTGGTGGTAGTAAATTTTTTGTTCTCTTTTGCGACCAGTAACAGCCACTTTAGATGCATTAACGATAATGATGTTATCACCACAGTCCTGGTTAGGAGTGAAGGTAGATTTGTGTTTTCCGCGAAGTCGGGAAGCTACTTGACTTGCCAATCTTCCGAGAGTCTTATCAGTTGCGTCCACAACAAACCACTGTTTTTGTACGGCTTCTTTTGCAATAGAAGGGGTCTTGTGGGCTTTAGACAATAGTTCCATAAGTACGAGATTTTCCTCTTTTATGTCAGGATTTTCGGTTTTCACACCGGGTCAAACAAATTTATTGGAATCTAACTTTGAAAGAATCCGAAATTATACGCACTTTGTTTGGAACAACCCCTCCTCCTGAGGACGATTGTTACTTTTTGGCCCCGAACCGATTAGTGACAACGGATTCCCTTTCGGAAGGCACTCACTTCCTGCACGAATGGTCAGAGGCTCCCGTTTTGGCTAGAAAACTTGTCGAAGTGAATGTTTCCGACATCATTGCCTCTGGTGGAAGACCCAAAGAATGTTTTTTAAACCTTGGTTTGTCTCCCCTATCTCAGAAAAAGGAATGGATTCGTAGTTTTTCCAAAGAATTACGGAAATCCTTAGACCAATATGAGATGAAACTAGCGGGAGGCGACACCTTTTCTGCGTCCAAAACCCAACTCACACTTACCGTAGTAGGAACTGTCGAAAAACCCTGGCTTCGTTCTGGAGGAAAACCAGGAGATTACCTCTATATCACAGGATCTCTCGGACAGAGCCAATTAGGTTTTCTTTCTTTGAAGAAAAAAACAAAAGATAAAAAATTTACCAAAGCGATAGAACGCCACCTTTCACCAAACTCACGCTACGCGACATCTCTTTTGTTACACAAATTTAAAATCCATGCCTGTATGGACATTACGGATGGACTCATCCAAGATGGGGAACGATTGGCAATGGCCTCTCGTGGCAGGCTAAAAATTCAAATGGAATCACTTCCCTTTGATCCATTGGCATTGGAAACTTTAGGTTTCGATTTGTGTTTAGGTTCAGGAGAAGAGTTGGAACTTTTGTTTTTGTCTCCCGAAATTTTACCAACGAAACTGGCGGGAGTTCCCGTGACTATGGTGGGAAGATTGGAAAAAGGAAAACCAGGAGTCCAATTTTTGAAAAATGGAAAAACCTACCTTCCTAAATCTAGGGGTTTTCTTCACTTCTCAGAAGAAACATAAGGAAGGAAAATCTTGAATTCAACTTTTGTTTCTTTCACACCACCTGTATGATCAATTAAATTGAATGCAGAGATGGACCCGCCAAAACGTATGATGGTCTGCTTCACAAAACTCAAACCAATTCCAAAATCCAAAGAGCCATGTTTATCATATATATTTTTGTTTAATCTAAAAAATGGTTCAAATAGCAAATCCAGATACTCATTTGGAATTCCGTTTTTTATAAACTGTTCATCTTCAAGAGAATTCACAATCGACAAATAAATTCCGTCAAAATCAAAATTCAAAATGGCATAAATTTTACTGGAGCTTTGCGAAAAACGCATTGCATTTAACAATAGTTCATATATTACTTTGCGAATAAAACTTTTGTTTAGTAATATTTTTTGCGATCCAAAATCCTTGAATTTATATTCTGGTACTAATAATGTTTGATCTCTTAATGCTAAAATCGGTTTCAACTCATCTTTCAATCTTAAGATTTTATTAAAAATTGCAAAAGGAGAAACAAGTTGTAATTCAATTCGATCAAAAATTACATCTTCAATCTCTATAAAACGATCTAAAACTTTTTTTGAATACACTGCATTTTCTTCTAAAATACTGAGGATATCAGCATCTAAAATGACACCTCCTCCTTCCGCTTTTGGCATCGCTTTGATCAAATCAATGAGTTGCGTAATTACTCCAAATCCAGCACCTTGGGCCAAACTAGTTCGCAATCCATAAAACAAATTTTTGTGCATTTCTTGGAAGTTTAGATCTCCCTTTTTGATCCGACTATTTTTATATGCATACCAATCTAAAAGTTTCTCGAGCGATATTATTTTTTCACGTTCATATTCCGAGTATTCATAATCATTTTCCTTGTTAGAAAGTTGGTATTTTATTCTAGAAATGAGTTCATTGGGAATCACCGGTTTAATGATATATTCCTGAACATGTTCCTTCATCACTTCGATAATGAGTTTAGGATCCTCCGTTGATGTAATCACAACGATCGGGATATGTTTATTGATTTTTCGTATTTCCTTAACAAATTCTAATCCATTACCGTCTGGTAATTGGAGATCTGTTAAAACAATATTTTCAGTATGGAGATGGTTTTCAGCTAAATACTCTAAGGCTGATTTGATTTTTGCAAAACTTGTGACTTCCATTCCATGTTTTTGCAGTAACCCACTGTAAAGAAATAAGATGGTGGGATCGTCTTCAAGTAGTAAAACTTTTGTAATCGCTTTTGGCTTTTCCATCACTATATTCGACGAAAAATTTAATAACTAGATCAAGGAAAACCGGGAGTCCAATTTTTGAAAAATGGAAAAACCTATCTTCCTAAATCTAGGGGTTTTCTTCACTTCTCAGAAGAAACATAAGGTAAGGTGGCTTTAAACTCTACCTTGGGTGTCACGACTTCGCCTAAGTGATCGAGGATATTACGAACAATGATATGACCACCAAACTTATGTATGGTTTCTCTCACAAGGGAGAGCCCAATTCCAAAATCGAGAGATCCATACTTTTCATATAAGTTTTTTGTCAGACGAAAAAACGGTTCAAAAACTAAATCCAAATATTCGTTAGGAATGCCTTGTCCTGTTTTTGATTCTACAGGCACGGAGTTAATCACAGAAATGGAAACAAACTCGGAATCAGATTGGAAAAAAAGAAAGATAGAACTAGTTTCAGGAGAAAACTTCATCGCATTCAAAAGTAATTCAAAAAAAGATTTTCGAAAGTATTCTTTGTCCCAAAGGATAAATTTCGAATCCAAATACTTATCTTCCAATTTTCCTAATTGGATTTTTTGATTTTTTATTTTTAAAAGAGAATCCATTTCAGAAACGAGCGTATTGATTTCCGCTAAAAATTCCCGAAGACTCACCTTTACAGAATCCACTCGACCAAAAATAATATTTTCGATCTCCGTAAATGTTTGTAAGATTTTTTTCGCATAACTAGCATTTTCTTCCAATATCTCTAAAATTTCTTTTTGTAGGATATAATCTCCCTCTTTGGTTTTTGTCATCCCTTTGATGATATCAATGATTTGAACAAGAATCCCAAAGCCTGCCCCTTGGGACAAACTCGCTCGCAGAACATGAAATAGATTTTTATGTAACTCTTTGCTATCAAACTCACCTTTCTCTAAGGATTGATTTTTAAAACTATACCAATCGAGTAACTTCTCAAGTGAGATGATTTTTTCTTTTTCAAAAACTGTCTTTTGGTAGTCCATTTCCTGTTTGGAAAGATGGTATTGGATTTTTTTAGCTAACTCTTTAGGGGAGATGGGTTTGATACAATAATCCTGAACATTCTCTCTCATCACATCGATGATGGACTGGCTATCCTCTGCGGCAGAGACAACAATAATAGGTATGTTCGGATTTGTTTTACGAACTTCTAAAATTAACTCTTTTCCTGTTCCATCCGGCAAAACCAAATCCGTGACAATCAAATCCACTGATTTGAATCCATCTTCCCTGTAGGTTTCTAATGTTGGTTTTAGGCCTGAAAATTGAATGATTTCGTAACCAGTTGTGCGAAGGGAACTTGTGTATAAAAGAGCAGTTGTCGGATCGTCTTCGATGATTAAAATGGTTGGTTTTTGTTTCATACCAAAGCCCTCGCCTAATTCGACGAGGACTATGGAGTGAATCTAACGGAAAATCAAAAAGGAACGGTTGTTATGCTTCTCTTTCTTCGTTTTCGGAAGAGGATTCACGAACCTGTCTTGGTTCTTGAGATTCCCCCCTCTCACCAGAATTAGTGGTTTGAGATTCAGATTGGTTTTGGTTCTGGTTGTTCGAACCTCCCCTTCTGTCCCGATGTTTCTTTCTGGGTGGGCGTTTTTTGTTAGGTTCTTTTTTACGGTTCTGTTGTCCGAACTGATGGCTGTCTGGTTTCGGTCTTTGTCTGAGCGAGATTTCCCAGAAAAAAGCAGACTGAACAGCGGCTTCATTTCCTTCCGAGATCGCAACAATCTTATAAACCATAAACGCATCATAGAAATAATCCTTTTTCTTAAAAAAGGAATTTTGTCTTTCTTTTTCATCATCCGTAACTTGGAAACGAGGTTGGCTGATAAAGATCTTTACTAAATTGTCTTGTTCCCGTTTAGGGATTCCCATTCGTTCAAAAACAATTTGTAAACTTTCTTTAATGTTATGCGCTAAGTGACCACGATCATTTTCATATAAGTCTTTTACGATGTCATAGAAAATTAACGAATAAAAGATAGCAGGGGTCATCTCTTCTCTTGCGGAGAGGAGTTTGTCTGTGACTGCGAGTCTTTTCCCAAGTGGTGTTTCCATAAAATGTTCACGCCATTCGGGATCTGTTTTCTTTAATTTATCTGCAGGTTCTTTGAAAAGTACATCGAGCAAATGGTTCTCAGCAAGACCTTCGAATATAATCGAAGTCTTCCAAGTTCTAAACATTTTGTTGTATTCTTCGAGTAGTCTTGCAGTGGAAGATTTTTCGAGTTCCAAACGGTTCTTTTTGATTGCCAGTTTGGTTTTTTTCTCGATATCGAGTCCTAGTAAAACAGAAAACTTAACCGCTCGTAACATACGAACTGGATCTTCTTTGAAGGAAATATCTGGATCACCGATGACCCTAACGATTTTCTTTTGGATGTCTTCAAACCCACCAACGTAATCCAAAATGGAATCGTTTTTAGGATCGTAAAACAGTGAGTTGATGGTAAAGTCGCGTCTTGCCGCGTCTTCCTTTGCTGTACCGAAGGAATTGTCCCGTTTGATGAGATAATCGTTTTCTGCTTTGTGTTTTTCCAAACGATGTTCCGGTAGTGATCGGAACGTGGATACTTCAATAATTTTACCTTTAAAAATGATATGTACAATTTTAAATCGTTTACCGATGATTCGGCAGTTATTGAAGATCCTTTTGATTTGGTTTGGAGTCGCACTTGTGACTATATCAAAGTCTTTTGGGCGTTTGCCCATAAGCAGATCTCTGACCCCTCCACCGACTAAATAGGCCTTGTAACGAAACTTGTTCAATCGATTGATGATTTTTATGGCATCTTCATCGATGTTGGCCCTGCGTATGGAATGGGTTTCTCGATAGTATCTCTTTCCCTCGGGGTACATCAAAAAGGAATCGACAGAGTCGGCTTTCTTTCTGAAAAGAGAAGTGAGAAATTTAAACATATTGGATTCATCCACTTTCCCCTGAAAAATGGCATGGGCAAGGAAAAAATTGGCGGAATAACGAACATTGGCAGAAACTTACGTCACAACCGCCTATGAAAGGCTCCAAATTGCACACTTACGTTGGCGAAAACGCCTACAAAAGTGGATTTCCCGAAGTCGGGAAAAAGTAAGCTTTGTCCTCATCCCAAACGATGAAAAAGCCTTCGTACAAATTGAAATTTCCGTCGGAATGCTTGGATTTTTATTCGGCCTTTCCCTCTCCCTAGTCCTCCTTTCCTTTGGCCTACTCTTATATTTTTCCTTTTTCTTTGACCGCAATCTCTCATTAGAGAAAAAAACGGAAACCCAACTCGTATCCTTTTTGTTCTATGACCTGCTCTCACAAGACCTAAAAGAATCTGTGGAAGAATTGGAATCCACAACCGAATCACTAAACCTACTTGCTTGGGAAGAAATTCCAGAAAAGGAAATGATCACCCAAGATTATCTACTCAAAGAAGAATTTAGAAAAGATGCAAGCGAACTCGACTCCAATCTTTTGTTGTTCCAACAAGTAGTTACCACCTACACTCAGTTTGGTGTTAAGTTAGGCAATCTGGTTCCCAATTTCCAAAATGCAATTGACTATCTTTCCATGAGAGAAAGTATTTTTTACTCTATGCCTAGGGGCCGACCGCTAAAGCCGGGTGTCGGTGTTGTGACTTCCACCTTCGGGTATAGAAGTGATCCCTTTGGAATTTTACCTGTGGGGGAATCTCATTCAGGGATTGACTTTGCTGCTGGGGAAGGAACTCCGATTTATGCCACAGGCCCTGGAATCATTGCCGTCGACACAGCAGTGGGTGGGCTTGGAAAATCAGTGCGAATCAATCATGAAAACGGCTTTTTTACTTTGTATGGACACTGCTCGCTCATTTTGGTAAATCCAGGAGACCGAGTCAAACGAGGGGATAAAATTGCCCTTGTGGGCCAAACAGGAAAGGCAACAGGAGCTCACGTCCACTATGAAGTACGAATTGGTCTCGATTCTCCACTAGATCCCGAAGAATACATCAACTTAGATTAACTAACGAAAGAAAGGATTTGGATTGATCAAAATGATCATTCTGATTTTTTAAATTTTAACAATGTTTAGGTGGGATTGGTTCGAACCCTTGTTTGTTGGTAATTCAGGGACAAAGGCCGAACCAGTTCGAAATATAAATTAAATTTAGAATTTTCCGATTAAATTAAAATCAACCGAATACACACCAGCACCACCCACTACGAGAGCGATAAGAAGTCCTGCTGCGAGAATATGAAACTCATATCCTTCTCCTTTTTGGTTTCCATTCCAGTTGATAAAAAATCCGTTTTGTCTATGAGCAAGCACTGCTGCACCGATCATAATGATGGCAATGGAAGCCGCAGCAAATTTAGTTAAAAAACCAACGAGAAGTAAAACAGATCCAAAAGATTCACCTAAGATGATGAGAACTGCCAAGATTCCAGGGAACTTCAGTTGCCCTGTAAAAAATCCGTAAGTTCCTTTGAATCCGTATCCACCAAACCAACCGAGTAGTTTTTGGGCACCGTGTGGGAAGATCACAACAAAAGCTGTGATGCGTAGGATGAGAGGGATAATATCCCCAGAAGTAGAAAATAGATAATCGAACATATGGTTCTCCTTAAATCAATAGAATATAGTTTAATATTAAACTATATTAAGTCAAACTATTTTATAATTTTTTATAGAATCATCCTAAACTAGTTTGAGATAACAAGAAAAATATCTGTTATAGCGGATATTTTTCTTGAAAAACTTTCAATTTTACCTCAAATAGAACCTAAATGGGTCTGACCGAGAAAAAATCGAACTTATCACTATTTTCCCTCGTTTGTATGGCCATTGGCCTCACTATCGGTGGAGGGATTTTTGTCCTAACAGGTGTTCTTGCGAGAGATCATGCTGCCCATTTGCCTTATTTTTACCTTTTGGCATCCCTTCCGATGTTCTTCATTATCTTTCCTGTGGCTGTTCTCGGACGGTATTTTCCGACAAACGGGGGTATCTATTTTTATCCGAGTCGTATGCTCTCTCCCCGTTTTGCGTTTCTGATCACTTGGATTTTTCTAAGCACTGCCAGTTTTGGACAAATTCCATTGTTCACTCTGGCTTGTTCTGATATCCTATTGCAAATATTTCCAGTCGGTTCCAAAGATCTTTGGGCTTTTGGTGTATTAACTATTTTTTTCCTTTTGAATGTATCGGGGATAAAACCAGTTCTTTTCGTACAGAATGCACTTGTATCAATTTTGGTTTTTCTACTTGGATATTCTATTTTTCGAATCGTGGATTTTCATCACTTAACTTACGTTAAAACGGATTCTCTTCCGGAAATTTTGCCTGGGTTAGAGATGATCTCTCTATTATGTTTTACCTATTTTGGATCCAATGCCATTATCGAACTTGGTAAAGAAACAGGAAAACCGAAACATTTGCTGAAAGCATTTTTATGGGCCTTCCCCATTGTTGTTCTTATTTATTTTAGTTTTAGTTTTGCCATTTCTTCTATTAGTCACGGGGACTTAACTCTTCCACCATCCGATTATCTTTTTAATTTGATTAGGAGTCGATTGACACCTGTTGAATTCAAATTGTTTCTTCTCGGTGGCCCCTTACTTGCCGTAGTCACTTCGTTAAATGGTATTTTCCTCATCCAAACAAAATCTTTGATTGGGCTTGTCCAAGATGGTTGGTTCCCACATTTAAAAAAAGAATCCCAAACCATTTCTTATACAAAAATTTTTACGATTCTTTACATCCTATCTGCATTAGGATTATTCCTGCGATGGAATTTGGAAACCTTGGCCACCTACTCTACTGTTGGTTGGTTTTTTGTCATCTTAGCACAACTGATCTCCATATTTCCCGCAAAACAGATCTTAAAAGAAAACGGATATTTCCCAAAACTATTTTTCAAAAACTCCTTCATACAAATCACGATTATTGGGATTACCTTAGCCACAATTTTAACAAGTATTCTTTTGTATCGATTGCACCAAGATGGGAAGCTACTCGGGCTTGTATTTGTCACAGGTTTCGGTATCATTTACTTGTATCTTATTTCTAAGTACAAGGGTTACAATCCTACAAAAGAAACAGAACTAAAAAGGGAAATACTAACATTATATTTAGAATCGGAGGATACAAATGACTAGAGTCAGTCTCACAGAATACGAGTCGTCACCTGAGGAAATCAAAAAGGAATACGACTACCAGATAAAAAAGAATGGAAGGATCACCAATATGAAAAGAACCCTCCTCCATTCCTTACCATCTTACAAAGCCTATATGGAATGGTATGTTTTAAAGGAGGAACTAGTTCCTTTTTTAGAAGAGAGACCCTTTACCATTTTTGCTCACGCACTCTCTGCGGAAACAGATTGCCTCATCTGTTCGACTTTTTTTAGAAAGATCATCTTTGATTGGGGAGAAAATCCTGACACCATCGAATTCAATGAATTAGAAAACTTACTCGTAGATTTTGCTAGAGAAATTGTCAAAAACTCAAATCAAGTTTCGGATTCTGTTTTTAACAGATTAAAACTAAAGTTTGATGAGAAACAAATTGTTCTCCTGACTGCCTTTGCGGGGATTATGATTGCCACAAATATTTTTAATAACGTATTAAAGATCCCATTAGACGAGATATTAAAACCATTCACAAAAAAAGGAGTTCATCACCATGGCTAAAGAATTTTCAAATCAAGTCGTTTTCATCACTGGAGCCGCACATGGACAAGGAAGGGAAACAGCCTTAGCATTTGCGAGAGAAGGTGCAAAGATTGCAGCCCTTGACATTGCCAAACCATTGGCTTACCCATCTTATGCATTAGGGACAAATGAAGAACTCATATCCTTAAAAAAGGAAATTGAATCTTTAGGATCCGAGGCAGTCATCTTAACTGCGGATATTCGAAACGCAAAAGAAGTGGAGTCAGCCGTTTCAGAAACTATTTCTAAATTTGGAAAGATTGATATTTTGTTCAATAACGCGGGGATATGTGCTTATGGGTATTCTCATGAACTAACAGAAGAAGCATGGGATAGTATGATTGACATCAATCTAAAAGGAGCTTGGGTTGTGGGAAAATTTGTAATCCCAGTGATGATCAAACAGAAATCCGGTGTCATCATCAATAATTCCTCCATAGCAGGACTTCGAGGTATGAATCGACTCTCCCATTATGCGGCTTCGAAATGGGGTCTTACCGGGCTCTCCAAGTCTTGGGCCATCGAACTCGCACAATATGGAATCCGAGTGAATTCTCTCCACCCAACTGGGGTAAATACTCCAATGAACGATGGTTTGGCTGCAATGGAAGGAGCCACTCCCATTGAAATTGCAGAGAGATCGGCAGGGAACTTACTCCCAGTTCCTTGGGTGGAAACAGAGGATGTGGCAAATGCAGTTCTATTCCTTTCCTCAAAAAAAAGTCGTTACATTACAGGTTCGGAATTTGTATTGGATGCCGGTTTGCTCACCAGATAATTTTATCTAACTACGGGATTTGAGGGCATTTCACAAAGAAATTCTCCTTTTCCCATGGGGCCTAGATTTTACCCTTTCCTCTATGTTAGATCGAATTCCGATTCCAAATCCCTTTGGCTGGGAGGGTTTATCCACTTTCAGCCTTCTTATGATGTTGGCTTTTCTTGTAGGTTCTTACCTCCTCCCTAAGGAGTTAGAACGAAAGAAGTTGGATCCGAGCCATTCGGATTGGTTGATATTTCTTGGGATTTTGGGTACCTTAGTGGGGGCCAAAATTTTCTTTATCTTTGAAATTTGGGACCAAGTATTTATCGATGTTCCTGGATATGATGGGAAGTACACATACCCTCTCACTCATTGGAATGGATTTCCTGGACACCCAGGTCTTTGGTCATCACTATTTAGTGGTGGTGGTCTTGTATTCTTTGGTGGCCTCCTTTTCGGATGGTTATTCATCACTTTATATTTCCGTCATCACAAACTAGACATCGGTGCTTATTACGATGCTGTCATCCCAGCGATTAGCATGGGTTACGCGATCGGAAGACTTGGATGTTTTGTGAGTGGAGATGGTTGTTATGGATTTGCCACTGATACAAGAATTCCATTTTTTGTTTTTGATTTTCATGGTGCCCACCCTTCCGGTGTTCCCGTTTGGAATACACCAGTCATGGAATCCATCATGGCTTTTGGATATTTTGCTTACTTCCAGTTTTGGGCAAGATACCAAAACTTTCGCAAATGGAGTATTGGTGCACAGTTTCTCATCATCCACGGATTTGCAAGACTCATCATAGAGTTCTTACGTGTGAATAAAGCAGTGATTCCTTTTATTGATCCACCGACTCTTGTGAACATTCCTGACGCCAACGGAAACCCAACTTTTCTCACTGGTTATTACTGGCATGGATTTTCACAGTCCCAATACATCTCCATAGCACTTATCCTCTTCGGTGTGTATTTGTTAGTTTCTAAAAAACTTTGGCTAAAGGAAGAAACAAAAGTATGAACCCTTCTCCATTTTTCGAAATTGAAAAGATAAAAAACGTAGCCATCCTTTGGCTCAATCGTCCTGAAAAACGGAATGCAATGAATTGGCCGTTTTGGCGAGACCTTCCAGATATGGTAGACCAGATCAACGCTGACCCACAAATTCATTGTTTTGTGATAGCAGCAAAGGGAAAGTCTTTCTCTACAGGACTTGATTTAGAAGAATTTTTCCAAGAATTCAAACCTGTGGTCCAAGGTGAACTCGCAGATGGTAGAGAAAAACTTTACCAATTGGTTCTGACAATGCAAAAAGGAATCAATGCAGTTTACAATTCAAGAAAACCATCCATTGCACTCGTTCAAAAACACTGTATTGGTGGTGGGCTCGATTTAGTTTCTGCATGTGACATTCGTTATGCGTCAGAAGATGCAGTGTTTTCCTTACGTGAATCCAAAGTTGCCATCGTAGCGGATATGGGATCCTTACAAAGACTTCCTCATCTGATTGGAAATGCTCACACAAGAGAACTTGCCCTAACGGGAAAAGATATCACAGCAGAGGAAGCATATCAGATGGGGCTTGTGACAAAAGTCACAAAAGACTTTGATTCCCTACTCCAAGCTGGACTCAAAACAGCAGAAGAAATTGCAGAAAACCCAACCATCGTCATCCGTGGGGTCAAACAAGTTCTAAACCATGGAATTGGAAAAACCATCGAAGAAGGTCTGGACTATGTAGCCGTTTGGAATGCCAGTATGTTAGATTCCAAAGACTTTCGTTCGGCCATAGGTGGGTTTATGGAAAGGAAACGTCCAGTTTACAATCCAGAAACCCGGGTAAACTAACTAACAGTAGATGTCGAGTAACCTTTCGCTTTTTGCCGTAGGACCTACTTTTTCCTCCACGGCCAACTTCATGAGTTTCTCTGACAGTTGGTTTTGTGCCTGGAAAATTTCCTTCGGCAAATTGACGACTGAGTTAATAGGTGTAGATGGAACCATAAAGGACCTCCTTTTACAATCTTTACTCCCTATTCTACCCATCGGCGAATCCGCTATTTCCTGAAGTAAAAAACAGCGTATGAGTTCTTTTTTTTCCCTAATCCGCGAAGCCAAACTCCTGGAAGAGGAAAAGGAATTCACACGGGCTTTTAACGTGTATGCTGAAAGTGAATCACATACGAAAAACGAGTCCGCCCTGATCAAAATCAAAGCGAAAAAAGCTTGGTGTTTGTATGCAGTAGGAAATCCGAAAGAAACAGAATCATTGTTTCAGGATATCATTCAAAACTATCCCTCACACCCCTTAAGTATCACCGTTTACTCTCGTTATCTGATCAAACTAAAGAAATTCAAATCAGCGAAAGTGTTACTCCAAAAAAGTATCCTCCAATTCCCTTCTTATTTAGAGAACTACTTACTACTCGCTTCCCTACTAAAAGACATAGAACGTTCCGACGAAGCCATAGAAGTTTTAAAAAAAGCGCTTTCACAAGATCATTTGAGTAATGGTCGCGGAATTGATCGAAAAGACATTTGGGCAGAACTTGGATCTTTATATTTTTCACGTGGGGACTTTAATTCGGCACTCGCTTCTTTAAAAAAGTCTCTTAAGATGGTGGAACCAGAAGAATTTCTTTATTATGATCTTTTGGCTTTATGTTATTTAGAAGCAGAAGATCCAGAAAATTCATTGGTCTCCATAAGAACTCATATTGAATATTGCAAAGAAATTGATCCTGAAACACTTATCATTTTAGCACGTGCCCATTGCCGTTTGGGTATCTTGGAAGAAGCTGCGAACAACTTAATCCAAGCATATTCAATAGAAGACTCTTTATATTTAAAAGCTGCAGATTTTATTGATTTTGCACCATTACTTAGAAACGGTTTTTTTACCACCTTGGAGAATATTGAATGGGAAGAACCATAAAACAAGAGTTTGGTTCACTAAAAGAAGAAATTCTAAATGTAAAAACAATTCTATCCAAAGAACGAGAGTATGAACGTTCTCTGTTTTTGGAAAAAGGCCAGGAAGCCAAAGCCATTAAAGCTGCGGAGTTGGAAGATTTACGATTTGTTGTGGGCAATACTTGGCGAGCAGAATTCAAAATTTCCCCTTCTCTAAAAGCTAAAGAGTGGTTAAAACCTGGAATCCCTATCCTACTAACTGGTGAAACAGAATCAATATTTGGAAATATATTCAAAACCTCCGACTCCAAACTCATTGTCCAAGTTCGCGGAGATTACGAATGGGAAGATACTGAGTTTCAAATTTCAAAATGGTTCCAAGAATCCACATATGAATTGTATAATGATATCATCACAAAAATTTTAAATGATACAAGTAGTGAATCACATAAAAAATTAAATTGGATTTTGGGATTTGGACTCGGTGAAAAACCTAACCCTCCAAAATCTGGACTTAACAAACCACCTCTGGAAAGAATCTTTCAAATTCATGATTATGGAGTGATTTTTGGTCCACCAGGAACAGGAAAAACAACCTTACTGATGCAAGCTGTTGAAAAAATCAAAACAGATGGTGAGTCAGTCTTAACACTTTGCCCAACAAACTTTGCCTGTGATTATATTGTAGAACTAGCTTTAAAAAAAGGGATTAGTGTGATTCGTTTGGGTAACTCCACTAAAATCAAAGAAGAAATTTTGCCTTATCATATCGATCACCTCATCCAAGAACATCCTGACCAAAAACAAATCCACAACTGGCAAACAGAACTAAAGGCCATCCAGAAAAAAGCAAATGCTTGGAAACGAAATTTTGGAAAGGAAGAACGAGAAGAAAGAAAAGCACAAAGAAAAGAAGCCAAGTTCCTTTTGTCTACAATACGTGAAGCAGAATCCAATATCCGAACCAAATTGTTAGATGGTGCCGAACTCATTGTATCCACTTTTTCTGGTTTTGGAAATGAATTCAAAAAAGGAAGAGTTTTTGATTACGTATTTCTTGATGAAGCGACTCAAAGTTTAGATCCAGGATGTTATCTGGCAATGTATGCAGGTAAAAAGACATTTTTCTTTGGAGATCCAAAACAACTAGGAGCCAGTTACTCCCATCCAGAACACCAGTCTCTCCCTAGTTTTTTAGAAAAAGCTGTTGCCTTTGATTCCGGAGAACGAATTTTATTTTTAGAAAAACAATTTCGAATGAAACCAGAAATTCTTGGTTTTCCCAACCTAACTTATTATGAAAACAAAATCCAAACTCATTTGGAAGCCCATTGGAACGAAAACATTGATGTAACAAATATTTTTGGATCTAATCCGCCAATCGTTTGGATCGACACGGCAGGTAGTGATTCGGAAGAAGATACAGAAGGAGAAGAGCCTAGTTTTTTCAATGAAACAGAAATCCAACTGGTTGACAAACTCTTTCAACTAGGAATTCCGAAAGATATTTCAACCGTAATTTCACCTTACAGAGGACAGGTGGAAAAATTAATTCAAGTTTCCGAAGGCCGATGGTTTACCCAAACAATTGATTCCTTCCAAGGAAGAGAATCGGAGATAGTCATCCTTAGTTTGGTTAGATCCAATTCGCTTGGAGAGATCGGTTTTTTATTAAATCCTAAACGATTGAATGTGGCCTTAACCCGTGCAAAATCACATCTGATTTTGATCGGAGATTCAGGAACCCTTTGCCAAACGAAAGAATTCCAAAATCTTTATTCCTATATAGAATCAAACGGTGAGATCCGTTCGATTTACGAATTTATGGAATGATAGAATTATAATACAACCCATTTGGGTTCTTCTAAAGTATAAACCAAACGAAAGGCACCATCGGAACCTGGAGGGATTTCCGATATCGGTTCAAAATCAAAATCAGTGGTTTCATCGGCATTTTCTTTCACTGCACTTGTGACTAAAATTTCCCAAGCTTTAGCAGTATCTTCACCTAACTTCGATGCAGCATTAACTTCTGCTCCAAATACGTCGGTATCTCCTATCTTTAATATTTTTCCAAACCCAAGCCCTACACAAAGTAAAATTTGTTCTTCTGCAGATCTACCTTCATTATAACGTTTGCATGCTTTTTGCATATGGATGGCACATTGAATGGCTTTGTTCGTATTGCGGAAGAGAACCATCAGGCTATTTCCTTCATCTTTCATTAGGATTCCATCAAACTCATCCAAAACTGGAATGAGGATACGTTGTGATTCATAGATGGTTTGTAGAAAATGAATGATTCCGAATTTAGCAACACCGCGAGAAAACCCAGAAAGGTCGGTAAACATCACACACCAAGTTTCACCAAAAAGATCCCAAATCCGTTTGTCGATGATTTCTTGGTTGGAACCAGGATTCAGTCGTTCCTCTAAAAGTTTTTCTAATCGTTCTTCCGAAGCGGAGGTAGCAATGGCGCGTTTTTGACCCATGGATGCGAGTATAACAACTAAGATAAGAATGTCAAGGGAAGAGAGAACAAAAGATACGGAACCAATTGTTGATGAATGGATCAGAAATCTAACGATTTATAAAAGAATGATTTCAAATTTCTATTGATTTGATACCATTCCATATGTTTTTTTGGTCAAACCAATTGATAGGAAAATAGGAGATTTTATGAACGATACTACAAGTTCAAAAACGTCGCTTTGGGTAGGAAGGATCTTAAGTGGGCTTGTGATTGCCTTTTTGTTGTTTGATGCTTGGGGAAAACTTTCTGAACTCGAAATCGTATTAAAAACTATGGATGAGTTAGGAATCCCCGGATCTTTATCTGTAACGATTGGATCCATTCTTCTTGTAATCACAATCCTCTATGCGATTCCAAAAACTTCTCCTCTCGGTGCCCTTCTACTTACTGGTTATTTGGGTGGTGCCGTAGTCATTCATGTGCGTGTGGGAAATCCCCTCTTCAGCCATACCCTTTTTCCTGTATATGTAGGAATTTTACTTTGGGTGGGACTTGCTTTAAGAAACCGAAAAGTAAAAGATCTGTTTTGGATTTTATAGAACAAACAAATAGTTCGATCTTAGGAAACATAAACATCTTCGCCAAACAATCACTTTAGAGAGGATAGATTTATGTTTCCGGGTAACAGTTACCGAATAATCACTCTATTAATATAAACCTAAGAATCTCAAAACAAACAAAATCATTTCGATGAAATTTTCATCCATCGATCTTTAAAATTTTTATAACTAGTGGAATCATCAATACCGAAATTCCAATATAAATGGACACTCGGAAGTAATTCAGAAATACCCACGTCTGAATTTCATTAGAAATTTTAAGAGGATAATCACTTGCAGAATTTGCCAAAGATTGGAATTTAATGATTTTTCCAGCAAAATAAACTACAGTCCAAACTCGGACAGCCATATGAAGAACGAAAAGGAGGACTAAAGAGTTACCAATTCCTTCGATTTGATAACAAAACATGAGAGATATTAAGAATATGATTTCATGGATGGAGTGAAACGAAATCCAAAAGTATTTTAAATTGGCGGATTTAATTTCTGTATTTAGAATTTGGAAATTCGGGACATTGCCTTTCGCCCAACGCGGAACAAAAACAAAAGTTTCAAAAATCTGAGCTCCATTCATTAAAAAATAGACGAGTAAGTTTAGAAATAATGAGTATTTAGCGAGAGATAAAGAATGTTCGGAAACCAGAGAAACAATATCTTGTATCCCGATCATTGCGGTAAATATAAAGGACTTGCCGATCACATAACTCATATTTCATTTTTTTCCTGTAATTTTTTAGACATTTTTTCCATAATTCCAATGGCGGATTCAAAATAACGATGAACTACTTCTAACTCTCGATTTGTTAAACTAGAAATCAAAAGATCAGTATCTTTTTGTAATTTTTTGAAGATTGGTGCAAACAATTGGTTTGCCTTTTCTAAATTAGGAACAATCATCACCTTTCGTCTATCCGCTGGTAAAAATTTTCGTTTTACTAACTTATTTTTCTCTAACCGATCAATCACACCTGTAATGGCTCCGGTTGTAAGACCGGAAATCTTTGCTAGATCCCCCGCACTCATTTCTCCGTTTTCAATCAAATATCCTAAATATTTATGATCTGTTCCCGTGAGACCGGCTTTTTTTGCAATTGCCTCATGCATATTCAGAGCAGTTTCAAAGTATTTACGCGTTGTTTTTTTAAAACTTGTAATTTCCATTGGCCCGAGATTCAAGTATACCTTATCAACTAAATATCTTAGTAGCTAAGATATTTAAATAGATCAAACAAAAATTTATATTTTTTCTTGAAAAAATGGTTTGGTTGGCTAAATGATTTCGAAAAAGAAGATAGTCTAAAATCTTTTTTTAGTTTGTTTTGCGACAATAAAGACCCATGGTTTCCCTTGGGTCTTTTGAGAATGGTTTGGATTACTTTTTAATTGGAATCACAGTAATTTTTTCTAAACCTTCTTTAGGGTCTTTTTCCTTTGTTAATTTCTTATAGAAAGTTAATTCTTTTGGAAATTCGCCTTTTTTCACTAAATAATGGTATCTTCGAGTTTCAATTTGTCCAGGCGATAGTGTCGTGTTGTACAAAGATGTGAGAAATGCCATTGAGCGTAGTTCTTGCAATAAACCTTCACCAAAATGACAGCAAAAATAAAGTCCAACTATACTTGCAGACTCAGGGCTATTCCCCTTGGCTTCATTATACATATATAGAAAATCGATTGGGTAAGGTTCTTTCGATATATTTTGAAATGCAATATCTACTTCTGCAAATTCAAAATTAGAATCTACAATCTTTTTTCTACCAGAATAGTTTGTTGTATCAGTTTCAAGAACGTATATGTTTAAACTTGGTCCAGTTGTATCAGGTTTAGCATCCTTAATTTTTGCCGTACTACAATTAACAACTACAAAAAGACTCAATACCCCAAGCGAAAACTTATCTAACATCTGTTTCATTCATTTTTCCTTTATAAGAAGTATAAAATGATTCAACGGATAACTATTGTCAAGCGGGTAAACAAAAAAGACCCTTGGTTTCCCTTGGGTCTTTCTTAAAAAAGAAAGTTTAGTGGGAAAATCCCACCAAACAGATCTTCATAAAATGTTAGTTTTGTTTTAACATGTTTTTGTTTGTGTAAGGAACTTCTTCCAAACCTTTCGTTAGGTCAGAAAGTGGGATCTTTTCTTTTGAAAGATCTTTTAAGCTACCATACTCATATCCACGAGGATAGTGTTCTTTGTCTGTTGGGCTGTAAAAAGGATTATAATCCTTTACGAGGCCTTTGGAATATCTCCAAACACTCTTTTCTGGATCTTGGTTCACCACAAAACAACGAGGACTCATATAACCTTCGTTCTTTGCTGTTTGCACTTTAACAAAATATTTTGGTGCCCAAACGTTGTGGTTACGAGCTTCAAATACTTTGACAACAGTTCCAGCAGGAACAAATTCTACTACTTTTGAGTTAGAATCTGCTTCCGAATACAAAGGAACTGTAAAATCCAAACTTGCTTTGTTTGTTTTGGCATCACAATTTTTATGCCAAGCCACTTCTGCGTTTTTGGAACAAGCTGTGAAACTTGCGCCAATGATCATGAGTAATACAATTTTGTTTTTCAATTCCATTCTCCTATTGGTGGTGGTGGAGGCACTCATCTAAACGAGGATCCCCAACCGGAACTAAGCTGTGTTTTTCCAACTTTTTGAAGATAAAGAAACCGAAGATTCCTACCACACCCACAGTTCCGCCGAATGCGAGAACGAAGTGAAGGATAGAAAATTTTTCGAAGTTCGCAGGAAATACCAACCAGAAAAGTTCGAAGAACTGAACGGCAAGGATCCATATTGCTAACTTCCAAAGAAAGTCGATGTTTCTTTTGTTTGGACGATTGAGTAAAAGTAGGAAAGGAATCACAAACTTCACAAAAGGAAGGGCAAGAGTTGTGTATCCCCATCCGCCAGTCATACGCATTTCATAGAAAAAAGTTTCTTCCGGAATGTTTGCATACCAAATGAGCATAAACTGTGAGAATCCCACGTAAGCCCAAAAAGTAGTCATACCTAAAAGAAATTTTGCAATGTCATGGTAATGGTTTTCATTCACTGCTTCCCCGAGGTATCCGTTTTTCTTGAGGATTGCGATTACAATCAAGTAAGAAGCTAATGAAGTTTGGAAAGCTCCTGCAAACGCATAAACACCAAACATGGTAGAGAACCAGTGTGGAGAAAGCGACATGAGAAGGTCAAACGCCATAAAACACCAAGATAGCGCAAAGAAAAGGATGAATCCACCAGAGATCTTTGCCAAAGTTTTAGTTGTGTCCACAACCTTGTCTTTGTCCTGACCGACTGACTTACCATGAAAGATATAAGCAAAGATAGTCCAAACACCAATGAAAAGCACACATCGAATGATGAAAGCTGTTGGGTTTAGGTATCCAGACTTGTGGTGGATGAGATGGTCGTTTTCACGAACACTTGCATCGGCCCATTCATACAGATCGTGCATCCCAAAAACTACACCCACAAGCAGGAGGCCTGCGATTGGAGTGAAAAGTCCGTAGGTTTCAAAAAGTCGTCTAACAGTAACAGACCAATGGGATCCTGTTAAGTGTTGGATTGCTGTAAAAAAGATTCCAGTGATGGAAAGTCCCACAACAAAGTAGGTTCCAATGAGTAGAACATGGTAACCTAAGTTTGTGTGATGGAAATGACCTGCTTCGTCCATATGACGAGATGTTTCATGGCCGAATCCAAGGAAAGCGATGAGAAAACTCACAACTCCCACTCCGATCATAGCAATGAAGGCATTACGAAGGTTCACCGGCAGTTTGAACTGCAGTAATTTTTCGTCTAGTTTGGCTGCTTTTGTCGCGCTCATAGTTTCCCCTAGTTCGCCTTTTTATTTTGAACTTCATATTCCTGAAGTTTTCGGATGTAAGCAATGAGCTTCCATCTGTCTTCTGGTTCGATTTGGTAAGCATAACTTCCCATAAGTCCACGACCCATAGTGATGATATGATAAACTTGTCCATCGGACCAACCTCTGATTTTGTCAGAAACAACAGAAGGAGGTGATTGTTGGAACCTTGGTGCAGGTCCTACAACTGTTCCGTTTCCTAGACCTTGTACACCGTGGCAAGGTGTGCAATAAGTTTGGTAACGTTTTTCACCAATCATTAGATCACCTAAGTTTGCTTTGGCGATTGGATTTTTCAATCCTTTGTCAGCTCCAGGAAGTGTATCAGGAGTTGCTTCCGCTGCGTAAGGGTATGGAAAGTATCCTACCGGAATTGCCCCTTTGGGAGGAATCCGAGAAGCAGATCCATTCGTTGCAAAAGAATCAGCTTCTTGAGATTCCCGTGCAGGAGAATCATACATACTAGGAAAGTATTCATAAACGGGAGTTTTGTAATCGCAATTCACGAGAACGAGGAGTCCCGCAATTGCTAAAACTCTAAAGATGTTTTGTTTCATTTTTGGTTCTCCGGTTTTACCACGGTTACTTCTGCTCCACCAAGGCCTTTTACGAAAGAAACAACTTCTGATTCGTTATAACCTTTTGCAGATTTTGGAATCCAAAGTCCAAACCTATGAGATGTCAAATCCGGGTGAAGGATTCGTCGGGTTGCTTTGGGAATTCCGCTTAAAAAACATAGGGCAGCTACAGTGTAAATCCCTGCAGAAAATACTGTTAATTCAAAGATGATTGGCACATAAGCAAACCATGCGTTGAGAGATTTTCCAGAGATATTGAGAGGCCAGTCATGAGCATGAGTGAGATACTGGAATAGAATCCCGATCGTGCAACCAAAGATACCAGCAAAGAAAGTGACCCAAGGAAGTCCAGATCTTGGAGTTCCCATCGCTTCATCAATCCCGTGAACAGGATATGGAAGGATACAATCAAATCCTTTGTAATCTTTTTCATTGGTTTTCTCAGCCGCATGTATGATTGCTTCGGGAGTTTCGAAAATTCCGAGAACTCCTTCATTCATTTCTTTGTATTTGTGAAACTGTTCTAATTTTGGAAGATACATACTAGTGGTGTGCTCCTTCTTTTTGTGGCATCACTGTTTTTACTTCTGCAATCGCAATCACTGGCATAATTCGGCACCAGAGAAGGAAGAGAGTAAAGAAGATACCGAAAGTTCCGATTAACATTGCGTAGTCGAAAAGTGTTGGTGTATACATAGCCCAACTGGACGGTAAAAAGTCACGGTTTAGTGTCATCATGATCACAAATCGTTCGAACCACATACCTACGTTTACCACAAGAGATGCAACGAACATCACTGGGATATTGTAACGAAGTTTGCGGAACCAGAACACTTGTGGCGATAATACGTTACAAGAAATCATGATAAAGTAAGCCCAACCATAAGGACCGAAGGCTCTGTTCCAGAATGCGAACACTTCGTATTCGTTTCCGGAATACCAAGCAATGAAAAATTCTGTTCCGTAAGCAAGACCTACGATAAGACCCGTTACCATCATGATTTTGTTCATGTTGTCCAAGTGTTTCATCGTGATGTAGTTCTTAAGATTGAATACTTCCCGAGCAATCACCATCAGTGTTACCACCATAGCGAAACCGGAGAAAATCGCACCGGCAACAAAGTATGGAGGGAAGATGGTCGTGTGCCAACCTGGCAAAATGGAAACAGCAAAGTCGAAGGATACAATAGTGTGAACCGAAAGAACGAGTGGAGTGGAAAGAGCTGCGAGAATCATGGAAACGATTTCCAAATGAGACCAAGATCTTGCCGATCCAACCCAACCAAAAGCAAGAACATTGTATAAGTTCTTTCTCCAAGTTTCAGTCGCACGGTCACGAAGTGTTGCTAAGTCAGGAATGAGTCCTAAATACCAGAACACCATGGAGATGGAAAGGTAGGTTGATACCGCAAACGTATCCCAAATCAGTGGGGAACGGAAGTTCACCCAAAGTGGACCTCTTTCGTTTGGATAAGGAAACAACCAAAATCCGAGCCAAGGACGACCTACGTGAAGGATGAGGTTTGATGCCGCAACGAGTACGGCAAAGATTGTCATCGCTTCCGCAGCACGGTTAATCCCAGTTCTCCAACCTTGACGGAATAGGAATAGAACCGCAGAAATCAAAGTTCCTGCGTGACCGATACCGATCCAGAATACGAAGTTGACTACGAAAAATCCCCAACCTACCGGGTTGTTGATCCCGAGTAAGTAAAGACCTTCATAAAACAAATATCCGATGATGGCTACGTCGATCAGGGTGATCGTAAGAACCAAAAGAAAAGTATTCCACCAAAGTTTGGTAGGGAAATCTTCGTTTGGTTTTGCGATATCAACGGTTACATCTTTAAGCGACTTCCCGCCTGTTACCAGGTCGGGGATGTCTAATTTATCTCTAACTGCTTGTGTTAATGACATTCCCTTTGTGTTCTCCCTGTTAAACTTCGTTTCGAACGCGAGTCATATAACTGACGGCCGGTCCGATGTTTAGGTATTCCAGAAGTTTGTAAGACCTAGGGTCTTTCAAGAGCTTCGCTACTTTTGATTCAGGATCATTTACGTTACCGAACACAATGGAATTAGAAGAACATGTTTGTTCACATGCTGCTTTCACTTCTCCATCTCGTAGAGTTCTTCCTTCGTTTTTCGCTGCGATTTTTTTCTCAGCAACTCGAGAAGCACAGAAGTTACATTTTTCCATAACCCCACGAGAACGAACGGTTACATCTGGGTTGAGACCAAGGTTTCTTGGAGGGCGTGCCTTAAATGTAGGTGTTGCATCGCCAAGTAGGTTGTGTTCATTCCAATGTTCTAACCAGTTAAAACGACGCACTTTGTAAGGGCAGTTGTTGGAGCAGTAACGAGTTCCCACACAACGGTTGTAAACCATATCGTTGGTTCCTTCCGTACTGTGAACAGTCGCAGCTACCGGACAAACTGTCTCACAAGGAGCATTGTCGCAATGTTGGCACATAAGTGGTTGGTGCGCAATTTCGAGTGATTCTGGTTTTTCAGGATCACCGATGTAGTAACGGTCAATACGAAGCCAATGCATCTCACGACCCATTCTTACTTCGTCACGTCCTACCATTGGCACGTTGTTTTCAATATTACATGCAACTACGCAAGCACCACAACCAGAACAAGAAGTAAGATCCACTGCCATTCCCCATTTGTATCCTGGGTATGCAAATTGGCTTCCTGGTTGGTCGGAAGGAGCGTTCGCTCCTTGAGCTCTTTGTAGTTTTCCATCGATTAAGATTTTTGGAATCTCTGGTTCAGGAATTCCTGCCCCTGGATTCTTAGCATAATCTTGGAGTTTTGCAGAAATGATAAGAGGTCTTTCTTTCCACTCAACACCCATCATCACACCAGGGCTCATCATATGATGGTCTTGTGTGGTAGCGAGTTTGTATTTCTTTCCTGTAGGAGAGAGAGTGATCGAAAGTCCAGAGTAAACGAGTGATCCGTCTACATCAGTTGCAAGAGTATTTGCGTTTTTCCCTACTCCGTTTCCAATCTCACCTACGTTCGTTCTTCCGTAACCAAGAGCAATTCCCACTGCTTCTGGATGGAGACCTGGTTGGATGAGAGCCGGAAGTTCAAATGATTTTGTGCCAACAGTGACTGTTACCACATCATTCAATTTGATTCCCGACGAACGAGAGTATTGTGGGCTGATCGCAACATAATTGTCCCAAGTCACTTTCGATACTGGATCTGGAAGTTCTTGGAGTTGCGAGTTGTTTGCTCTTTCGCCATTACCGAGTGCGGTGCTTTCGTAAAGAGAAACAGTCAGACCAGATTTCGATGCAGCAAGAGGAGCAATCGTTCCACGGAAAGATCTTCCCGCTTTGTCAGCTTTTGGATTTCCAGAAACTAACACACCTTTTCTGAGAAGGTCTTCCCAGTTTGTTTTTTTGGAGTATTTTGATTTGAGGTAGTCGTATAACGAACTCGCACCAAGAAGTGATCCACCTGCCCAAGTGATGAGCATGTCTTCAAATGCTTTGGATTGGAAGATTGGTCGGATGGTTGGTTGTTGTACGGAAACAATTCCCGCTACCGATTCGTTATCGCCCCAAGACTCAAGGAAGTGAGACACTGGAGCAAGCCAGTTGGAAGCAAGTGCTGTTTCATCCACTCGGTCAGAAACTTGAACTACTTGTGCTGCTTCATGAAGGAGTTTTTTCCACTCATCTCCGTTTGGCGCTTGGTAGACAGGGTTCACACCGAAAAGAATGACCACACCGGCCTTTCTTTCTTTTAAGTCTTTTGCGAGAGATTTTAAATTCTCTGCGTAATTAGAACGTCCTTCTTTCAAAGGATTTCCTGCATCGATCGTTTTTCCATCGTTACCGAGCATGCTGTTTAGCATGTTCACTGCGATTTGAAGGTCTACTGCATCGGCAGTCAGAGCATTCGAACCACCAGCAACAACAATGGACTCACCCTTTGCAGAAGCAAGAGCCTTAGCTGTGCGTAAAACTACTTCTTTGGAAATTCCAAGTTCCGCTGCAGAGGTTTCTACATTGATTCCAGAAACTCCAGTAGAACCACCCACTCCCAAATCAGAAAGAGCTTTTGCAATCACAAGAGCAAACTTTCTTTGGTCACCTGGTTTTAAAGGGACTCTTTGGTCAGCGTTAGAACCCGTCATAGACGGATGAGTTTCTGCCGCAATGAAAGCATTGAAGGATTTTACACCTTTGTCTTGTAAATCTCTTCTTTTAGAGAAGTCATTGTGGTAGTTTGTGTGATTTAAAAAGTCACTGTCGATGGAAAGGATTACTTTTGCTTTGTCGAAATGGTAGTTTGGAAGAACTGCCTTTCCGTAAGATTTTTCTTGTGCAATGGTAATCGCATCATCAGAAGAAGCAAATGCTACTTCGATGTGTTTTCCACCACCAACCGATTTTAAGAATTCAGAAATGAATTCAGAAGTGGCTGGAGAAGAAAGAGGTTTTGTGACAACAATGGTTTTTCCTTTGTTGGCGTTCAATTTCTCTTTTACATCTTTGTCTAAAACAAACCAGTCGCTAGACTTAGCAGTTCCATTCACCACTTGTTGTGGTTCTTTGGCACGGTCTGCATCATAAAGATCAAAAATGGAAGCTTGTCCAGAAGCACAAAGAGCACCTTCCGAAATTGGATGGTTCGGATTTCCTTCGAGTTTCAAAGGTCGGCCGTCTTTTGCTTTTACGAGAACACCACAACCAACAGAACATCCACCACAAACAGAAGCGTAGTGGTAAGAGTGTCCATGTTTTACGAAGTCGTATTGTTCTACTTCGTTGTTGTCTGGATTCTTAATCGTGAGGTTCACATAAGGAACAATTTTTTCAACAGGTTTTTGGATACAACCTACAGTAGTCATTACTACTGATGCACCCATAAACTTTAAGAAAGTTTTTCTGTCGAAATCACCCTTTTTGATTTTTGCAATCAGGGGATCTGGAGATTTATAGAACTCTTGCTTTTGCAATTCACGTTCGCGAGAAGTTCCGCGAAGTTCATAAGATTGCCAAAGCGATTTTTTTTCTTTTTGGAAACTATCGTCTTTCATCATAAATTATTACTTGTCTCCCGATTATCTGTGGCACGTAGAACAATCGTTAGGAGCATTGTTCTCTCTATGGCAATCGACACAAAATCCCATATTGAGGGACTTGGACTGTCTAACCTTTACCATCTCTGCCATGTTGCCGTGGCATGTGGAACAATCGACACCGCGTTGTACGTGTCGTGAATGGTTGAAGTATACGAAGTCTGGTTGGTCATGGACCTTCACCCAGGATACTGGAGTGTTGCTATCGTACTGTTCTTTAAGCCATTTAACATGTTCTTGGTTTCCCGCTACGTTACCTGCTCCATGGCAGTTCATACAAGTGGAACTTGGGGGAACTGTGGCATGGGCCGAATTTTCAACACCAGTATGGCAATACTTACAGTCGATTTTGTTATCGCCGGCATGTATCTTATGGTTGAAGGGGATGGGCTGGTCGGGTGAATAGCCCACATAACGGCTAGGTGAAAAAATCAAATATGCTAACGCCGCAATTGCAACGATAGGCACAGAGATCTTGAGTATTTTTATATTCATTCGCAGATTTCCTGAATCCGTTTACACTGTCTTCTGACAAGGAAAGGTAAAATCAGAAAAAAAGCAAGTATGTAAGGGTTTTGGATGCGAAAAAACATAAAAAGAGACATAATCATAAATTTTCTATGAACTTTCTTTATTGAAACTAAGTCTCAATTAGTCGGCATTATACCACCGAACATCTGTTATTTTTTTATCGAAAATCTCAAATCACTCTCAATCGGCCTAAGATTTGCATAAGACCGTTGTCATATCTATCCTACTAACTCTTTGAGATTCTAAACCTACTTGTGATAGAACGCAAAGTATCAGCCGCATGTGATAGTTTTTGAGAAGAAGATGCAACTAGATCCGAACCAGAAGCGATATGCATGGTTTCATTATTGATTCCGACGACTGATTGAGAGATTTGTTCTATGGCTCTTTTCTGCTCCTCGATGGCACCACGAATGGACTCAGATTCGCGACCTACCTCAGCGGAGCGTTCATCCACCTCTTGGTTATAACTTAGTTGTGACTTTGTCGCTTCGGAAAGGCGTTTCATCACACTCTCTACTTCGGCAATATCCCGAATGATCAGGTTTAGGAGTTCCACTGATGAACGGATTCCCTTCGCTCCCTCTTCCAATTCTTTACTATTCTTTCCAATCATATCCTCAATTGCTTGGATGGAATGGGCTGTTTTTTCAGATAACTTAGAAATCTCTTCCGCAACGATGGCAAATCCACGTCCCGCTTCCCCAGCCCTTGCAGCCTCAATGGCAGCATTGAGCGCAAGTAAACTAGTTTGGTCAGAGATTTCATCAATGATTCCAATCACTTCTTTCATTTCAGAAGAGGATTCCAAAATGACACCAATCACATCCTTCATTTGATTGAGTGATTCACCACCGAGTTTGGCTTGTCTGGTAATATTTTCTGTATTGGCTAGAGCTGCCTTGGTATCTTTTTCAATTTGAATGGCTCCTTTCGAGAGTTCCAAAATCTTCTCATTGAATTCCAGAATATTACTATGTTGTTTTACAGTCGATGCGGCGGTTGTTTCCATGCTGGCTGCAACTTCTTCTGTGGTAGCTGAGATTTCTTCTGACGAAGCGGCAGTGCCTTGTGCCATATCAGAAAAACTAGCAGAGGATTCGCGTAAACTTTCGGAAGAAGAAGTGATCTCTTCTGTGACGGATTGGATCTCTCCGAGAGAACTACGGATACTTGTAATGAATCCATTCAGTGCCAAATTCATCCGACCAATTTCATCGTTGTTTGTTAATGTCAGAGACTCGGTAAGATCTCCTTTGGCCATTTTATCCAAAACGACAACTGAATTCTCAAGTGGTAAGAGTCGATTTCGGAGGAAACGAAAGATTCCAAATACCACGAGGGCCGTAATCAAAAATACAACCGCAATAGCTATGAGAGCCACTTGGAAAAATCCCGAATTCATATCAGACTTAGGAAGCACTACCCCAATGATTGTATTCCATTCTTCCAAACGTTTGATGAGAAGAGCATTGTCCTGCCCATTTTCCGTATATTCAAAGTAAGCTCCATCTTTTGCTTCGAGGATGGGACGGCCTTCTGGAATTTTACTCAAATCGACTTTTAGAATTTTGGATTTGTCTGGTCCGGCAAAAACAACTCCCTTAGTAGTGATGGCAGTCACATAACCATTGGCACCTACGTGAATCCCTTCTCCCATTCGTTTGGAAACTTGTTCTAAATTCAATGCAATCCAAAGGATACCAACTAGGTCACCTTTATCTTCAATCGGAAAAGAGACCAGACTTACCGGTAAACCAGTGATAGGTGATTCCTGAACAGATCCAATTAAAAACTCTTTCTTTAACGCAACAACTACATGATCCCCAGTTTTGTCTTCTTCCAATTGGTAACCGATGGAACGAGGAATTCCCGCTGCAAATATCTTTGCGTTTTGTTTAGGTACAGATAAAAAAATATTTTCGTATTCACCGTTAGCATCTTGCATGATTCCAACCAGTAAATTGGTCGCAAACTCAGCCTTTCCCGTTTGGAAAGATTCAACAATTTCTCTTTGTTTGGAAAGTAGTCCTGCAATGCGAAGTTGGGATTTATAATAATTGGAAAGTTCGGCACCAGCACTTTTGCCTGCGTTTTCCATTTCTCCTCGGTATACTTTCACAAGCAGTCCCCAGTTTAAGTATAGGATGAGTGTCGATACAACAACAGAAAGAAGCAAAATGGAAAGGAATGTATAGAGGCCGAGAATGTATTTTAAACTTTTCATATACTACCGTATGGGACGTGTTTTCCAGAGAATTTTAGATAGAGTGGATAGGATTTACTATCAATATATTTCTAAACTGCC
Organism: Leptospira congkakensis; assembly: GCF_004770265.1. NCBI lineage: Bacteria > Pseudomonadati > Spirochaetota > Leptospiria > Leptospirales > Leptospiraceae > Leptospira > Leptospira congkakensis. Next base: position 826,034 of record NZ_RQGQ01000004.1, read on the forward strand.
TCGGTTTCTCTTTGAATTTTAACAATGTTCAGCCGAGAGATCGTTTTCGAAAGCCAGAAAAGGCTGGGAGGCATGGGCAAAAAAAAAAGGCCCTGATTTGACATCGAAGGGCCCTAAAAACCAGACTTACACAATTTAGCCTAGTTATACTTTCGAATTTTTAAATGATTTCCCCTGAATTTTTTTTAGCCAAACCAAAGAAATTTTCTTTGTGACGAGGTTTCTTGTCTCTTTTTTCAGAAAACCAATGGTGGGCGTAGCCACTTTGAAGGATTCCCGCTCCAGAACCGGCTCAATCTCATATCCTGGACCTGCTAGTTCCTGCAACTGGGCCAACTTTTCGGAAGGGAGGATGAGAAGCCTTTCTGGTTTTTCGGTCCAAAGTTTGTCTAATTTGTCTTTATCATATACGTTGCGAAAGTTTCGTTCCGCATAAAAGCCATAAGATCGTTTGGAATTAGACAACCAGAAAGTATAAACCACAGGTTCATTCGGTTCTAGTTCTTTGATTTTAGCACCGAATTCTTTAGAAGGTTGGTAACTAGTCAGTAACGGATAAAACTCTAAACTAATCGCACTGAAAAATAAAGTGGCACCCACAAGAGTAACAAGCACTTCCAAAGGAATGAGTTGGGCCGATAACATAATGAATAGAATCCCAATGATTCCAAATACATAATATACAATTCCGACCTCTGCTACAAAAACAGGGATGAGAAAATATCCGACCAAATAAACAAGACCAGCAATTAAGAAGGAGGGACGAAGGCGTTCCACACTCGAACGAAACAAACTTTCTTCTGCAAGTTTTCCAAAATAGAGGGCTGCACCAGGAAGCACCCAGTATGTATATTGTGGGAGTGGAAAACGAGAAAATGAAATCAAAAACAAAAATAGAAAAACCCAAAATGGAATCACAAAGTCGATATCTTTGTATTCATTTGCTCGAATTTTTCTAAGGACTTCCTTCCATCCAAGTGACTTGATATAGTTGTAAGTCCGGAAAACAAGGTAAATGATCATGGGAAACACTCCACTGAAGAATGCCCATGAAAAAGATTTATAAAAGTAAAATGGATCGAACTTCACATCATACATTTCTTTATAAAAACGTCCAAAGGATTGGATCCATAAAAAGAAAGAAGGACCATACGAGTTAAAACTTTTATATAATAAAACACACCAAAAAGCAGGAAGTGAAGCGAGAACAAAAATCCCAGTAGGCACTCGCATAGAAAGTAGTAACTTCCAATCCCTGCGAAATAAAATATCGCCACCAATTGATAAGGCAGGGATGACTACTGAAATCGGACCTTTCGTAACAAAACCCATCGACATCATCAGATACATTAAGTAAAAGTAATTTGGATTTTTTTTACGGCCTAAATAGTAAAAGTGATAGGTAAACACCAAATAAGCAGTTAAATAAACATCTATCTTTGGATCTACGATCATCGCATAAACCCCAGGCGCCAAAAGATAAGCAAAAGAAGCAAGATATCCTTGTCTTTCTTTTCCACCCGTTAAAAGAGTGATCCGATAAATCGAATAAACAGAAAGTAAACTTACTAGAATTGCAGGGATGCGAAAGGCAATGTTGTTAATTCCAAATAGGGAAAAAGAACTAGCAATCGTCCAGAAAGTTAGGATTGGTTTGTCTAAATAACGTCTTCCATTATCAAACAAAGTAAAAAAATCACCAGATAATACAAGTTCACGACTGATACTTGCATATTGAGAGCTATCGATATCAATCACATCCAGAGGAAGAGTGAATAAAATGGGAAGTGAGGCAACGAGTAACAGAATTCTATAAAAAATTCTTTCGGATGGGGTTAGTGATTCTTTCATTCTAAAGTACCAATTTGGATGAGGCATTGTCCAAATCCTTTGCAAGAATTTGGTTCTTGGTCATAACATTGGAGGATATCACTGTTATGAGTTGTACATCCGTCCATACATTGGATCCGACCTGTACGTTTGACATCCGGTGCCAGTGTGAGTTTTAATTCTTCTTCAGTACAGGAAATAAAAACTTCGCAAGCAGCTTGGCATTTTTTTTCCACAATATCTTGGCAGTTCAGAAAACTGAGAGCTATCGCAAGACTTAAGATCCATTTACCGTGTTTCACTTCGAATTCCTTTTAAGGCCAACATTCCACAAGCACCATTGATGTCCCTACCAGGACTTCTGCGGTTCAGGATGGGAGCCGTTGTTTTAGCTTTAAGATGCATTACAAAATCTTTGACTTCATCATCAGTGGGTCTACGCCATCCAGTAAAATCTGTATTGAGTGGAATCACATTGATTTTGCATTTATTCACCGAACGTGCAATTTTTGCGAGTCGTTCCGCATTGTCCCGACCCATATTCACATCAGGAATCATAACATATTCAAAAGTAATGGCTCGGTCGAGTTCCTTAGTAAACCTTTGTGCAGAATCAATCAATTTCTCTAACGGGTGTTTGTCGTTTACGTCCATAATCGAAGAACGAGAATTTGGATTGGGATGGTTTAGAGAAATCGCAAAATTAAATGGTTCTTTGTTTTCAATAAAACGATTGATTCCAGTGGTCACACCTGCTGTAGAGATAGTGATCCGGAGCGCCCCGAGTCCAAATCCATCTTGGTCTCGAAGGATATGAGCAGCTTTCATTACGGAAAAATAATTGTGCATGGGTTCGCCCATTCCCATAAAAACAATATTCGTGGCCCGATCCCCAACAAGACGTTCCACTTGCAAAATTTGGTCGAGGATTTGCCAAGTTTGTAAGTTGCCTTTGTATTCTAAAAGTCCAGTTGCACAAAATTTACAATTCAGAGTGCAACCAATTTGGGAAGAGATACAAATGGTCTTTCGTCCCCCATCTCCCGAGGGAATCCAAACCGCTTCGATTTCTTTATTTTCACCAACGTAAAAAGTAAATTTACGAGTTCCGTCTTCTTTGGAGGCCAAGTCCCTACCAATTTCAATTTCCGGATAAAGGGTATGTTGTTTTAGTTTTTCACGAACCTCTTTGGACAAGGTAGTGAATTGGTCTAGGCTCGTGTAACGACTCTTATAGATACCTGTATATATCTGTGCCGCTCGGTATTTTTCCAAACCCAAGGAAACACATAACTCTTCTAGTTCTTTTTTGGTTTTCCCTTTGAGAACCGGTATTTCCTCTTTCATTTGTTTGGAATTTCCACCTTTAGCCAATCTTTTCGTTGCCCCCCGTAGGACAAGGATTTCCGGCGATTCTTAAGTCATACTCTAGAATCTTTCGAGGAACAAGTCTAAAATGAAAAACAGGACCGAATCTGGGACAAAATCTGTCCATCCAAATGGACATTGACTTACATACAATGATTCAAAAGCCTAGTATCTAGTGAGGGAAATATACGAATGAATAGCGACGCCTTTATGGAATATGCCTTTATCGTCATGGTCGCACTGATAGGAATCGAGATATTTGTTTCCTACATCAAAGGAAAACAATACTACCGATTGAACGTTCTCATCGCCGATGTGAGCACCGGTGTGATCTTTGCATTGATTGGAGTGGTCATCCTCCTCGGTGCTCTGTATGTTTATGACAAAATAGAGACAAATTTTTCGCTCTCGAGTTTAGGTTATCATTTTTTTCCTCTGGAAAGTCCGTTTCGTTTTTCACCTAGTTTTTCTGTGAACTGGTATGCTCTCGGTGCTTGGAGTTTTGCAATTGTTTTGGCAGATTTTATCTACTACTGGTTTCACAGACATTGCCATGAAATCAATTTGTTCTGGGCCACTCATGTCACCCACCACTCCACTCAAGAAATGAATTTGTCTGTTGCCTTCCGAGGAAACGGATTACAAAGAATATTCGAATATATTTATTTTCTATCCATGGCGTTACTTGGAATCCCTTGGGCTATGTTTTTACTCAGCCACCGAATTTTAAAAGTTTACCAATTTGTGGTCCACACTCGTTTTATTGGGAAACTAGGATTTTTAGAACATTTTATGGTGACACCATCTAACCATAGAGTCCACCACGGAATCCAAGATAAGTATATCGACCGTAACCACGGTGGGATTTTTATCATTTGGGATCGTATGTTTGGATCCTTTGAATGGGAAACAGAAGAACCAATCTATGGTTTAACAAAACCAGTAAACTCCTTTAACCCAATCACTGTAAACTTACATGTATTCAAGGATATCTTATTTCAAATCTTGGAATGTAAATCTGTAGGTGATGTTTTTAAAACCATATTTGGGCCTCCAGGTTGGAAACCAAGTTACCTCATCACGGCAGCGGACAAAGCTCCTGAACCAACTCAGGTAAAAAAATACGATCCGAGACCACCGATGGGTGTGATGATTTACGTTGCCTTACAAGCGACCGTCCTTATGGCAGTGGGTCTTGTGATCTGGAAGGTGGCAAAAATCAATTTAGAACAAGACATGACAACTCTTGGAATTTTGTCTGTTGTGATTGTCTTCAGTTTGTTTTCGATTGATCGAACTATGGAAATGAAACGATGGTCAAGAAGGACGGAAGTGGTAAGAAACTTTCTATTTATTTTGGCTTTTGTTGCAACTCTAGTGTATTCCAATATTCCTAATATTGAAATTTTTGCGATCCCTCTCATTGGCCTCTCGTTTGTATCCCTTGTTTGGATTCTCATCAAACGAAAGACCTTCTTTGATTTGAGTAATATTTCTAATACTTGGTATTAGATTTTATCTCTTTTAGAACGGACTCCGAAGGGAACAATTTGTTCGACTTCAGGAGTTCGTCTCCTAAATTTAAAAACGCCTTTGTTTTATCCCCATGTTTTTTACATAAGTTGATATCTTGGTAACAAAGCCCCAAATCTACAAACGGGGACTTAATGGTTTTTGTTTCTCCTTGCCCACCAGACACTGATTGGTAATACAAAAAGTCATCCTCAATCCATCCAAAGATATTTCCATAAGCAAAATAAGCAGAAGAACCTTTCACTTTCCTTAAGTCACGCCCCATCACACTAAAGTACACTTCTCTTTCCATAAACCCAAGGATGGTGGGAATCAAATCGAGTTGCGATGTGATGTCTTCCCTGAGTTCCGGTTTGATTTTTCCGGGTGCATAAATCAACAAAGGGACATTTCTATCTTCATAGTAATTGAGGAACCTGTGGTGGCTGTGGTCAGAAACAAAAAAGAAAATGGTATCCTTAAAATAAGGCGCTTTTTTGGCTTTTTCCATATATTCGTTCAGAGCAAAATCTGCATAATGCAGAACATTTAAGTATTCACTATCTTGCGTCGTGGATTCGAACAATCGAAACTTTTCATCGGGAACTTTGTAAGGGTAGTGTGTGGTTCCTGTATGAATCACAGATACAATTGGTTTTTCAGGTTTTACATTCAGAAGTTTCTGATGCATCGCATCTAGTGACGCCTCATCTAAATAACTCCAAGGCCCCGTTCTATACTCTGGATTTTTTTCTAACTCAGATTTACCGACAAGAGTATCAAACCCCCAGTGGTACATGATACTTCCCTTATTGTTAAAACTAAGGTCTGTTCCTGTTACAAACAAAGTTTCATACCCAATGGTTTTGGATATATTTCCTAATCCAGAAAAACGGTTGAGGATTTGCGGGGTACGAACGGCTGTTAACCCAGGTCTATCCGGAATTCCACCCATAAGAGCCATAAGTCCATTGGTGGTCCTTCCCCCACTTGCAAAAAAATTCTTAAAGAACATCCCTTGCCGGATCAGTTGGTTGAAGTAAGGAGTCACAACCTTCCCTTCTACCTTTCCAGTTCCAATGATATCGATAAACTTACCCGTCCAACCTTCCAGAACAATCACCACAATATGAGGTAAAGGTTTTGTAGAGGAGAAAGTAGTTTTTCTTAGAAGTGGGTATTCTTCACTCACGAAACTGGCACCAGGATAAGCCACTTCTTTTTGAACGATGGCACTCGATTCGCCGAGCTTCATATAGTGGCGGTCATCCACCTTGGTCATCTTTAAATCCGTGATGACTGTAAAACCAGGATTTAAAACCAAATCATTGATAATGGTTTCTTTGGTGATGATGGCATCACTTGTTCGTAGTGGACTTGTTTGGACTCCCCCACGAATTCCTAAGACAAGAAGTGCGAGTACAATTAAGAATTGAAGGCCTGCCCATTTATAATGTAAGGTCACATGAGAATAAGGAAACTTGGATTGGATTTTATAAATTCCCAAACCAATTCCACCAATCACAAGAATTCCGAGTAAAAACAAAAATGGATTTTGCGAAAAGGCAGATCCCACGAGTGGTAACATCTCAAAGCCGAGATAAGCAAAAGCCTCATACCCTAAATGTTTGTTTCCATTCTCATAATAAATCAAATCTGCAATGAGAAGGAATAACAATAAAATGATAAACACAACGGGTAAAGTCCGCCACACCGCCCGATACACACGGTTCCTGTTTAAAAAATGTAACGAAGAATAGACCAAACTAAATCCAAGTAACACGCATAAAACGGAAATATCAAACCTTGCTCCTTTTAGAAATGCTTTTAAAACAATCCAAAGAGACTTGTCTTGGATCCGATAAGAATACATGGTAAAAAAAGCAACACGGTAGATGGTGAGAAAAACGATTCCAAGACCCGCAAGGAGTAAATGGAACCGAATGTAAAACGGCAATGTAGAAAATAGTTTTTTCATAGATGAAATTTAAGAAACGTCCATAAGACTAAAAAAGTGTGAAAGACTGGTAAACGAATCCAATCGATTATGGTTTTACCATTTTATAAATGGTTCCCGATTGGTAGTCCGCGATAAAAATTTCGCCGTCATTATCCCGTCCAAAAGTTGGAATGAGTAAGTTCCATTTTCCAAGAGCGATCGTTTCCGTGACCTTGGTATTTTCTCCTGGTTTCGGAACGGGAATCGCCCAAATTTTACCTTGGATAAAATCTCCAAAAACATACATTCCTTTTAGAGCTGGAATCTCCGAACCAGTATAAACATAACCACCAGTGATGGATTGTCCTTCCTCTCTACCGTATTCATAAAAAGGAGGTTCGTAAAGTGCAGGATTACATCCGTCAGTAAAACAATGAAAACCTTCTGTTTGGTTCCATCCATAGTTTTTACCGGAAACAATGATATCCACTTCTTCGTAGGCATCTTGCCCAACATCTGCAACAAGCAAACGTCCGTCAGGTGAAAAACTCATCCTCCAAGGATTCCGAATTCCGTAAGCAAAAGTTTCTGGTGCAAAACCAACTTTCCCCACAAAAGGATTGTCAGAAGGGATGGAATATGGCTTTTTCAAACCAAGGTCTGGACTCGGATTGATTCTTAAAATAGAACCAAGCAAGGTATTTGGATTTTGTCCGTTGTTTTTAGGATCGGCTCTCCATCCCCCATCTCCTAGTCCAATGTACAAATGTCCATCGAGTCCAAATGCCAACTGGCCCCCATTGTGGTTGGGATAAGGTTGTTCCACTTGCAATAACACTCGTTCGTTTACAAGTTTCATTGTTTCATAGTTAGTTGGATTTTCCACGACCCACTCGGAAACGATAGTGACGTCTTTATTCGCAATCGACTTTACGTAATTGGTATATACCTTGGGTTGTTTGGGAAATTGTGGGTGGAAAGCCAAACCAAGAAGTCCTTCTTCACTATCCGTAATCACATTAAATTTTGCCAAAACACGACTTATCTTTTTTTCCCTGTGGAAAAGGATCATATCTCCTGTTTTTTCAAGGGCAAATAAAAAGGGACTGTCCCCCGGTGGAAACTGGATGTCCGTTGGTTCCTTTACTTTCACCACCTCTTGCAAAGCAATGGCGACTTGTTTACGACCTGAATCGACTCCAATAAAAAGAGGTTTAGATCCAAGGACCTGCCCATCGGTTTCATATTTTTTATTGTAATTTTTTAGGATGCTACGACCTAAATCATCGCAAGCTACAGACAAAGACAAAAAGGAAAACAATACAAAGAGTTGGATTTTCATAATACTTAAGGTTCCCCACATAAGATAATTGACTTGGATTTCTCTCCGCAATCAAAAAACTGATAGCAAACAATGAAACTCTTTCGAATCCTCTGTATCCCTATTTTCCTCTACTTTGCCTATTTGCAATTGAATGACCCAGATCCCTACCTTTGGTTCCCTCTCTACGCAGCTGTGGCAGCCATTGCTCTTGCCGGTTTGTTCCGGAAAGTTCCCAGGTTTGTGGGATGGATCTTAATCCCAATTTACTTAGTTCTGGCAGGGTATTACTTTTCACAAACTCCGTATTTTGGTATGGAAGTGGAAGAAGTGAGAGAGTTTTTGGGGCTTTTGATTGCCAGTGCGGCAATCGGGATTCTTGTCTTTAAAAAATAAAAAGAACAATTTGCCGAAATTTATTTTTCGGCAATCACCTTTCCATCTTCCAAAATCATTTTGATGAGTTTTGTCATCTCTACTGAATATTCGACATCCAAATGTTTGGTGACACCTTCACAAAATCCATTGATAATGAGTAACTTCGCATCATCTTCACTCATCCCTCGCGATTGCAGGTAAAAGAGTTGGTCGTCATCAATTTTAGAAACTGTGGCTTCGTAGTTTAATGTTCCCTCTTCCCCTGATACATCGTTATAAGGATAAGCATGAGACTGGGAGCGGTTGTCCATCATCAGTCCATCGCATTTGATATGGCTATAAGATCCTTTACTGGATGGTTCAAACTTTACTAAACCACGGTAGGAATTGATTCCCCCATCGAGTGCCACACCTTTCGCAAGGATATTGGATCTGGTATTTTTTCCTACATGGATGATCCGAGCTCCTGTATCCTGAACCTGTCCACTTCCCGCAAACGCTAAGGATAGAACATCTCCCGTAGAATGATCTCCTTTTAAGATGATTCCAGGATATTTGATGGTATTGGCACCAATGTTACAATCTGTCCATGTGATGTGAGCTGCTTCTTCGCAGATCCCACGTTTCACAGTCCAATTGTACATATTCTTTTTCCAGTTTTGGATGGTCGTATAAAAGATTTTAGAACTTTTTTTAGCAACAAGTTCCACAACAGCAGTATGAAAATTTGTTCCTTTGTCTTGGACAGAAGTACAACCTTCGCTGTATTCCAAATGAGCACCCTCATCTGCAATAAGAAGTGTTCGTTCATATTGTCCGGAACTAGCAGCAGTTACCTTGAAGTAAGCTTGGAGAGGCATAGGAGTTTTGACTCCCTTTGGAATATAAGCAAAAGAACCACCGCTAAACACCGCGGAATTTAATGCAGAAAATTTATTATCACCGATCGTCACCACAGTTCCTAGATACTCACGAACGAGTTCGGGGTATTCACGGATGGCAGTATCAATATCACAAAAGATAATTCCTAAATCGGTAAGTTCTTTTTTAACATTGGCATAAATGGTTTCGGAATCGTTCATGGTTTCGATTCCGGCAAGGTATTTCCTTTCGTGCTCAGGAATTCCTAATTTTTCAAAACTACGTAGGATTTCTGGGTCCACTTCGTCCCAAGATTTTTTTTTCTTTTGGTTGGAGCCTACATAGTGTACATAGTCATCGATATTGATATGAAATTGCGGAATGAATCCCCAAGTCGGCATTGGTTTTTGTTCATAGACTTCAAAAGCCTTCAAACGAAATTCCGCAAGCCAACTTGGTTCGTTTTTAATATGGGATATCGATTCAACAACCTTACGAGTGAGTCCCTTTGGAAAATTATCAGGTTTATAAAATTCGAAAGAAACCTTGTCTAATTCGGTTGTTGATTCCATTTTTTTTCCCCTTCTCTACTTGTAGAGAATTGTTAATTAGTTAACAGAAGCGAAGTAAGCTTTGGATCCAGTAGGATCTGCTTTCATCGTTTTCTTTCCTTCGTCCCAGTTTGCAGGGCAAACTTCACCATGTTTTTCCACAAATTGGAAAGCCTTGATGAGGCGAAGCGCTTCTTCAATGTTACGTCCTACAGGAAGGTCGTTAACAGTTGCTTGGCGAATGATACCCGCTGGATCGATGATGAAAGTTCCGCGAAGAGCAACACCTGCGTCAGGTCCAGACTCTATGAGAACTCCAAAAGATTTTGCAATTTCTTTTGTTTTGTCAGCGATGAGTGGGTATTTGATCTCACCAATACCACCTTCTTTTCGGGCTGTTTTTTTCCAAGCTAAGTGCGAAAATTCGCTATCAACGGAAACTCCCAAAACTTCGGCTCCAATCTTTTTAAAATCTTCGAGTTTTGCATCGTATTCAATAATTTCTGTCGGGCAAACAAATGTAAAATCGAGAGGATAGAAAAATAGAACCACCCATTTTCCTTTGTAATCAGACAATTTGATTTCTTTGAAACTGTCCCCGATTACAGCGGTCGCTTTAAAATCTGGGGCATGTGATGTCACTTGTGGCATAAAGTCACTCCTTAGAATTATTCTAAGTACAGTTATTAGATTCTGTCTAGATGTTTTTGGGTCAGGGACAGGTTTTCCAAAGACCATTCTTCCTCTGCAATCGAAGTAAGAAAACGACGGTCATGACTCACTACTACCAAAGCAACTCCAAGTGACTGAAGGGAACTCTCCAGAGCCTCCAAAGATTTTATGTCCAAATGGTTTGTCGGTTCGTCTAAGAGAAGGATTTCTACCCGTGAATCCAAATGAAGAGATAAAAATATTTTTTTCATTTCCCCCGGGCTGAAAACTTCCGATTCGAAAACACGTTTCGGATCACTCCCCAGTTTGTGAACTCCTGAAAGAATCCTCGCCTTTTCTTCCGAAGAACAGTTTTGAAATTCGAATTCCAAATCAATGATTTCTTTTTTCGAAAACTCTTGGGGCAAATACAAGGAACGAATTTGTTTTTCTTTTAATTCGTTTGCGAGAAATTTAAGAAGAGTTGATTTCCCCGATCCATTTTTTCCAGTAATCGCAATTTTCGAATTTGGTTGGATTTGGAGATTCGAATCTAGTCGTAAATTCATAAACCCAAAATCTAAAATCTCTTCCTCCCATAAAAACAAATGTTTCCTTCGAGAAATTTCCGTTTTCCAAACAATTCCTATATTTTCTTTTTCAGGAAGTTTAGCCAAAATTTCTTTTTCTTTTCTTTCGGAATGTTCCATTCTTTTATCTAACTGCTGTTTTAGTCTCCCCGCTTGGCCATCTTTACCAGTGACTCTTGCTAAGTTTTTTTTATGGCGACCATCATGGTCATGGAGGTCCAGTCCCTTCTTGGATCTATGTTTGTGCGAAAGACTTGCTTCTTCTCTTCTCCGCTTTAATTCCGCGTCTAATTTTTTACGCTCAGTTCTAGCAATTTCCCAATCATGGATTCGCTCCAGCGCCTCTCTTTCCATTTCCTTTTTGCCTTCTGAATAATTTCCTGGCCTTTCGGAATAAAAGTTTTTTTCGAGGAATACACAATGGGTGACAAGATCATCTAACAATGACCTATCGTGACTGATTAAAATTCCTATCCCTTGAAACTGAGAAAGGGCAGCGCAAATGATGAGGATACTATCCAAATCTAAATGATTGGTAGGTTCATCCAGAATCAAAACACTAGGAGATTCGGAAAGGGCCATAGCAAGAATGACCCTTCGTTTTTCTCCAAAACTTAAAAACTCATAGTCCTCGGGTGAATCCAAAGAAACTTTCAAAAGATTTTTATAACGACTCGATTCTTTAGAATCATCATATAAAAAATCCTCTAACGATTCTTTTGGAAGTTCATTACTTTGCGAAACATAACGTACAAAATCATTTCCCTGAATGGTTCCACTATGGGGTTCCATTTCCCCTGCAATGAGTTTTGCTAAAGTGGATTTTCCCGTTCCATTTTTACCGACAATGCCAGTCCAACCCGGGCCAAACGCTAGGTTTAAGTCTTGGAATAAAAACTCTGATTGTGATTCGTAATTAAAATTTAGATTTTGAATGGTGATATGATGGGACATACGACAAGCTCCTGTTTTTCCAAATAGGGAATAGGTAAGCATGTCTCGTCCTAAAGAGATTAGGAGAAGTGTGGATTTAGTATTTTATTTTGCTTACCTATTTGATTTAAGCCGCAATCTCATCGGATCATACCTCGTTTATGGATATTAGACTGAATGAAGTCGGAAAAGTTGTCAAGAGTTAGTTTCCTTTTGCCATTAAGAATTTTTCCATAAACTCTGTAATGTCTCGGATGTTTCTGTTGATCATCTTACGTAACTCTGGAGGAATATTTTGTGATTTGATGACTCGGTAGTAGTTCAAAGCATTTTTTAACATCTTTCGACGAGCAAACTCTTGTGCTTTCATCAGCATGGGTTTGTATTTATAATATGAGTATTCCATAATAGAATAATTCTTCGACAAACGAAATGCATGGGGGATCTTTCCAAAATCGTAAGTAAGAGTTAAAAATGGTGCATCATCAGCTTCGGGAGGTTTTAGTTCCAAAACCCCATGGATGATTTTTTCTGGTTCGTCCTCCGTGGCTTTTTCAGCCATTTCATCCAGAGGGATGGGAGATTCTTCATCCGCAATCTCCCCCAAGTTCCCATCTACGATTTCAATTTCCGGCGCCTCTGCATCCTCAAGTGAAGGCCCATCTCCCGGTAAACCTGCCTCTTCCCTTAGTTTTCGTTCCCGAAAAACTTCATCAGCGTCAGGAAGACCAATCCTTAAATCTTCACTAGTTAACGGCCGATTGGTGAGCTCCACCTGGATCGGTAAATCCGTTTCTATGATGGTTTCTGATTTATTCGGATCCTTTGCTTCAGGTAAGTCTGACTTCGGGGAAATTAACTTTTCGGTTTTAGGATCAATCGGATCAGGAAGTTCTAATTCTTTACGAAGAGAATCAGTTGTGAATTCAAACCAATCAGGTTCTCCTTCCGAACGTGGTTTTTCGGAAGGATGAAGAGCTGGTTCTTTATCATCCCTTCGTAGATCATCTGCATCAGGTAGACCAATGGGTTCAAGATCCCAAGCTTCTGGAAGTTTTAAACCTTGGTTCTCTGGAAAATAAGGTTTGAGCAAATCATTGAGCGAGGATTCATCACCTCTTGCTTCCAGTTCCTTTGCTTTTTTTTCTATTTTTTTTAAGGCTTGGTTTTTTAAGAAATCTTCCCTTTCTTTGAACCGGTCGCGGACCCTTCTATCATCCCCTGACCTTCTGTCTTTTCTTCCTGCAATATTGGTTCTGCGATCGGCATTTTTTCTCCGTTCGTCACCACTACGTCTATCGACAAGAGGAAGGTCTTTGAATTGTTTCCAATCATTGGAGAAGAATGTGTCTTCCGGAAGATCAAGTTCAGAGACATCTTTTTTAGAAATTTGATCCGCAAGTGACTCTAAGTCGAGAGGTTGTTTGGGAGCACCAGGAATTCCTGGCATTTCAGGAGGAACATAAAATGGCCCCACAATTCCAGAACCCGGCGGCGCCATTGGAAATCCAGGGGCAGCACCTGCAAGTCCCCCCGTCGTTAAACCTTGGTTTAGCGATTGTAAAAGTTGGTCTTGGTTTTGAATTGCTTTTGGATCAAAACTAGGAGTTCCAGGAGATGATTGTAAAAACTGATACACAATCGGATGAACCAATTGGTTTCCACCTGCGACTGTTTGGTTCACTTGAGGATTCGAAATAGAATTCTCTTGTCCTCGATTCTCACCTTGTTTAGGTTTATCTGTAGCACTTGGTGGGAGTGGTGGTGGCAATTCCGAAGTGGTTTGTGGAAAGGATGGTGGCGACTGTGGGAAATTAGGCGGAGGGTTACTTTGTGCAAACTGAATGGCACGAGCAATGGACTCCGCAAATAATTCGGATACTTCTTTTAAAGCACCAACCAGATCACTTAAATCTTTATCTGGTTTCGGAACACCTGGTTTTGTTTCCTTTTTCTTTTTTTTCTCTTTGGACTCTGAATCCGGTTTAGCTGGATCTCCCTTACCAGGTTCTCCCCCTTTTTGAGCAGGAGGATTGTCTTCCAAAAACTCTTCTAAATCCTGAATGTTTTTCTTTATTTTTTCTTTGATTTCGGGATCAGGAATTCGGTGTCCTGTTCGTTCAAAGATTTCAATGGCTTCTTCCACTTGTTCTGCTTCAACAAGTGCTTCTGCATTGAGAAGTGGCCTTCTATGAAAACTATATTTCGAATTTTTAGAAATGATATCATCAGCAGAAAAACTAATGTCAGGAGATTCCCTTCTTGGTCTCTCTCCCGTTTCTGCTGTTTCAGGTCCTTCTTCACCAAAATCACCTAACGGAAGATCGCTGAGACTTTTAGGAGATTTTGGTTTATCACGCCTGTTTCGTCCAGGTTTTGGAGCATTCCTTTCACCTCCACCAACTCCTGGTTCGTCGGTAAAATCTTCTTCTGATTCAAAATCAGATAATCTTTCAGATAATGGTTTTGGTTTGGACTTAGGTTCCTTAGGATCTGTTTGGAAATTTAATTCCTGACCACGTCCACCACGAGTTGACCTTTCTGGATTCGAAGATCGTGAACTTGGCTGCCTTGGTTCCTCTTCTTGCGATGATTCTCTCTGCTGTTTTCGGCGTTTTTGGCGCGGACTCAAGTCCTCTCCGGACCTACCTCCCCCCTCGCTCCGAGCGATATCATCGAGATCGGCACCAGTGCCTGAGAGACCGAGTAACATCATGAGGGTGGTTAACATATAAGGGTTCTATTCTTTATTTTCGAGGTTTTGTATGCATGAACTTAAAGCAAAATCAAAGAATATTCAATTTTCCAGCATTTTACGTGGCTTTTTAAGCCAAACTGACCGCAAGTTCTTTTTATGCTTGACACAAGAGAAATTCTTGCGTTCCATGGTGGCATGAAATCCGTTGCGAAAAAAAATCTCAGCTTTGCCTCCTCACCGGACAATGCAGACGGGTTGCAGTTAAAAATCACCTTCGACGAAGACACAAAAACTGCCTTTGGTGATTACACCTGCCCCGAAAAATACCAGGGTTTACCGGATCAAATCCACCCAGGAATTATCTCTACCATCTTAGATGAAATCATGGTTAAGATCAACGAAGCGATGAATTTTGAAACCACTACGGGTGAACTTACCATTCGTTTTTTACAACCAGCAAAAGTAAATGAACCACTTCACTTACGCGGATGGTTTGTGAAAAAGAATAAAAAAATCATAGAAAACCGTGCTGAAATAGAAAATGAGATCGGCAAAATAGTGGCCCGCGGAAAAGGTAAATATATCGAAGCTGAAGACTGATTATGCCGATGTGGTGGAATTGGTAGACGCAGTGGATTCAAAATCCACCGATGGTAACATCATGCCGGTTCGATTCCGGCCATCGGTACCAACAGTAATTTAGTTCGAATCCCTCTCGCAAGCCTTAAGATAAAAATCTTCTTCGATTCTGTCTATGGCTTGTAAGACGAGGGTTATCTCTTCGGCCTTCATCTCATCAAAGATCTCTCTCCCCTCTTTTAAAATCGAAACACCAAGAGAAATTCCTTTCCTATCTTCTTCTGTATAAACTGTATTCTTTGATTCCATCTTAACAAGTATATCTTCCATAATCAAAATGATCTTTCGGATCAGTTCTGCATCCGAAAACACTTTGAACAAACCACCAATGTCTTTCCGAAAAGCATCCGCTTTCTTCTTTTCCACTTTGGCAATCAGTGTTTCCATAGCAAATTCTGAATCGAGTAGCCCCATTTGGTTTTCTTGTCGATCCAGTTCCATCACAAGTTCTTCTTCAAACTGGTGGGCCGTTACATAAGATTGAAGGGCAGCAAGCCCTGCTTTGAGTGCCATTGGAAAATGTTTTCCAAATCGAAAAATAGACAAAGCCAAGTTTCCAAGAATGCCCCAGATTTTTGTGGGATGATTTACAAAACCAGATAACGCATCAAAGGCGGCATCCAATTCTTTTCTTTTGGAATATTCTGGATAAAGGTATTCTAGAAAAAATTTGAGGAGTTGGTCTATTTTAGATCGCGGAATGGAATCAAACTCTGGATATAATTTCAGATTTTCTTTTGAGTATCTTTTTTTAAGAGAAGATTGGTACATAAGGATCAACTCTTGGAAAAGAGGATGGTTTAAAACTTTTGAAGATTCTTTTTTCGGTTTCATAGATGGTTACCAATTACAAAACATCATCAAAATAAGTTTCATACCTTTCTAGGTTTACTTTTTTCCCTTTCGGATTGTAGGGAAGTGAAGGTATTTTTTTAACATCCAATCCAACAAATAAAGAGTAAATGCCAACTGCCAAAGAAATGGCTGTTTCCTTTTTGTTTTGGGTTAGGTATTTGACATCACGACTCCGGTTCACATACCCAATTTCAATAAAAGCACAAAGGGCATTGGTATAAGTTGGCAAACTATAAGTGGAAATATATGGTTTTTGGATGGGGCCAAGTTCTGGATAGGGAGAGTCTTTTCCTTTTAATTGGACGGGAAGACCGTACTGAACAAACCGCATGAGTTCCTTGGTTACATAGTGGTTATCACCACCAAATCCCTCTTTTCCCCCTTCCCTTCTCCATTCTTCTTTTTTTCCCTTTTCCCTTTCCCAAAACTTACCCGTTTCAGAAAAGGATTCATGACTAGTAGCATAAGGTCCTTGTTTTCCAATTTGTTTTTCCCAATTGGCATCATCGGCATAGCGCCAACTAATCATGTTTTGGCGATATCCTTCAAATTTAGAAAGATCCGTATCCTTTCCATTTTTTTTAGACCAATACCCGTGGAAATAAATCCAAGTATCGGCAATGGCATTTTCCATTTTAGACCAACCAGATTGAAAGATCAGCCATTCCGACCAAGGCCCATTCGTAAAACCATTCGGTGAACTTTTTTTGTCTGAGATTTTTTTTAACTTAGCAAAGGTTTTATACCCTGGTGTGAGGACAGCCCCCATCCCTCCGGTTTGGCCTTTGCTTGCTGGATTCAAATGCAGAGACAAAACAAGTTGTGGTTTTTGTTCATTGATTTTGGAAAGCCTACCCTTTCGCCTGACGCCCGTTTTTTGATCAGGAAAGTCATACAACCGGTAAGCAGCATTAGGATCATCAGAAGCCGGATCATCATCAAAGGAAGAGTCACGAGTGAGTTTACTTTCTAATACTACTCTTGTAAAATCTGATTTTTTAGAAAATAATTTGAGATATCCTTCAAATTCTTTCCAACCTGCCTCTGTTTCTGTCAGTTTTAAAATGCGATGGACTTCTTTTGCTAAGTCAAGAACCACCTTTCTTTCTGTGACGCCCCCGTGTTCGGTTCCTTGTTTGTATGTTTCTAAATAAGTTTGGGTGACACTATCGTATTTGTCTCCATGTTGTGCCTTTGGATCTTTGGCAACTCCTCCGTGACCTGGGTCTACCACGATCCGAAAAACAGGCACAGCTCCTAAGGAAAAGGATGTGAATACAAAACAGATAAGGAAGAGGAATTTACGTAAGTGTAATGAAGATAAAAAGACCACGATGGTCATTCTCCGCTCACCTGCGAACGGAGAAAAGAAAAAGTTTATCGAAACTATTTAGCGCTTTGAGATTGGTTAAAGATTTGGTTTCTGTTATCGCTTAAGTCTTTATTATATTTATCAGAAATAGCTTTTTTATCAGCTTCTGCTTCTTTAAAGTCAGAAAGGATTTTGATCCCATAATCTTTTGCAATTCGGTAATGTACGATGGCGTCGTAGAATCTGTCGTCACGAGTCATATCAGTAGCAAGACCCAATTGCCCGTAAGCGATACGGAGTTTTTGTTGTCCCTCTGCAATTTCACGATAGGGAATGATAACTTTTGATCCTTCCTGCGAAGTCTCCACAAGTTGGGATTGTTCTTGGCCGGTGATGAGGTCAGCACATTCTGCAAGTAGGTTCTGGGTTTTAGAATCGTAGTTTTTTGAAAATTTTCCAAGAAGCGTAGTGATATCTTTTTCCAAAGCGACCATTGCCTTTCCAGAAGCAATGTAGGCACGGCGATAGTAATAACGTAAAACAACTTGGTAGTCTTTTTTGATTTTTTCTAAGGCTGTCTTCGAATCAGGAACTTCTTCCCCAAAGTTAGCAGTAACGATTGTTAGAAGTTTAATAGCATTGATGACTCGGTCTTTGTTATTTTCAGAAATATTTTTATACTGTTTGCGTTCTAAATTATTTCCTTGGTCGAGTTTATCAAGTTCCTCAAAGGATTCCTTCCCTTTTTCGGGAGCTCCTGACTCCTGCGCAGAAATCGACAAACAAAAGAAACAAAAAGAAAGGATGATGAAACTATTTTTTAACACGAAACTTGCTCTCCTTAAACCAAGGAGCAGAATACACGGATGAGAGAAGGTTTGACTACTATTTTTTATCCTTTTGGAAAAAGAGTAATCCATCACCAACCGGATACAAGGTATAGCGAGAAACTTGGGATTTTACCTCATTCCAAAGAGTCATCACCGCTAGATCAGATGGTTTTTTAGGATCGGGTGCGAGAACTCGACCATGCCACAACATATTATCAAATAAAAAATAAGATCCTGGTTTGGCTTCTTTCCAAAGGATATTAAAAATTTCTGGGTAGGTGATTTTATCACAATCTACAAAAAAAAGATCTGATCCTACCCACTCACTCTTTTCCTTCTCTAAATAATCCATCACAGAAGCAGTCACCCGTTTAACATGAATTTGTTCAGAGATACCCATTTTTTGGGCATATTCCTCCAGAAGACTTGCTTGTTCTTCATGCCGATCTACGGTTACAAACCGAGAATCAGGGGATCCAACAGCCATCCAAAGAGTGGAATAACCAAGTCCCGTTCCCAATTCTAAAATTTGTTTGGGTGAGAGTAAGGATACCAAATGAGACATCACGGCACCTGTGGCAGCAGTCACGATGGGAATGTTTTTTTCTTTGGCATAGGTTTCCATTTCTGCAAACACTGGGTTTGGTTTGTAAACCAAACTAGAATCAATATAAGATTCGAGTTCTGGAATATAGATACTTGGTCTTGGTTTCATGATTTGGGAGGCAAAAAAAGAGAAACTCTGTCTTTTAAGATGGGTGGAACTTTTTTACGAAGAAAATCGTTTAGTTCACGGTAACTATAACGTTTGGAAGGGTGGATGAGAACTATGGCTTCATTTTCAAAAGCGGAAGCATGTTCAATGATTTCATCAAAATGAGTATGGCCCCATTCACGAGCCCTGCTCACATCTCTTTTGTCACAATAGTAAGTGCATTCCATAAATAGAATTTTACTTTTGCGAACATCTTCATTTTTCAAAACATATTCAATTTTTGTATCACCAGAAAAAGAAACCAAAGGAACTGATATTTCTTCCGTGGGATCCTCACCCAAATCTTTTTTGTTTCGAATTTCTTCCGAACTGAGACTTGTCCATTCTTTCTTTAACTTACGTTTGGTTTCGTAAACTGTATACCCTTGTGAAGGAACGCGGTGAAAACTTTCCCAAGGTTTAAAAAAATACCCAGGTTTCAATTCCACTCGTTCCCCAAATCCCAACCCAATCAAATCACATTCATAATCAAAACCTTCGATTTCAGAATATAATTTTAAGATCTGAGACATCTTCGGTTCCAAGGATTTAGGAAGATAAATTTTAGGAACAGAAAGTTTCCGAAGACTCCTTTGTGAAACATAATAAGGGATTCCACAAGAATGATCCAAATGTGCATGAGATAATAATATCTTTCCGATATGAATTTTGTCTGGATTGATATATCCAAAATCAAACATAAAGTCAAGAGAAGGACAAATGATGGATGTCCGAATTCCACCTTCGGACAAACCTTCAAATTTAATTCCTTTGTATTCGAAACTAGCAGTTAACATCAGTCTTCCGGATTTATTACCTTCACAGATCCTTGGAAGGAAGATTCTAAAACCTTGGGACCAACGATAGTCACAACCAATTTGTCTGATTGGAAATAAAGTTTTCCCACTCGTTTCAAATCAGACAGAGTCAAACGGTCTATTTCCTTTCTGAAATTTTGTAAGTATCCATCTGGCATTTTGTGGTCACGCCTACGCACTTCACTGCCGAGAGTTCTTTTATCATCTTCAAATTGAAACACAAACTGATTGATAATTGCGTTCTTTGCACGAACCAATTCTTCTTCTGTGAGTGAATCAATGAGTTTGGGTTGGATGAGTTCTCGCATGAGTGACAAAACTTCTTTTGCTGATTCGGTTTTGGTCATGGCAAAAAACTGAATGGTTCCATAGTTTTCTTGAAAATCAGTATTACTTCCGGCAGAATAAGCAAGTCCCCGATTGTTTCGAATTTCTCTCATATAATAGGAGTTAAATCCACCAGCTCCAATGATATAATTCAAAACTTGGATGGCATAAAAGTCAGGGTGGTTGTGTTCGGGAAGGACTCCGATCATCGAAATAAAGGTTTGGTTGACGTCTTTTACTACAAGACGAATGTTTTTTCCTTCTTTTTTCACATTTTCAGAAAGGATAAATGGTGTGATGACTTCTCCGTTTTGAATCTCGGAACCTGAACCCAAGTTAGAAAAAAAACTTTCAAAGGACTTTAGGTCATAATCACCAGTGACAAGGAACCTACGTTTTGGTTCTTTTAAAATTTCCGACTGGAACTCAGTAAGATCGTTCAATGTCAATGATTCCAAAGAAACAATTTGCATCGAAGTTCCCGCAATGGTTCCTCGAAACAATGCCTCTTTTGCTTTTCTTGATCCAAGAGCGGTTGGATTGTCATTTCTACGTTTGATCTCTTCGCTTAACTTTCCTTTGGTTGTTGTTACCAAAGATTCATCTAAGTTGGGTGCATCAAAAAAAGACTGAATGACTGGAAGTACGTCCTTCTCTGTCGATTTTAAATAAACAAAACTAAATACTGTTTTTTCGTAATCTATCGAAACAGAAAAAGAAGCTCCATAAAACTCTAATGTTTCTAAAAATTTTTCTTTTGGATAGGTTTTAGATCCTGACAATTCCCAACTATCTTCCAATAGTTTTGCCACTTCTACTTTACGTTTGCCTAAATGTTTTCTGCCGTGATATACATAGATATCTGCATAAACAATGGGAAACTCGGAATTTTTTAAAGAAAAAACTTCTACACCTGAAGGGAGTTTGATAGAAGTGATTTCAGGAACTTCAAACACTAAAGGTTTGAATTGTAAATCACGAACAAACTCTCCCATTTCACGGGCAGAAAGATTAAAAAAACTAAATACAATTAAAATTAAAATTAAAAAAATACGTTTCATTCTGATTTTTTCCTTACGTCTTCCAATACACCGATGACTACTTTATCCTTAGATAAATAAGTCGGAAAAAGGGATTGGATATCACTGGATGAGGTTTTCATAATAGAGGAATACTGGCGGAAAAGTCCTGCCCAATCTCCGTATAACAGTTGATAGTAACTCAAAAGATCGGCAATAGTTGCATTTTCATCTAAGGTTTTGATAAAGTCGGAAACCATTTGATTTTTTACTTTATCCAGTTCCTCTTTGGGAACACCGGAATCTTTGATTTTGGTCAGTTCTTCCCAGATGATTTTTTCAATCACCTCTGGTTTGGCATCCTCTCTCGGTTTCACAAAGAATACAAAATAATTTTGGTATCTTTCTCCAGGGTAACCGTTAGCCGCCCCTACACTGAGAGCTAGTTTTTCTTCCAATACAAGGCGTTTGTACAATCTAGATCCCGTTCCCGAAGTGAGAACAGTAGACAAAACATCAAAAGAAGAATTATCCTTATGTGGGTATGGCGGTTTTAAAAAACCCATCATCATTTGGCTTCCCGAAGGATGATAGACTTTGAATCTTTTTTCACCAGGAAAAGATTTTTCTTCCACTTTATAAGTTGGTCTTTGTTTTCCTGGTTTTAATTCTGAAAAATACTTTCGAATGACGGACTCTGTTTCTTCAAAATCAAACTGGCCCACAATGGAGATCACCATTCGGTCTGGAGTATAATGTTTTTGAAAGAATGCTTTTGTATCTTCTATCTTTAAAAAAGGAAGGCCTGTGGAATAACCAATTACCGGTTTTCTGTAAGGATGGCTTTCAAAAGCGATGGAAAAAAACTTCTCACGAAGGACACCAGCACCACTATCATCCGTTCGCATACGACGTTCTTCGATCACAACATCTCGTTCCGTATAATATTCACGTAATATTGGATGTTTCAAACGATCGGATTCAATTTTTGCCCAAACTTCAATTCTGTTATTGGGAAGTTGGATTTGGTAGTTGGTCACATCTTGGGAAGTATAAGCATTGAACCCCACTTCACCGTTTTGTTCATAGATATAAGAATCTTCGTTTTTTACGATAAACTCATCTTGTAATTGGATGAGATTTTTTAAGCGGCGTTCTAAGGTTTCTTTTTCATTTTGTAAAGAAGTCGGAATGGTTTCACCACGAGTTGTCAAATCACGAATTTTGAGTTTGAGATCATCTAGTTCGGTTCCCCAAACTTCGATTTGTTTTTGGTATTTTTCTTCTTTTTCGTAATTAATGGTTCCGACAGTTTTTGTTCCTTTGAATAACATATGTTCCAAAAGATGAGCCGTTCCTGCTTCCTCGGGAGTTTCATCCACTGCACCCACAAGAAATTTAATGTACAAGGCAACTGTTGGTGAAGTTCCGCGTTTCATCATCACAACAGTGAGTCCATTTTCCAAACGAATGGTTTTTATCTTTTCACGAAACTGGGATTCGGAAGTCCCAAAGAATTGGTCCTGGGAGAAAAGAGGTAAAAATTGTAGCAAAAAACAAAGGAAAAAGATTCGTAATTTCGACATCATCTACTAGTCTTGAAGTTGGAAATGGTTCGTAAACTTCTAATTTTAAGCCTCTTTTGTTCATGTCGCCTCTTTACCATTGCAGATCCCAATTATGTGGAGAGGGCTCTCCTGAATGAAACAGATGAAGGATTTATTTCTCGTGAATTCTTCCAAATCAAAGTGGAAATACCCGTTACCTACAAAGAACTCTCTGGGTTAGGACGGCGTGAAGATTGCAAACGAAAAGCCTTTGTCGAAAGAGAACGATTGAGTTTACCTTATCTTTTGAAAATCCAAAGACAAAAGCACAAGTTTGGTGAAGGTTTCAGCGAATATTCCCAGTCCTTGGAAGGAAAAGATAGAGACGCCAGACTGATCGCCAATGCTCCACAAATTCCGACTGTACCGGGAGCCGTAACACAGGCTACTCCCACTCAATCCGGGGCAACTGCACAAACCACCACAGGATCCCAAGGCCAAACCACTACAAATTCCTCCCAGACACAAAGCAATTCGCAGAACCTAGGCGAAGTTAGGGGGAATCCCCAAGCACCAAAAGAGAACCCTATCGAGAACTTACACAACTTTGCCTGGTTCTTCGACGGTTTACAATTATACAAAGAAGATTACACGGATCGGACAAAATGTGCTTTCTTATTCCGGAACATCCAACCTAAATTAATGGAACGTGTGGAGAAAACTCCCATTTCTGAACTTAGGAAATTGTAAATGAACAAAACACTATCACGGATGATCCTTTCAATTGCTATTCTAACACTTGTTTGGAGTTGCAAATCCAAAGAAACCAAAGAAGTTCCACAAACAAAAGATACAGAGAATGAAGTGATTCTCGAATTTACAAAAGCAAAGGAAGGATTCATTTCTGAATCGTTATTCCAAGTTGCTGTATCAAGTGTATTGGATTCAGAACAAACACGAATTGAGGAAGCAAAAACCATTGCGGAACAAAAGTCACTGAACTTATTAAAAACTTATACCATCCCTAATCTTTCAGACAAGGGAAGGAAGGAACTAAGAGAGATTTCTAAAGAAGGAAAGATTGTCGATAAAAACGTTTCAATTGGAGGACGGTATTTTTTCTTATACCAAATTCAAAAATCCAATTTGAAACGCCTTGTGACAAAAGACTTAGAATAAATTTCTTAAGTCTTAGTTAGATAGAAAACGATTTGTTTACCTTTGCCGGGATACAAATGTTTTTCACAAAGTTACAATAAAACAATTTAGCATCCAATTGTAACTTCCCCTTACCTTCCACTTGGAAGGTTAAGGGTTTTAAATACTCAAAGTATTCTGGTTTTTTCGGATGGATTGGCCCTTTCAATTTTAAATCAGCATTCACTACTTTTAGTCCATCAGCACCTGACAAAAAAATACGATGAGGTGCTTCCATTTGGAAGCCAAAATCTTTTGGCAAAAATAGTTCCAACTCATACTTCCCCACCGCCTTCTGTTTGACAGAAATTTCAATGGGATGGGAATCCAAAGGATCTGCCTTCAGTCCACTAACGGAATCATTACAACTGGCAAACCCCAAAGAAACCAAAAGAGAGAGTAAGGCAAAATTTCGAAATCGTTTCATACAAAGATTAGACTTATAAAACTTTTCGTAAAACCACACAACGATTAGAATTTGTGCCTTTTTCGTTATTTGAAACCTGCCAACAATTCGAAAGTTTGGTAAAACTTTGGGTATGAACATAGGTTTTATTCCAAACAAGACCTGTTCCTTCCGCCATCCTCACCACATCCTCATCCAAATAGAGAATGGAATTTCCTTTTTTGACTTCACCAACTTCCATTACCATATAAGAACCTTTTTTGAGAACCCTTGCTGATTCCTTTAAAGTAGAGCGGATGAATGTATTCCAATCACTGAGATTACTAAAGATACTCAGTTTTCTATCTTTAGATTTTTTAATGTCTAAAAACCAATGGCGTAACCAATTGTCACCTTCATAGTCCACCTTATCAAGGAAAGGCGGCGAAGTCACAATCAAATCTACCGATTCCGATTCTACATTGGGAACTGAATTGGCAGAATTTAAAGAATACAAATTGTTTTTAGAAAACTCATGATAAAACGGAGGAATAGGCAATGCCAAATCACGTTTCATCTTTTGAAAAATCCTAGGTTTGATCGGTCGATACTCGGGAGTTTGTCCACGTTTGATATTGTTCTTGGCTTGGGCTTCGGAAGGAATCGAAACTTGTGGAAAAGTATAAACGGAAAAAAATCCGGTGCTATGTCCATGTAACCTAGAAAGAGCAATGAGAGAGATGAATTTCATCTCTACCGATTGATCTTCAACCATCAACTTTTTTAAGTTTTTGATTTCTCGGAGAGTTCTTGGATGGAAAAAAGGAAGTAAATTTACATCGAAGGGATCCTCTTCTACTTCCTTATCCAAATCCAATGAATTTAACTTTTTTTCTAAATCTTCGAGTTTCGGAACATATTGTCTAGCACTCGCAAGAAATATAGAGAGAGGGTGGATATCGTTATGAACTGCCACATGACCTTCAATATTTGCCTGAATTGCTGTAGTGCCACGACCACCAAACGGATCATAAACGACTCTATTTTTCTTTTTTAGAAATTCCTTCATAAAAAAAGAAGGAAGTTCCGGTTTAAATGACGCTCTATAACTTACAGTATGATGAATTGGATGTCCTTGGCGTTGTTTTGCAGTCCAAAACTCACCAAATACAATCTTATCGGAATCCTTTAATAGTCTGCCTGCTCCTGCCATCCTTTGCAAAAGCCTCCTCTCTCTTTATAGAAAGATCGGAGGAAAGGCGAATTCTAAATTGGATTTTTATTAAAACCTATGGGACATAGTCTTTGTGATTGGGGAAGAAAGAAAGAATCTCTTTAAGAGGATTCGATTGTACTAAAACATGTTCCATCACCCTTTCGTCAACATAACTGATGCTATGTGCATGTAAGAGTTGACGTTCGCACCCAAGTTCTTCGAGGAGTGACTCACTTAGCCCCGACTGAACAAAGTCTAAAAACATTGTTTCCCTTGGGCCATATAATTTATCACCAAGAATGGGATAACCCAAATATAGTAAACTTACCCGAATTTGATGAATCCTTCCTGTAATCGGACGAACCAATACCAAACTAAGATTTTCTGATACATTGTAATCTAGAGGGATTAAATTTGTGGAAACCGATTTGGAATCAGAAAACTCATCGGGTGAAAATTTCATTTTTTTTCGAATGGCGGAATCCAAATCCTTACCAATATATCCTTCGAGTAAAACTTCCCTTTCAAATTTACCTCGGACCACTGCTAAATATTCTTTCTTCACTTCTCTTGATTCAAACTTCTTTTGGAGCCAAGTTCGACCCTCTTCCGTTTTGGCAAAGATCACAACTCCAGAAGTCTCTCGGTCCAAACGGTGCACGGGAATAACTTTTGGGTATTCCAACTCCAATAGATTTAAAAGTGTTCTAGTGCGGTACCTTCCCGCCGGGTGCATAGGTAAGTTTCCAGGTTTGTCTACAAAAAGGAATTCTTCGGTTTCTTTTAGGATGGTATAATTTGTATCCACATCTGGTTCTTCGATTCGGCCGGGAATCGGCTCATACAGAACCGTATCCCCTTCTGAAAGAATCAATTCCGCGGTGGCCACTACCCCCTGAACCTTAACACGATTCTCGGTGATTAAAAATTTCCACTCTTCAGGACTATGATAAGGAAACTTAGTGGTGAGAAATTCAAAGACCGTTTTACCCGTATATGGGTAACGAATCAATGATTGGTAGGAACTCATAATTTAAGATTCGGGGTTTGGTTCTTCTTCTGCCGGCGCCTCTTCAGCGGGAAGGGAATCTTCAAAAGCAGCTCCGAAAGGATCTCCTGGTTCATCCACTGCCCCCACCACTTCCGATGATTCTTCAGTCGGAACTTCAGCCAAACCACCTTCCGTTTGTTCCTCGGTCTCAGAAGCTTCTGATGAAACTGCGGTCTCTCCAGGTTCTTCTTCTTTTCCTACATTTAGGAAAGCTTCCAACACCTCTACATCTTTTTCTGTTAGGTTATAGAACTGACAACCCACACGAAAATTGGTTTCTTGGTTTCGGATGTTTTTGATAATTCCGCGAATGGTGACTTTTTTTCCAGCCTCTAAATTCAAATCAAACAGAATGGTTCCATTCAAAGTGACTGACCTAGAAAAAGAACGAGAAGGAGCATGAATGAAACTGATACCACCCATACTTAAATCCATCACCTGACAGACATCACGTGATTCCTGAAAAACACCGGTGCTTATAATATCACGACTGACGGCATTTGCAAAAGTTTGAATTTGTTTATAAATTTCTAAATCTAGAGGTTTTTCAGACAAAACTTGAACATAACCTAAGTGGACATAACCTTTGTATTTAATAGGAACACAAATTTCTGAAGTAAAGCTATCTGCAATTTTAGAATTTTCGAAAATTCTTAAATATTCATCAAAAGGAAAAAAGGCTGGTGACGCTGTAGATTTCTCCTTACGATCAACAATAAAAATGTCCTTATCGTAATGATGCATAAGTCTAAGACGGTTATCCATTCTGCCTGCAAAAAAAATGGAAGATAAAGGAAAGGCTTTGGCTAATTTTGTTCGGTAAGCCAAAAGAATCGCATCCACTTTTTTATCATCAAATCCAATGGCTTTGGATACATCGTTTACATTGATGATGTTGGAGACCACCATACCCGTTTGGGTTTGACTAGTATCCACACGAGAACCCTGTCTGGAAGCTGGCACAATCTGGATTTTAACAGGAGTTAGAATTTCAATTCCGTTTCCATCTCCACCAGCAACAATGAAATGTGCTAAAAACTTACTACCATTGTGGACAACGGTAAGAACCCTATCCCTGTTCGGAAACTTTAGATTGGTATTGATGATAAGAGCCTTATTTTTTAAAGCAATGATTTTGACAGGGTATTCTTTTTCTGAATTGATAATGTATGCAGGCAGTTTACCGAACAAAGCGGTAATCACTTTTAAAATCCCTTCGAGGTCTTTGATTTCCTTATCCATACTCAACCGTGAAGTTTATGAAGCAACATAGTTCGCTTGATGTCCACCAAAGTTTTCGCTCCGGTAACACTCATTGATTGTTTTAGTTCTTCTGAATATTTTTGCAAAAGAAAACGAACTCCAGCATCTTCTCCCCCTACTAGAGAAATTGCCACTGGCCTTCCTAGAAGAACTGCATCAGCACCAAGAGCGATCATCTTAAATACATCCATTCCGGAACGAATTCCCCCATCCACAAGAAGAGGAATTCTCCCCTTCACCACTTCCGCTAGTTTAGGAAGGACACGAGCTGTTCCAGGCATTCCATCCAAAACCCTACCCCCATGGTTGGAAACAACAATGGCGGAGAACCCACCTTCCACTGCGAGTTTTGCGTCTTCTGGATTCATAATCCCTTTTAAGACAAAAGGTAATTTAGTTTTTTCCTTTAGTTTGATCAAACGATCCAAAGGTCTAGTGATGCTGGATAAATTCTTTTGTACCATGGTTTTGAAATTCACAGCATCGATGTCCATACCCAGGGCGAACACTCCGTCCGCTTCTGCTTGTTGGAAACGATCAACTAACATTGATTCATCTTCTCTTGGTTTACAGATCAAAATCCCTTTTCCAGAAGATTTTTTCAATGCCTCTAACATAATTTTATATTTTTCAGGAGAGGCTCCGTCCCCTAGCCAAGCAAGGCTACCATTTTGGACAAAGGAACGAACGACCATATTGGCATAATCGGCATCCGTCATCACAAAGTTCATATTGGTTCCGACCCCTGTCATTGGGGCTGCCATAATCGGAGTTTTTAATTCATAACCTAAAAACCGAGTTTGGATTTCTGGAAACACATGATCCCGAATGTAACCAGGAATAATGGAATATTCAGCAAGGGCCTCGCTATTGTCTTGAAAGGTTTCCATTCGGCCCACACCACCCATTCCCGGAATTCCTGAGGCACAATTGTTACCATCACATTGTTTACAAACCCAACAAATATCTTTACCAAAACGAATTCGTGCCTGGTCGTTAATTTCCTTCTCTGTGACCGAAAATTGTTCATCCACTTCGAATCGGATTGTGTTTTTTACTTTTTCAAAAACAAGATCTGCATCTTTTAAATTGTCAGCAACGATAATGACATGTCCCGACTTATCGATGTTATTTGTCGGTTCTTTAATGATATCACCTGGTTTGGATTGGATAAAAACTTCAGAAACTCCATCGATTTTTTTTGTTTCCTCAATCCCACCAATCGAAACTAGTTTTCCAGGTTTCGAAAGTAAGGAACGTTCGATGGACACACGACTGAGAACAGGATCCAAATTGTCTGGAGTTTCTCCGAGAGAAATGAGAAGAGCAGCGCGGTTTAAATTGACACCTGTGGATAAAGGATAGGTAAACGCCGACATAAAACCACCAGAAAGCCTGGCGGCAATTTCTCCAATTTTGACACCATCTTTAGTGACTTTGATATCCCCTTTACCAGCACCAAGATGGATTCCTAATGCCCGCATTCCACCTGCCATCACTCGTTCCACTTCATCCAAAACTTCTTTGGACATCGCCGAAGGCATGTTATGCCCTACTTCAATAAAATAAGGTTCTCGTTCAATGATTCGGTCTGCAATCCCTGTCATTCGAATTTGACCTTGGAAAGCCAGTGCATCTACAGAAAGTTCAGGACCTTCCATATATTCTTCTAAAATCAATTCACCTGTTGGACAAAACCTTTTGGCATGACGAAAGGCAGTGGTGAGGTCATCTTTATTATTTACCTTAATGACTCCGCGTGCCCCCATATTGTCAGCAGGTTTCATCACAAGAGGGAAGGTTAACGAATCAAGGGCATCTTTGGCATCTTGTAAAGACCAAACTGGTGCAAAACGAGGGATGGGCATTCCAAACTCTTTTAACCTTTGGCGCATCTTTACTTTGTTAGATGCCGCTTCCGCATCCACAAATCGAATCCCCGGAAGTTGCAAAGCAGAAGCCACAGCGGCCACGGTCATACTGGCATCGGTTCCAGCAGTGATCACACCATGGATCTGAGAATTTTGTGCAAATTTTTTAGATTCCCGAACCATTCCTTCCACATCTTTTGTGGACATGACAATGGCTTCGTCGGCGATTTGGAAACCAATCGATGCGGGATTCATATCAGCAACAACGGTATGAAGTCGCATGGTTTTTGCTGTTTGGATGATGGGAACCTGTAACAATCCCCCACCAATGATCAGAATGGTTTTGCCTTCTACCGATTTCAAATGGTAACGCTCTCCGCCTCTAAAACAAAATTTGTTTTTACCTTTCTTGTGATGGATCCTTTCTGAATGATCCCACCAGCAAATAAATAATCACCATTTGTTGGATAAAAAGTAGCAGATTGTCCTGGGGTTACACTTTTTACATCTTCTAAAAATTCAACTTTCCAAGTATTTCCAAGAGAAGTCACCTTACAATGAACAGGTGCACTTCTGTAACGAATTTGGACTTTCATTTCTTTGGACGCGCCAACTTCCATTGGCATCAGTGCTTGGTAGGTAATCTCTTCCAAAATAAAAGATTCCGAAACAGTTTCTTCTTCTTCCCCAAGCACAACGGTTCCATCATCTTCAATGGACAGAACATAGAGTGGATTTTTCCATGCGATCCCAAGACCTTTTCTTTGACCGATGGTAAATCCTTCTTTCCCTTGGTGTTTGCCGATGATTTGACCGGAAGCTAATTTAAAAAATCCAGGAGTGAACTCCATCCCTTTCTTTTTTAAAAAAGATCTGTAATCATTTTCAGGAATAAAACAGATTTCTTGTGATTCAGGTTTTTCGGCTACAGGAAGACCCATTCGTTTTGCAATTTCACGAACTTGTGCTTTGTCCATCTCACCCAAAGGGAAAACAGTATTTTTAATATTTTCCTGAGACAAACCGTACAAATAGTACGTTTGGTTTTTTTTCATGTCTACAGCATTACGGATAGCATAACGGCCATCCACCTCAACAACACGAGCATAATGGCCAGTGGCGATTTTTTCAATTCCCAATATTTTGGCTTGTTCAAAAAGAGCACCAAACTTCACAAAGGTGTTACATTCCACACAAGGATTTGGCGTCCTTCCATCTTTATAATCATTAATAAAACGGTCGATGACTCGTTCCCCAAACACCTTTTCCATTTTGATTACGTAAAAAGGAATGTTTAAAGAAAGACCTACATCACGTGCATCACGGATGTCTTCGGGAGAACAGCAGGATTTTTTTGTGGTATCACAGGCGGGTGCTTCATATTCCCATGTGCGTAGGTTCACACCGATCACGTCGTAACCTGCTTCCATTAGAAGTCCTGCGGCCACTGCGCTATCCACCCCACCACTCATCGCTACTATGATTTTTTCTTTTTCTTTCACCTTAGTTTTTGGTGCGAACGATCCCAATGCGGTTCCGAGAAAAATCCCAAAACAAAGGACGAGTCCTAAGGACATTCAATCCGATCGACCAAACCTCTTCCTTATCCTTGTCCCCTGGCAAAAGGAAATTCTCAAGTGAAATTCCGCTAAGGAATTGGACTTGTTTGTATTCTTCTCGGATTCCCGATTTGGCTATTAAATACAATTCGGAACTTGTTTCCTGAAGTTTCGCCGGTAAGATTCGATTTCCGGGAAAGAACACCTTCTTTTCTCCTAAGATTCGGTCATTAATCCCAGGAGGGATCATCGTCAGGGAAGATCCAGTGTCCACCATCCCAAAAGATCTGTAACCTTCGGGATATTCAAACTGAACGTAGTAATAATCCCCTTTTTTCTTCGTGTTTAGAATTTTTAAATCGGTAGAAAGATAGGCATCGGGCTGATCACAAAATGGGGAATCTTTGGTGAAGCGTTTCAATTCTTCGCCAAACCAAAAGATACAGGTTCCTTGGAAGAAATCAAGGCCGAGAAGTCCAGGAAAGGATTCTGGCAAAATTCCTTTTTTGTTTTTTAAGGTAAACTTAAGACCATTCAGTTGGAATTCTTTTTCTTCTTCCGTGGATGTTGACTCATAAAAACTAAGTTCCGAACCCGTATCCCAAAAGAAGGAAAATGTTTTTCCTTCTGATTCAATTCCGGTGAAAAGGAGATGGGTTCCTTTATCAACAACGGCAACCGAAATATGGGGAGGTAAAGGTTTTGATGTGGGAAATTGGTATAAAACAGCAGTTTGGTGGGAGCGAACGGGGCCTGGAACACAAGCCCCTAAATAAAAAAAGGCGAATAGAATTACACTAACTTTTTGATACAGCGGGTATTCGGACATCTTGTGTAATCTACGATACAATCGCGATATTCAATCCCCGTGATTGTATCTTTTGTCTTGTATTCAATGAAACAAGAATATGGTTGGAAATCATACGAAGAAAGACCCAAGGCCCGATTGCGAATGGATTCATATACATCGGAGGTAACCGATGGTGAAAGGTCGTTGAGTAGGTATGCCGGCTCTGCCATACTCTACCCATCGGCAAATTTCCTAATCTTTATAACAAATTGTGCGGTTTCTTCCAGAATGTTTCGCCTGGTAGAGTGCTTTGTCTGCCCTTTCGATCAAATCTTTGTTACTTCTGTCCGTGGTACGGAAACTAGAAACTCCCACTGACAAAGTGACTTTCAGGTCTGTTCCATCATTCGGATTTTTAACCACCATAGACTCAACAGCATTCCGGATCTCTTCACCCTTTGCCATCGCCTCTTCTTCTGTAGCTCCCGGCATCACAAGACAAAACTCTTCCCCGCCATACCGTGCAGGAATGTGGTGGCGCTGGGCTGCATTGATCAGCTGTTTTGCGACCTCAATGAGAACCACGTCACCAGCCTGATGTCCATAGGTATCATTAAAATTTTTGAAATGATCCACGTCGGTAAAAAGCAAACAAAGCCTCGTTCCTTTTTTACGACTACGATCCATTTCTTCTTTGAGTTTGGTTTGGAAGTAGTGATGGATCTTTAAACCCGTCATCATGTCCACAGTGGCAAGTTCGTACAAACGAGCGTTGTCCACGGCAATCCCTGCTAAGTTCGCGAGGGTTGTCATAAATTCTTTTTCATCTTCCGAAAACTCTTCGGAAGTCATTTTGTCCCCAAGCACGAGAAGACCATTGACCTTACCTTTGGCGTTCAGAGGGACAAGAATCTCCGCTCCCATCTTCCGCAAATAAGTGATGTCTGGAATGGACTTTAAATTTTCCATCAGCAGGATTTGGTCCATAGTGATGGCTTTGGGTTTTTCTTCAAAATAATGAATGAGAGGACTATCGATTTTGACTTCGTAGTTTTGTTCTTCTGTGTTTAACTCAAAACCCTTAATGGATTGAGGTTCTAATTTAAAAAGACCTAAATCAATCTCTGGCTCCAAATACATGGCGGCATGTAAAGTCTGCAACTGCGCCAAACAGATGTTAAGAATTGCATCAATTAAATATTTATAGTCTAACGTGGAATTCAGAGCACGGGAAATTTCCAGTAGCTGTTTTTGGTCGTAGATTTTTTTTTCGTAATGCTCAAAAACGATATCAGTGTTTTCTTTAAAAGACAAAACGCACCGCCAGAATTCTGTATAAGATAGGAATCATTCGCCTTTTTTGACTACTGTAAAGTAAGATTTTGACGGAAATCGATAATTTTATAAAAGCAAGAAAATAGAAAAGTTTTCATAATGATTACGTTGACAATTTACCAATCTTTAAAATAATGGTCTTATACCGCGCGGTGGAGCAGCTGGTAGCTCGTTGGGCTCATAACCCAAAGGCCACAGGTTCGAATCCTGTCCGCGCAACCGTTATCATCCTTTCCCTAATTCCTTACTTCTCTCCGTCGCTCTATGGATTGCATCTCTAACGGCGGTTGAGAATCCACCTCTCTCCAAAGCATCTAAACCATGAATGGTCGTTCCTCCGGGAGATGTCACCCAATTTCGTACTTCCATAGGATGAAGTTGGGAATCCGCTTCTCGCAAAGTTCGAAAATACACAAGAGTTCCTTCAATGGTTTCCATTGCCAAAGACAAAGACTCCTCGTAACTAAGCCCTTCTTGCAACCCACCCTCTGCCATTGCCTGTAAAAATGTTAATACATAAGCCGGGCCAGAACCAGAAAGGCCTGTCACGGTATCCATTAATGATTCTTTTGAAACACGAATGCTTTTTCCCATTCCACTAAACAACTGTTCTACGCCTACTACAGCTGTGTCTTCACAAAAGTACGCCAGTGCCCCTCGTTCAGAAACCAAAGGAAGGTTCGGCATCACTCGCACAGCACTCGATCCTTTGGGTGCCGCTTCCGAAATTTGGGAATAGGAAATTCCGGCAGCAATAGAAACAAAGGTAGCCGGTTTCGAAAATTCTTTTAAGACAGGAACCACAAGATTTGGTTTCACAGCGATCACAATCATATCGGTTTCTTTACCAATGGAATCTAAAGTTCCCACAAGGTTCACACCCGAGACAGGGGAATCTTTTAGGTTGGGATCAAATCCATATACCTTGGTTCCTTTTTTGACAAGGGCAGAGGCAATCGCTGCTCCCATCTTTCCAAGGCCAACAACCCCTACTGTTTCAATTGGTTTTTTCTGCATAGTCCCTCTCTCCAAAAATTTTTGAACCCACTCTTAAATAGTCGGATCCTAATTCGCAGGCGATTTCATAATCACCACTCATTCCCATTGATAATTTTTTATCTGGATAATATGTATTTCGAAGTTCTGCCAAAATCGAAAACACTTCCCGAGTCTCTCGCAAATCTCCACTAGAAGGCCCCATTCCCATAAACCCTTCCCAAATACAAAACTCATTTTGATAACCTGTCAGTGTATCTTTCATGGAACGTAAAGTTTCAAAACCCATTCCATGTTTGGTATTTTCCTCGGTGAGGTTGGTTTGGATGAAATATCGAATTTGTTTTTTTTCTTTTTCGGCACGTTTCAGAAGCTCCTTTAAGGAAGAGATACTACCAACACCGTGAGTGTGAGAAAAAACACCAAATAACTTACGTAAGGTTCCCGATTGTATAGGTCCAATATGATGTAATTTGACGGAAGTGACTGCTTCTGGGAACTCTTCTCTTAGTTTTGTAAATTTAGAGACGGCTTCCGGGATATAATTTTCTCCAAACTCTCGAATCCCTTGCAAATAAGCTTCCCTTACCACTTCATAAGGTTTGGTTTTGGAAACAGCAATGAGAACCGGAGATTTGTTTGGATACAAACCTTTTAGAGAATTTTGAATGGAAAGATACGAAGACCCGTAATCGGACACGATTACTTAGCTAACGCTTTTTCTAAAGACTCAATCCGACGTTCGATTTCCACAAATCGTTTTTCGTTTCGATCGTTTTGAGTAGAAAGTTTTTGTTCCACAGACCGCATCCGCACTTCTAAATTAGAAGATCCAGATTCCTCATAACTATTCTTTTTGGAATTTTGCGAATAGGTTGATTCTTTGGATTTAGTCCTTTGTTTTTTAGAAGATACTGAATTTGATTTTTTATTGCGACTTACATAAGTTTTTGAAGGTTTCGAAACTTTAGGCTCTTGTTTTTTAGTGACCTTTTCAAAATTCTCTACATCCACTTTTGGTTGTTTGGTGGTCGTTGTAGATTCCTTTACCTCAGAAACAAACTCTTCTTTTTTAGAAACCTTCTTTGTTTTTTTGGTTTCGTCTTTCGGAGCGAAGGATTCTTCCACTTGGTCTAATTTTTCTTGCAAACGAGAACTTGTATCCACTTTCTCTTTGGATTTGGTAGAAGCAGCCACTGAAACAGAACGTGGACGCTCCGTATCAGGTTCCATATCCTCTAAACTAGGAAGATCTGGAAGTTTGGAACTGTCTCGAACGGATTCCTTAGAGTCACTATTTGCAAAGTTTTCCTTGGGGGCAGGAATGCCTGGATTTTCTCTTTCGATTTCCCGATCCACCATCTCCATATCTCTGTTTTTTCCGATGGTTTGGAGTTTTTGGTAAATTTCGTTTCTATAGATAAATGCGAAAATGAACGATGAAAGAAGTAGGACCACTAGAATGGCAGTTGTGAGTATTTTCAAATTGTCGCGGCGGCCCATGACGTGCGGATTCCTTTCCTTTGATAGAAATAGAGTACACGTTTTTGGGTTTTCGAAAAGTGAGAAATCATGAGATTTGCAAAAAAATTTACATTCTGTTTGGGTTTCCTACTCATGATTTCCAGTCTTTTGTCTCTTCCGAGACCCCATGACCCTGACGAATCGGGTCGGGTGGCAATTTTAAAATCCGCTCTCTCAATCGACACGAGTTATCTCCTCTTCCTTGTAGAAGATTTTGAAGGAGAAAGGCCTTGGGATTTTTACCGAGTGGATTCGTTTTTAGCAGTCACTCAATTTGCAGCGAAAGTTCCTAAGTCTGAGGCCTTTTTACAAGAAGCCGCTATCCTCAAAGAATCCGGATATGCAAACTTACAAAACCAAACAAGTTTCCTTCTCCAAAGTTATGTAGAAAATCCAAGGCTTGACCATTGGGAAGTGAGGCCCAAAGAACCCATTGGTTTGCCACTCGGAATGCCCATCCAAGGAATCCTTTGGGTGTATTCAGAAGGCCACCATATCAATTTGAGTATGGGACTTTCCCAGAAAAAATCCAAAGATCTGTATTTTGATTTGGGAACTTTGAATTTTGTGGGTTGGCGAAGGTTGGAATTTACCATCAATCTTCCCAAAGAAAACACAAGACTCATCCAATCCATGTCCTTCCCTATTTCCTTTGCCTCATTTCGATTGAAAAGTTTGGCTTCACAAAAGAAAGGAGAGTTTCATTTATACTTTGACAATTTAAGTTTTGTCATAGATAAAAGAACTTTCATCTACCCGGGTTCAGAAGTGAACGACACTTGGGGTAACAAACGTTAAATGGTATATTTTTTTTACAACATTCTAGTATTTTTCATCAGCTCAGTTTTAAAAATCTTATCCTTATTGGTAAAAAAAATAAGAGAAGAATTAGAAAAAAGAAAAAGATCCCTAAATCAAATTTTTTCAAAATCTGCTGAAGGCAAATTGGTAGTTTGGCTTCACGCCGCAAGTGTGGGGGAACTGGACCAAGCGCGTGCCCTAACAGAAACCATTCGAAAAAAAAATAAAAATGTTTTTATCATCCAATCTGTTTTTTCTTCTTCTGTAAAAGAATCTTCATTTGCCGATCCACTAGCAGATGTATATTTTTATCTCCCTTTGGATACTGCTAATGCTTACGACAAAATTTTTTCCCATTTCAAACCCCAAGTTTTATTCATCATGGCCTGGGATACTTGGCCCAATCTTTTAAAAGTTGCAAATCGTAACGGAACCAAAACTTATCTGGCCTGCGCTAGTTTGTCATCCCAGTCTTCCCGAAAAAATTCACTTGTAAGGTCTTTAACCAAAGCTTCCTTTCGTTACCTGACAGGAATATACCCAAGCCATGAACTCATGGCAAAAGAATTTACGGATTTGGTATCACAAAAAACCGACTTCGCTGTGTTAGGAGATACTCGATTTGAATCGGTTCTTGGAAAATTAGAAACCAAATCTCCAAACCCAGCCTTCGTTCGTTTTGTTTCTGAACAAAAAAGTTTTTTAACCCAAAACAAACCAGTCATCCTTGGTTCCACATACGGAATCTGCGAAGAACGATTTACCAAGTATTTAAAAGAAAATTCGGATGATGTCTATTATTGGATTTTTCCTCATAAATGGGAAGAAAACCGAATGCAAGATTGGATTCCTAGTTTAGAAAAATACGGCAGCGTTGGAGTGTTTTCAAAGTTAAAGCCAGGGGAACCATTACCCAAATTCCTACTTTTTGATCTTATGGGAATCCTAGCATTTGCCTACCAATACGGAAGTTTTGCTTATGTGGGTGGGGCCTGGTTGCACCGTGTGCACAATACCATTGAACCGGCAGCTCTCGGACTTCCTGTCATTACAGGGCCCAAAATTTCCAATGCTCCCGAAGCCATCGTTATGCAAGAATTAGGTGGTCTTTTCAAAACAGAATCCGAATCTGAATTTGTAGAAAAATTTGCCTTACTCGTGAAAGACAAATCTTTAAGAGAAAAGATGGGAAATGGAAATCGAAACTTTGTTGTAGAAAATAGAGGTGCATCGGATAAGATTTATAACCGAGTTTTCTCCAATGCCCAAAATTAAAATTGCCGCAGTTACACTCAATACAACTCCCCTAGATTTTTTGGGGAATTATGAATCCATCCTCCAGGCAATCAAAAGTCCAGAAACAAACGAAGCGGATTGTATTCTTTTTCCTGAACTTTGTATTTCGGGATACGGATGTGAGGACGCATTTTACAAACCTTATGTTTGGACTCGTTCCGAAGAAATCATCAAAGAACTAAAAACGGTTTCCAAAAATCAAATTTTGATTCTGGGCCTTCCCGTATTCGTTGGATCTTTCTTATACAACTGTATGGCTGTGCTCTATGGCGGAAAGGTGATAGCCCTTGTTCCTAAATTAAATTTAGCAAACACTGGCGTACACTATGAACGCCGATGGTTCCATTCTGAATCCGATTTTTTAAACAGAACCATTTCCTTTGCGGGGGACACGGTTCCCTTTGGGCATTTTATCTTCCAAACAGATACTTGGAACTTTGGAGTGGAGATTTGTGAAGACAGTTGGTCTGTACAAAAACCAGCCTCCTTCTATTCCCTACAAGGAACTGATGTTTTGTTTTCCCCTGGTGCCTCTCATTTTGCCATGGGCAAACAAAAGATACGAAGACAAATTTTTACAGAGTCTAGCAGAAACCAGTGTAACCTCCAAGTGTTCACCAATCTTGTCGGAAACGAATCCGGACGAATCATCTTTGAAGGCGGAGCCCTATTTGCTTCCACAGGCAATTTAGTTAAAGAAGGACCAAGATTATCTTTTTCTCCCTTCCAAGTGACTTCCCATATTTTTGATCCATTGGAAATTCGTGCGGCCAAAGCCAGATCTTTCCGTGATTCCAAACCCAATTCCTATAGGACAGAGATTCCAAAAATCCAACTAGAACTTTTAAATGACAAAAAAGAGGAACACAGTTTGGGATTTTCTGTTTTAGACAAAAGAAGAGATTCCGAACCGGAAACAAGTTCCAGTTCCGTTAGTTTCAGCGTTTATGAAGAATTCACAAAGGCCGTTTCTCTTGGCCTTTATGATTATTTAAGAAAATCCAAAACCAAAGGATATACACTTTCTCTTTCTGGGGGGGCCGACAGTGCCACCTGCGCCCTACTTGTGAATACCATGAAAGAAGTCACAAAAAGGGAGAATGGTGATTTGATCTTTTCTTCTCTCGGAATCCAAGAAAAAGAACTTTTAGTCACCATTTATCAAAAAACAGAAAACAATTCCTCTCTCACAGAGGAAATTGCAAAAACATTAAGCGAAGAACTAGGTTACCCTTTTTATTCCATACCCATAGATGGGGCAGTAGATACTTCTGTAAAACTCATCGAGTCTGTCCTTGGAAAAACTTTGAACTGGAAAGAACATGATTTACCTTTACAAAATATCCAAGCCAGGGTTCGTTCCCCTCTTGTTTGGTTACTTGCCAATCTAAACGGACATTTACTTTTATCTACGGGAAACCGTAGCGAAGCTGCTGTTGGTTACACAACGATGGATGGAGATTCCTCGGGGTCACTCGCACCACTAGCAGGTGTTAGCAAGGAGTTTTTACTCGATTGGTTGGATGATATCCAAAAAGAAAACAATCGTTTTATTTCTCCCAAAGAATCCATTCGTATTTTACGAAATACAAAACCAACTGCCGAACTAAAACCTCTTTCCGAACACCAAGAAGATGAAAAAGATTTGATGCCTTATCCTATCTTACAATCGATCGAAAGGAAACTTGTGTATTTAGCAGTGAGGGACGAGGATTGTTTGGAAACTCTAAAACAAGAATTCCCTTGGGAAACTTTAGAAATACTTTCCGGCTATATCAAAAAGTTTAAAAAACTATTTATGATTTCACAATGGAAAAGAGAGAGGCTTCCTCCCTCCTTCCATCTGGATGAGTACGGCCTGGATCCAAAATCCAGTTACCGTTATCCCATCCTATCAGGTGAAACTTAAATTAAGGAGAAGAAATCCCTGCCTTTTGGAAGGCATTGGTTGCTTCTTTTTCCACCTGTTCATTTTGGTATTGGATATTTTTTAAAATCTCTTGGAACTTCTTATCCATCTCAGGATCATCACCGCCTTGGGATTCAATCAAATAGTTGATGATTTCCAAACGATCTTTTCCTTGTTTACGGACATGGTTATAATACAAAGTAATGTCCGTCGCATTCGCAGATCCACCAAACACTGAGTTTGTGGCTCTTGATAACTTTTGATTGAGCTCTGACTGCTTTTGTTTGTCTTCGGGAGTCAATCGTTTTGGGATCAAATCGTTATCCGGAAATTGTTCCCGAAGTTCTTCGAAGGCTTGCATGGCTTCTGGAGGATAAGGTTTTCCAGTTTGTGGATTGATGGGGACTTCACCCGCTTCCGATCCTGCAAGGTTTCCATCTTCTTCGTATCGCATCCCACCAGCATTGTAATAGTCGGAATCAAAGATGGAACCTGCATCTTCCCCACGCACCCCTAGACGGTTGGTTCCCTTAGGGTTGGCAGATCCTCCCCCAAATAGGGCTAGGGCTTGTGAACCTTTTTCTTTTTTACGGCGAGCCTCTTCTTCATCCTCACCACCCATAACGAGTAGGATGAGAAAAAAAAGCCCAATTAGAGAAATGGAGACAAAGAGTAATTTTTTTTGGATTCCCATAGATTGAATTCCTGAAAACTTGGAAGGGAAACTAGAAATAGAATGCGTTTTCCCTCGTTACATCCACTTTACTTTATCTGCATTTCTTTTCTCTCTTTTTTTGGGTGCGGAGTCAATACGGACACACCTGTCGCTCCCTTCGTTTTTTTGGTTCCACCCAATGTGCCGCAGATCCTATCTGTAGTTGCCGTCAATAGCAACATTACCAATGACTACCAAACGGATTTTTTCAATTTTACCGCAGACCCAAGACCAGAATTCATCCTTCGTTATTACGTGACCAATAGAGAACCCCAATTTTTGGGTTACAATCTCTATGTGACCACAGCTTTTCCAGGGATCATCCAAACCATTCAGGGAGAATGGTTGGAAGATGGGGTACAACCAAGTTTCCCCCACCTTCCTTATGAAGCTTCTACAGAATCCTCTAAAATTGTTACCAAACGGATTCGTTTTGCCGTTCCTCCTCCGGGAGCCGAGTTTTTCCAAAAATGCCAAATCTATAACTTTACCTTACGTTCCATGTTAACTGGTGGACTCATCTCCAATCCTTCCACTACGTCAAGTACCTGTGCGATTCCCAATCGGGTGAACGATATCCAAACCCTTTGTGCTGTGGGCACTGGTTGTAATACCTCCATTTGCGCCAATGCCGCTTGTGGCACTCCCTCAGCTTGTGCATTAGGAACCGCATGTAACCCCTGTACGAAGGGGAATAATGACGTTGGTTGCGCTTGTCCTGCTGGACAGTCTCCTCCAGGATGCCAATTCGTTGGCCCATAAACGCGAGAAAGGTTCTCTTTATGTAGTGGCAACCCCAATTGGAAATTTGGGAGACATTACCTTACGGGCCTTAGAAATTTTTAAAGAGGTAGATCTTGTCCTCTGTGAGTCAGCAAAGGAAACTCGTTCCCTTTTTTCAAAGTTGGAAATTGTGACTCCCGTTCTTGCCCTTTATAAAGATAGCTCTGAAACCCCTTATGCCAATGTCCTCGAACAATTGATGAGTGGAAAATCGATGGCTTTGGTATCCGATGCAGGAACCCCAGGTGTTTCCGATCCAGGGAGCCAAATGGTTCGCACGGCTCGCGAAAAAGGAATTCGAATTGTTCCTGTGCCCGGTGCTTCTGCCCTAACCGCATTACTTTCTGTTTCTGGATTTCAGGTCAATCCCACTTATTTTTTGGGATTCCTCTCTGAAAAACCGAGTAAAAAACGCCGAGAATTAGAAAGAGCATCGGAGATTGATGGACTCGTTGTTTTTTATGAATCTGTCCACAAACTTCCAAGGCTCTATCCCATGCTCGAAGAACTCTTTCCGGAGACGGAAGTTCTTGTGGGAAGGGAGTTGACAAAGACCTTTGAAGAGGTACTTTACTATGCAAATCCTAGGGAATTGGTGAAAAATCCACCAAACGCCAAGGGAGAGTTTGTTTTTCTCTTAAATCATCGAAAAAAAACACTTAAGGGAATTTCGGATTCCTCCGATATGTGATGTAGGAAGAGGACTAAATATATGAACGTCGACAAAGTAGGACGAGTTGGTGGTTACGGGTACGAACCAAAAAAACCACAAGGCCCAAGAGAAACGGAAGCACAAGCTCCGGTAGATACTATTTCTATCTCTGATGCTGCCAAAAAAATTGCATCGGAAGCAAAGCTTCAAGCTGAAGTAAAACAAATCGCTAAACAAATCGTACAAGCTCCTCCAGAAGAGGATCGTACGGAAAAAATCAAAGCGATCAAAGAACGATTGAAAAACGGCGACTACGACAACCTCTCTACTGAGATGTTGGATAAAATCTCCGACCAAATCGCGTCAACTTTCCTCGGACAACAGTAAAAAGGACGGGTGGTGAGGGATCCTTTTTTATTGTCCTCTCCGAGGATTTCTCTAACTCCGCCGAATCATAATTAGGGGATCGTATGCCAGTACTCCCCGAATGGATCAATTTTCAATTCCCACCAAAAATTCACTTCGAAATCGATTGTGGATACAAACTTGGATCATTTGTTAAAAACATTGGATCTCGTGTTGTTCTCATCACTACACAAAAAGAATTAGAAAACGCCGAAGAACTTTCTATTATCAAAACCAGTCTCGAAAAACACGCAGAAGGTGTGATCATTTATGATGACATTGTTGACCGAGTTCATTTTAAAGATTTAGATTCCTGTGCTCACTTCCTTAGAATTTCCAATGCAGATTGTGTGGTGGCTTATGGTTCTTTTGAATCAGTAAATGCAGGTAAGGCAGCATCATTACTAGCAACCAATGATTTATTTGCAGAAGAACTACTCATCGGTAAAAAACAACCTAAGAAAAAAGGCCTTCCTTTAATCGTTGTTCCCACAAAACCCCTACTCGGAAATGAATGTTCTCCTTTCTTTTCGATTGTGGATGATAAAGATAAAAATAGAAAATACTTTGCTCACGAATGGGCCTTCCCGGAACTGATTGTGTCTGATCCCAAAATCGGTGCTGGTATGTCCAGTTCTGAAACTGCTAAAACTGGAATCTCCATTTTATCAGCGGCAGTCGATAGTATCCTTTCTAAGTATGCCAATGAGATTACTTCCTCCACTGCACTTCGTTCCATAGAACTTATCTCCAAAAATATTGTACCGGCCATTCGTGAACCAAGAAACTTGGGACCAAAAAACTCCATTTATGCAGCAAGTCTACTTGCAGGAATTGCTCAGTCCACAAGTAGTCTTGGGCTCTGTTATGCACTGTCACTTGCGGTAACAACTGTTACGAACTTAGATATTTTTCAAAGTATGTCGATCCTTCTCCCACATGTTATGGAATACAACCTGACATCTTCCGCGGGTAAGTATGTAATGATTGCGAGAGCCTTGGATGAAGATGTTACCAATATCTCCGTGATTGAAGCTGCCATCAAAGCGGTAGAAGGGATTCGTAAAATTTATTTGGAACTTCGCATTCCCCAAAGGTTGTCCGAATACGAAGTGAAAAAAATCGATCTACCAGGAATTGCTACCCTTGCGGCAACTTACTCGTTTCTTGATTGTCTTCCTAGAGAACTTCCCAAAAATGAAATCGAAACCATCCTTGTGGCTGCGTTTTAGGTTCTCTTGATCCAACTTACGGAATTCGAAAAAAAACTTTTAGAAACCTTTTCCCTCAGTGATCGCGATGCGAGACGACTACTTCGAGTCATCCAAGACCTATCGATTGTAGTGGGAATGGACCACGAAGAGATTTATGACTTCATGCGTTATGGAGTCGAAAATGAGTTGGAAATTTTAAAAACAGATTATAATTGGGAGCACTTTAGAATCAGAATTCAGAAAAAACTGAAAAAATCACCTCCCCTTTGATTTACCGACAAGGAAACAATTACCATTTCTTTTTAGCCACAGCGGACTCTATTGCAAGGTTCCAAACTTCCGTTCATCCCTTCTATCCGGTTCCCAAGAAAAAAATTCCAGAATTACCTTCTGTCACTCCAGACCCAATTCTTTTTCCTCAGTTTTTATACGAGTTACAATACAACAGACAATCCTTTGTATCCAAACCTGTTTTTACACCCACTTACATGGGTACAACGAAGATCCAAAAGGATCAGGAAACCAAACCAATCCCTGGATTTTTTCCCTTAACCACCACAATCGGTGGGATACGAAATGCACCATCCTTTCTTTACCGAGGAAAACGCGACAAGTTCCAATCGGCAAAGTATTTGTCGCTCCGAGATATCATCCATCCAGAATTATCGGAAGTTTTGGTGCGGGAAAAAATTGAGTCTTTGTATTTTGATATAAGAAGTAAAACCTATCTTTTTCGTTTGGTATCCATTCTTTTTTCAGGAACCCCAAAGGAAGAAGAAACAATTGTTTCTAATTTATTTCGCTATGAACCAGAATTTG
This sequence comes from Leptospira congkakensis, assembly GCF_004770265.1. Taxonomy (NCBI): domain Bacteria; kingdom Pseudomonadati; phylum Spirochaetota; class Leptospiria; order Leptospirales; family Leptospiraceae; genus Leptospira; species Leptospira congkakensis. Next base: position 870,548 of record NZ_RQGQ01000004.1, read on the forward strand.
CCAAATTCTTAAACAAACAGATGTTTACTGTAGAGATGATTCCCATGATCCATGGAAATTTTTTACAAGAAATTCTCCGTGACCACGATGAAAGGTATATCAAATACATTCTTCCTAGTCTTTCCAAACCGGCAATGGAAGTTGTTCGAACTTCTATCTCTAAAAACAAAATGAAACAAATTTTAGATGGGCCCGCAAAAAAACCGCAAGAAGGAGAGGATTTGGTTTCTATTATTGAAACAGAACTTTTCAAACGATTTGCTAGAAATATTTATTACGAAGAAGGATCCATCTTTACCTACCGGGAAAACGGCGAAGAGGAACGAAAAGAAGAAGTTCCCTTTGTGAATGCTGAGAAGTTTAATTTTTTTATTTTTGGTAACTCTCTCCAATTTTATGGAAGAACCACTACCAAACTATTTTTTAAAACCAATGATTGGATTGATGTCCTCCGATTTGATTTCTTTCTGTCTCGGAAAGAAATTGAAACCACAGAATTTCATAGATTACCTCCCGACTTACTAATCGAGATTCCCTATTACCAGACGGGAATTTTTCTTGTTGGTGGTGGAATTACGAAGGAAAGAAAACCCTTTGAATTTTCCCTCCTTTGGTTTGATTACTAATGAGGAAAACTTTTACCTTGGAATTTTAAGGTTTGGCTTGTTGCATTTTTTTCTATTTTTATATAATTATAAACATGATCATCAATGGCGACAGATTTGTAATAGGTTCTTTTTCCAATCCAATCGGAATCCATTAAAATAGGATCCGTAATTTCCAAAGTAACCATTTCAAATTCGCAACCACCGTTCCAAACCAATTTATTTTTTACATAAAATTGATCGATCACTCGATGAAAATTTATCAATTCTTCTGTGATTTCTACATGAATGACAAGGGAATTTTCACCAAAATGAATGGTTTCCGTATAATACCCTGGTTTAAATTTACAATTGAGATTTGGTTTCACCTTTGGGAAGTTAATCGAATCAAGTGAATTAATTGTAAAAAAAAGTAACAATGTGATTAGGTGTATCTTTATTTTCATTTGACTTATCATTTTGTTAATATTTAAGAACTACACCTAACAACCATTCTTACTCACACAAAGATAACAAACTAGTTTCCGGTTTTAACGCGAGAAATCGCCCAGTTCCATTTATTAATTTCTTCCTTTCTTTCACTTTCCTTCATCTTAGGTTGGAACTCAGAAGTTTTTGCATCTTTTCTAAGACTTGCCACTGATTTAAAAAACCCTCGTTCGAGACCTGCAAGATAAGCAGCACCAAGTACCGTTGTATCTACGTTCTGAGGTCTGATGACTTTGGTTCCAAGAATATCTGCTTGGAATTGCATAAGCCAGGCATTGGAAGTGGCTCCCCCATCAACACGTAAAAACTTCAAAGGTTTTCCTGTTTCTTTTTCCATCGCATTGGCGAGTTCATAGGATTGTAAAGCAATGGCTTTGAGGGCGGCTCTTGTGATCTGTGCAGGACTTGTGTCGCGAGAGAGTCCAAAGATCGCACCACGTGCTTCTTGGTCCCAATGAGGTGCACCAAGACCTGCAAAGGCAGGAACAAAAACTAAATCATCTTTTGTTTTGATGGCCTTCACTAATTTTTCAGAATCCTTAGAGTATTTAAAAAATTCTAAATTGTCACGGAGAAACTGCACTACCGCTCCACCAATAAATACAGAACCTTCCAAACAATAGACCGTTTTTCCTTCTGGACCGAGTGCAAGGGTTGTGATGAGACCTTGGTTGGAGATTCTAAATTCATCCCCTACATTGAAGAGTAAAAAACATCCCGTGCCATAAGTGTTTTTGGCTTCTCCAGGTTCCGTACAAAGTTGTCCAAAAAGAGCACCTTGTTGGTCACCTACAAGAGAAGAAATGGGAATGCCATCAGGAAGAGATTTTACATTTGAAGTGAATCCAAATAGATTTTTTGAATTGAATGCTTTTGGTAACATGGACATAGGAACTCTTAAAATTTCACAGAGTTCCTCATCCCATTCTTTGGTTTGGATATTAAAAAGAAGGGTTCTGGATGCATTTGTATGATCGGTTTTGTGTTCTTTGTGTCCGGTCAGTTTGTACAAAAGCCAAGTGTCGATGGTTCCAAATAACAAATCACCTTTTTCTGCTTTGGCGCGAGCACCCTTTACGTTATCAAGGATCCACTGAATTTTGGTTCCCGAAAAATATGCATCTAAAACAAGTCCTGTTTTGTTTCGGAAGTTGGAATCTAGACTTTGTTTTTTTAATTCCTTACAAATATCAGAAGTTCTTCTGCATTGCCATACAATGGCGTTGTACACTGGTTTGCCGGTCTTTTTATCCCAAACTACAGAAGTTTCTCTTTGGTTAGTGATCCCAATGGCAACTGCATCTTTTGGGTTTAGCTTTCCATTCCTGATAGCAGTACCAATGAGTTTTTGCGTTTTGACCCAGATCTCTTCTGGATCATGTTCCACCCAACCTGGTTTGGGATAGTATTGTTTGAATTCTTGGTAAGCAGATGAGATTACTTTTCCTTTATCGTCAAAACAAAATGTTCGAATTCCCGTAGTCCCTGCATCAATCCCAATGATATAATTCTTTTTTGCCATCTTAAACCTCTATTTCCAAACCTTCGTGCGCCATTATGATTTCTAATTTTCCATGCGGATCAAACATCTCTTTGTATTTGAGAGCTCGCAAATATACTAAGTCTAATTTTTCGTCATCATAAGAAGGATCATGATGAAACATTACCAATTTTTTTACCTTAGCTCGCAGGGCAATGTCTGTTGCAATGGATGCAGAACTATGACCCCAGTCAATTTTTTGTAAGGATTCTTCAAATGTATATTGTGTATCAAAAACCAAAACATCGGCATCCCTGAAATAATCGATATAGGTATCAATGTTTTCCATCTCTTCCAAATTGAATTCTGCATCGGATGCAAAAATAATTGCCTTTCCATCTTCCATAAACCGGTAAGAAAAACTTCCTCCTGGATGACGAACCGCTTTGCTAAAGGCCTGAATGTTTGGGCCGAGAGAAATGGTTTCCCCTTCTTCTAAATACTGAAAGGTTTTGTTGGCAGCATAATGATCAAAGGAAACAGGAAAATGTGTGAATACAAATTGATGTTCTAATCTTTTTTCGGCATCATTCATACATGAAATAAATTCAAAGTGATTCCCTGGCAAAAAGAGAGGTACAAAAAAAGGAATTCCTTGGATATGATCCCAATGTGTATGGGTTAAAATCCAATAGGCATGTCCTGCTCCCTTTCCAAACTCGGAATTCATAATTTGATTCCCAAGTTCCCGAAGCCCGGTGCCCCCATCAATAATGATCAGGTTATTTTCCTTGTCGCGGATTTCCACACAAGTCGTATTACCACCGTAAGTTGATGAAGAAGAATAACTTAATGAATTCAGAAAACTACGAATACTTTGTTCGTTTTGAATGTCCGTAGGACTTGCCAAAGTGAGAATTTTTTCGATTTTATGTTTTACGTTTTCAGGACGAATGGGTGAACCAATGGAACCGCGGACACCCCAAAACTTAATTTTCATTGCTCTTTTTCTAGAGTCCTTTTTTGAAAAATCAAACGTTTTTTGATTGTATTTGGTTCTTTCAGATGTTGTCTTAACTGAAGTTATGTTTCAGTATGAAATCAAACGAGAAAATGAAAAGGCCAATGTCCTTCTGGAAGGATCCTTATCCCTCCGAGACACACCTAAACTAAAAGCAGATATCAAAATCTTAATTGATACACCGGAAATAAAGGAACTCGTTTTCGATTTTAAAAATTTGAGTTACCTGGATTCTTCAGGGATTGGAATCCTTCTTCATACCTATAGTTGGACCAAAGAAAAAAACAAATTGGTTCGAATCATCCATCTTTCCGACGAAGTCCGAACCATATTTACCGTTGCCAACCTACTGGATATTTTCCAACTGAAAGAAGAAACTTAAACTCGATAGTCCTGGATGGTCTGGATGAGAAAGGAAACAATTCCAGAAAATACATAAAATCCCACAGCACCATACATCACATAAGGCCATCTGTAAAATCCAATGGCGAGTAACAAAAGTCCAAGCCCGATGATACTGATCCCTAATTTTTTCCAAGAGAAGAGTCCTCGGATTGCCACTTGTGGTTTGCTATAACGAAGAGTCGAAACCATAAGAAGAGCAGTGATCACAAAAAATAAAACCGCTGTCCAAACAGGAACTTGTGATACAGAAAACACCAAAGGAAAAATTCCAATCACAACCCCAGCCACAGGAGATGGAAGTCCGTTAAAAGATTTTGGATCATGTGCTACATTGAAACGAGCCAACCTGTAAGCTGCACAAATTGGGTAAAGAGCTGCAATGAACATCCCTAAAGGAAAATAATCAGGTTTGTCAAAGATATCTAGTTTGATATCATAAAAGAACATTTTGTATGATAAAAAACCTGGGGCAATTCCAAAGGTCGTAAGGTCAGCAAGACTGTCCAAGTCCGCACCAAGTTCACTTGTACAGTTGAGAGCACGCGCCGCCATTCCATCAAAACCATCGAATAACGCGGCTAAGATGATAAATACTCCCGCTAACGAGTAAAGTTCATGGGAGTTGGTTTGTGTTGGATTGGTTTCTGCTACAAGAAGCATCGAAACAAACCCTAAAGTTAAATTTCCAAGAGTGAGAGTATTCGGAATCCAGGTCAGTTTTAGTTTCATATTATTTGTTCAAAGTTTCGTTTGGGACTTACCTTAAAGTCGAGCCCCACAAAAAATTTTTGTTTCCAAAGATGGTATCCAAGACATGCCACCATCGCTCCGTTATCTGTGCAGTAAATTTTTTTGCCAGGATAAAATAGATCGAACCCTGACCTTTCCTTTTCTTTTTCCAAACTCTCCCGAAGAGTCCCATTGGCAAGGACTCCCCCCGCAGCCACAACCGTTCGAATTCCGGTTTTCTTTATCGCCTTCACAAGATTGCGGGTCACGAGTTCAAAGGCTGTCTTTTGAAAAAAATAAGAAATCTTTTCCACTGGCGGGTTTTCCGAATTTGCTTTCAGGTAATAGAGAACTGCCGTTTTTAACCCACTATAGGAAAACCGGATCAAATCCTCGCCATCTTCTTTGAGAAGTTTCGGAAAGGGATTTCCTTCTCCCTTGGTGGGAAGATAAGAATTTGCTTTTGCTTCTAAATAAGGCCCCCCCGGATAGGGAAGGTTTAAAACCGCACTGACCTTATCAAAGGCTTCCCCTAAGGAATCGTCCCTTGTGTCGGCAAGGATCTCTAAATCACCAAAATCTTTGTAAAGGTAAATGGACGAATTTCCTCCACTCAAAAGAACCCCAAGCCAAGGAAAAGGAGGTAGATCCAGTTCCAGACCAATCACAGCCAAATGTGCCTCTAAATGATTGACAGCCACAATCGGAATTCCATAGACCAGGGAAATACAACGAGCAAGCTGCGCTCCTATCATTAGAGAACCAACTAACCCTGGATAACTGGTAACTGCTACGTACTCCAAATCAGAATATTCGATCCCAGACTCTTCCATCGCAACGGCGAGTAGAGAATTGATTTTTTCTAAATGAGCTCTGGAAGCAATTTCAGGAACCACTCCCCGGTAAGGAGAATGGGAATCGATTTGGCTATAAATTTTTAAGGAAAGAAGATCCTTACCATCACGAACGATGGCAATGGAGGTTTCATCACAACTGGATTCAATTCCTAACCCGTAGGTCATTATTTCAAAATACGAATGGCTTCCGCAAGTTGGGTATCTAAATCCAACCGAGGTTTGGAATTGGAAGAGCCGGCTCTCATTTCATTGAATAAAAAAATGCGAGTCACTGAATCGGAAATGGTTAGATTTTCTTTTTTGAGGATAGCCGCAAAATCATTCAGAGCCGCTTCGTTGTATTCTGGATGTGTTTCTAAAAATGGTCGGATCAAATTCTTTTTAAAAAGTTTTTCCAAAGCATATTTCTCATCTTCGCTCGCAGCAATGGGATTTATAATATGATCAGGAGTGATTCCTTTTCCATGAATGGAAACTCCAGATGGAGTGTAGTATTTTTGGATGGTGATGGCAACACCTGTCCCACCAGATAAAGGGAAAATGGACTGAACACTTCCCTTTCCAAAACTTTGGGTTCCCACAACAATCGCACGTTTGTTGTCTTTTAACGCACCAGCTAAAATTTCAGAAGCACTAGCAGATCCTCCGTTTACCAAAATCGCAATCGGAATCTCTAAAAACTTTTTATCTTTTTTACCAGCTTTATAACTTTTTACAAGAACACCACCACGTCCTTTGACGGACACAATGTCCGCCTCTGGTGGTAAAAACAAATCGGCAAGATCAATGGCTAAATCCAAAAGTCCACCGGGATTCATTCGCAAATCGATGATTAGTTTTTTTGCCCCTGCTTCTTTCATGGCAGATACAGCCGAAGCAAATTCTTTTGCGGTGGTTTCTTTCCCCATAAACTGAACCAGTTTGATATAACCGGTTTCTGTTTCAGGAAGGTAATGCGATCTTACATATCGAATTTGGATGAGTTCCCTAACCAAATTCACAACAAAAGGATCTTTGATTCCTTTCCTTTCTATTTTCATAGAAATAGAGGAACCCACTTCTCCACGCATCATTCCAATTGATTCTGAGAGAGAAACAGACTTTGTACTTCTGCCATTGATTTCGATGATTTTGTCTTGGGGTTGGAGACCAGCCTTCCAAGCTGGTGTTCCTTCAATAGGAGCCACAATGATAAATGCATTTTCTTGGAAACTAATCTCTACGCCGATCCCACCAAAACTTCCTTTGGTTTCATTTTGTAATTCACCAAATTCGTCTGTGTCTAAAAACCTTGTGTGTGGATCACCTAGACTTTGTAAGGCGCCAAGAATGGCACCAGTATAGATTTTTTTCTCTTCTTGTGGATCCACATAATCATTTTCAATATAGGAAACCACTTCATGTAAAATCTGTAAGTATTTTTCCCCATCGGCGGAGATTGCTTTTACTTTCTCTGAACTAACAAAAAAAATAACGGTCGCCAAACAAACGGTAATACTACCCCAAACTAGACGTTCGGATACTTTAATTTTATTCATTTCCATAAATTGACTCGTATAGGGCTTTGTTTTCTTTTTTTAACATTTCTTTTGCTTCAGGAATTGAAAGTCGGTAGACCTCGCAAGCTTCTTCAAAGAGAGCACTGTCTGTGGGTGTCGGTCTTTTGGTATCTGCCATAAGACCTGTTTGGATTCGATTTTGTGCAAATCTCTCCAAGACACGTTTGAGATCATAAGCGTCGATTTCTTGTTTTTTGGGAGCGCAAGAGAGGAGAAGTGAAAGTAATAAAAATGTTGGGAGAAAGAAGAGATGTTTCGACATCCCTTCTAAACTCACTCTGAACGGGGCTTTGGTCAATCAGTAAATGCGGTAGAGACCGATTAGTTTCCCGATTATGGTAGCCTTTTTGGTACGGATGGGTTTTAATTTTGCATTTCTTGGTTCCAAACGGATCATATCTGCTTCCTTGTAAAAAACCTTGAGAGTGGCTTCGTTTTCAATCATCGCCACGACAATTTCCCCATTCCTTGCTGTATCCTTTTTTTGGATGATGGCAATGTCTCCATCGCTAATTCCCGCTTCCACCATCGAGTCCCCTTTGATTCGGAGAGCAAAGGTTCCTGGTTTGGCGGCCATTCCATCAGGAACAGCAATGTATTCTTCTATGTTTTCTTCTGCTAAAATAGGAGAACCGGCAGCCACTTGGCCAAGCAAAGGAATTCCCGAAGCCCGAACCAGGAGCGCTTCTTCGGCATTTCCTTTTAAAAGTTCTATGGCTCGGCTTTGGTTTTTCGAAGTACGAATATAACCTTTTTTTTCAATGGCCTTTAGATGGTCGTAAGCACCTTTGGCTGTGATTCCAAACTGGTCTCCCATTTCACGGATGGTGGGTGGAAACCCCTTCTCGCGCACTGTGTCCGTTATGTATTGCAGGACAGATTCTTGTTTCTCCGTGAGGTCTTTCATACTAAACAGATAACTAGGAAATAGGCGTTATGTCAACAAAAAACTAGGAGTTATAATTTTAAATACTCACTTTTTAAAACAAAACTTCCTTCTTCGACAATGGCTTCCCCAGATTCTACACCAGTGGTAACCTCAACCCAGTGGTCGTAAGTTTTTCCTACACCCACTTTTTTAGCAGAAAAAGATCCATCAGTGTTACGAACAAAGATAAAATTTTCACCTTCTATTTTATGGATACAATCAGCAGGTATCACCTTTGCTTTGTTTACTGATGATTCCACCATCGCACCAACAACGGTTGCTGTTACACTTTGACCGGGACGAAGCCTACCTTTTGAGTTTCTAACTTCTAAACGAATCTCTGCTGTTTTTTTAATCGGATCTATCACATCACCCACATGAGAGACCACTGCCTTTAATGAATCATCTTTTGATCCAATTGGGATTACCTTCGCTTCGTTCCCCACTCGAATGGATGCTAAATCTTTTTCATAAACTTCTAAATTAATCCACAATACACTCAAATCAGCTACGGTAAAAAGATTATCACGTGCATTCACGGCTTGACCAATGATGGCTTCTCTTTCAGTTACGGTTCCAGAAATTGGTGTTCGGATGTATAGGTTTTTAGAATTGTATTTACCCGCTTCTAAGTTTGCAATTTCCGATTCGTTTAATCCAAGATTTTCCAATGCGTTACGAGATGTTTCCATTTCTGCTTTTACAGATTTATAATCCATTAGAGACATTTCATATTCTTTAGCAGAGGTTACTTTTCTTTCATAAAGATCTTTTGCTCTGTCGGCTTGGACTTTTAATGCTTCGAGTCTTGCCCTAGCTTTTAGATAATTGGCTTCTGTGGTTCCGAGTTCTACCGATTGGATGGATGCAAGTGCTGTACTTTTTTTGACATGTTCCCCTTCCTTTACATACACCTGTACAATTCGTCCGCTCACACGAGAACCAACCTTTGCCACACTGTTCATGTCATAAGATACAGTTCCAGGAAGTTGGAGTTCTTCCTCTAAAGCTTTTTCCTCCAAATACACCAGAGAAAATGGATGGTTCTTTTGGATTTCTTGAGAAATAATAAATTTGGATTTATCATCCGTCAAAGCTTCCGTTTTTTTACCAGCCCCAAAAAATTTGGAATAACCAAAATAAGCTAAACTTCCCACGAGCACGAGAATACTGAGAGATCTAATATTCTTAAAATTGAAATTTGTTTTCATATAAATTTAAAACTCCGAGCTATCCATCTTTCCGATAGAAGCTTTGTATCCTTCCAAAGCATTATAATAGAGATAAATGATTTCATAATAACTACGAAGAACACTGAGATAGTTTTTCTCCGCCTCTAAAAAAGTTACTAAGTTAGAAGCCCCACGAATGTATGCAAGCCTCGACTTCTCTTGGACTTCTTTGTTTTTTTCCAAAAGACCCATCTTTTGGTAATCAAGTAACTGAGATTCTCTCGCTTGCAATTCCTTAATAGCCGCTGAAATTTCAGAAATGATTTCGTTCCGTTTGGCATCTACATCAAATCCTAATTTTTTATAAGATTCTTCTGATTTTAAAATCTCCCCTTGTTTACGATCAAACAAAGGAAGTGGTGTCGCGGCATAGATACCCGTTACGTTTTCATTTCCTTTATTTAAAAATTCGACACCCAAGGTTAAAGGAGGAATGATTTCTCGTTTCTTTAATTCAATATTCATTCTTTCTCTTTGTTGGCGAATTTTTAGCGCTACTAAGTCAGGTCGATCTTCAATATCAAAATCGTTGATTTCAATTCCAAACTCACGAGTGGAAAAAAATTCCAACCTTCCTTTGATCGTCAAAGGAGAATTGATATCGGAGATTCCAATCAAAACTCGTAAGTTTTTTACCACTTGCGCGCGCAGGATCCTTGCATTCCGATACTCACGTTCAATTTGAACCCGCTCCAAAGCCAAACGATCATATTCCAAAAAGGAAATATCACCTTTTTCTGCTCTGAGTTTGGTCAAATCCAAAAGGTCTTGGTAGTTTTCCAAAAATTCTTTTTGGTAATTGATCTGTTCCGTAACGTAAAGATAAGTCCAAAAATTTTGACGAAGACGAAGACGAAACAACCTGTCAAAGTCTCGAAAACTAGCAATTGTTCCGAGAAACTCTTGTTTTGCGACCTTTTCTCTTTGTGGAATGACTCCACTCATATCAAACGGTTGGTTGTAGATAAGTGAAGTTTCAGGTTTCCCAGTTGCGGCATTGGCAGAAGCACCCATAAACTGCTGTTGCATATTCACGATTGGATTATAATACAAACTTGCGGTAATAACGTCGCCTCTTGCCATACCAATGTTTTGTTTTTCACGAAGATACAGAGGGTTACTTGTTACAGCAAAATCTTCCAACTCATCCAAGTTCCATTTTTCTTTCGAATCTTGGGCACGAGAATCTTCACCGAGAAAAAACAATTCATCTTTCGAATGGAGTTCATACACTGCTTTTTCTTTTGGAAAAACAGAGAATGAATGGATTCCCAAAAGGGAAAAAAGTAAAAACTTCCGATTCAGCTTCATACAGTTACAAATTTCTTTATATAATCTTCGATCCCAAACTGAATCACTTTGATGGCTTCTTTACGATCATACACTTCTGTGATTTCAACTGTCCCGGTAGAAGGGGAGTTAGGATCTAACTTATAAGTTAAAAAATAATGGTGTAGTTTATTGATAAGTGCTTTCGGCACTTCGGAGATATCTTTGATTTCCCCGAACACTTCGTCCCCTTTTAGAACTGCCACAATTTTATCATCCGCTTCGCCTTTATCGATCATTCGCAGGCCACCAATAGGAATCACCGTTAATATCATATTCCCATGAGTGATTGGATTTACACTGAGAACACAAATGTCGATAGGATCCCCATCACCAATGATGTCTGGTCTTCCCACTACTTCCGAACAATGTTTTCCAGAAGCTTCTCCAGAAAATGTTCTAGGAATAAACCCATAGAGAGTCGGCGAACGGTTGCTATACTTTTGAGGTCTGTCCACTCGGATGAAACCAGAAGCTTTATCGATTTCATATTTTACTGTGTCTTGTGGTGTGAGTTCAATGAATACATCTAATTCATCGGGAGCCTTTGGTCCAAGCTCGAGTCCATGCCAAGGGTGTGCTACGTAATAATTCGGTTTCATTTAAGTCCTCTTTCTTTTAGATTTCTGATTTTGTTTATTTGTTTTGGAATCATCTTCATTTTGCAAATCTGGATGGTCCGTAGTTTCATGATGCGAATGGCCATGAGAATCGTGGATTTCAGATGCTTTGTATTTTCTCATTTCTTCTACAAAGTATTCATTCATCTTACGTTCCCTTTCCATTTGCCGGATTTCTTGTCTTTGTGCTAGTTTGACTAAAAACTCGAAAGCAATGGGAAGCAGAAAACGAGATAAGATGGTCGCAACGAGTACCCCTCCCATAACCACCGTTGCCAGTGGTCTTTGCACTTCTGCCCCAGCACTGGAAGCAATGGCCATAGGTAAAAATCCAATGATAGCTACAAGTTCTGTTGTAGCAACCGCCCTAAGTGTATATACCGCAGCTTCCACTACAGCTTTAGACGGATCACGAGTGACTTTCAATTGGTCTTTCAGCGCCGAAGCATAAACGACCCCATTTAACACGGATATACCGGCAGCGGCGATAAATCCAACTCCTGCCGGAATGGAAAAAGGAAGGCCACGAATCACGAGAGAAAGAATCCCTCCTGAAAGTGATAATGGAACTAAGATAAAAACTCCCAAAGCATAATAAACACTTCCAAACGCAATAAAAAGCATCGCAAAAATAATGGCACCAGCTATGGGGATGACAATGGCCAATCTATTTTTCGCACGAGTGAAGTTTTCAAATTGTCCACCCCAATCTACATAATAACCCTGGGGAAGGTCGGATTCAATGGACTGAGTCGCTGCTTGCACGTCATTCACAAACCCAATCATATCTCGACCACGAACGTTTACCTCTACAAGAATCCTACGTTTGAGACCTTCATGATAAAGAGCAGCAGGACCTTCTGTCATCATAATGTCTGTTACTTGTCCAAGAGGAACCGTTCCGCCAAGCTCAGTCATTACTGGAACGTTTTCAATCACTCCAATGTCCGTTACGTCGGCATCCAAACGAACAATGAGATCAAACCGTTTATATCCTTCATAAACCTTTCCTGCATTGGCTCCCACGCGAAGAGTTTCAATGGTAGTGAGAACTTCTTCTGCCCGAACCCCATAACGAGCCATATTCCCTCGATTCATTTTGATTTCGAGTAAAGGAAGGCCAAGTAGTTTCTGAACTCGTAAGTCAGCAGCTCCCTGGATTTTTTTGATTTTGGAGGCATAGTTATCAGCGATGGCTTTTAATGATTTTAAATCATCACCATAGATTTTAATTACAATATCCGCTTTGGAACCAGATAACAATGCATTGACGCGGTTTTCAATGGGTTGTGACAAACTAATGTAAGAAGAAGGAACATTCTGGTTCACAGAATTTTTCATAACCTCCATCAGTTCTTCGCGGTCGCTTGCCGAAACCCATTCTTTACGGGGTTTGAGTTTGACCATCATCTCCCCTTCTTCCGAACCAATGGGTTCTGCTGCAGACTCTCCTCGACCTTGCCTTGAGACAACACTCACTGCTTCTGGAAATTTCAAAATTACCTTTTCCATTTCCAAATTTAAATCTCTAGAATGGTTGATGGCAGTGGAGGGTAATCTTTTGATATCAATCGCAATTTCTCCTTCGTCAATCCTCGGTAAAAATTCGGAACCAAGAGTGGATGCGAGAACAAAAGAGAGTAATACCACACCAATTCCCGCATAAGTAAATTGGCGTTTAAACTTCATCCCATAAGTTAAAACTTCCGCATACTTAGTTTGGAATTTATCCCAAAAAGCCGACTCATGTAAGATTGGTTTTTTGTAAATATAAGACATTAAGGCTGGAAATGTTGTAATCGAATACAAAAGAGCAGCACCTAACGCAAAAGCTACGGTAATGGCCATTGGACGGAACATTCGGCCTTCCACTCCTTCCAGTGTCATCAGAGGTAAATAAACGAGTAAAATAATCCCCACACTAAAAGCAGAAGCCCGCACCACTTTGATACAGGACTCCATAATGACTTCTTCCATCCCATCTTCCATATCCTGGGCAGTGGTCTTCGAAAGAAGGAAACTCTTACGAAGTAAAAATCCATGGAGTGTGGACTCTAACATTACAATAGAACCATCCACCAGAAGTCCGAAGTCGAGAGCTCCCAGTGACATGAGGTTTCCCACAATCCCAAAGGCATTCATAAGAATGGTGGCCACCATCATAGAAACAGGAATCGCAAGAGCCACAGCAAAGGCTCCCTTTACAGTTCCTAAAGTAAGAATGAGACAAACAAGAACGATGATGGCGGCTTCCACCAAATTGGTAAATACTGTCGAAAGGGTTCGGCCAATGAATTCAGAACGGTCATAGTAGACTTGAATTTTCATCCCATTCGGAAGGCGGGATTCAATTTCTTTCATCTTTTCTTTGACTCGACTCACCACCTGAAGTGAGTTACTACCCAGCAACATCATAGCCGTCCCACCCACAACTTCACGTTTCCCGTTCATGGTGCTAAGACCAAAACGTAGTGCTGGTCCTGTTTCTACTTTTGCAATTTGCCCAAGTGTGAGTGGAATTCCATCTCTTGATGTTCTAACAGATAATCTTGTAATGTCATCAATGGATTGAAATTGACTTTCTCCCCGGATCACAAACTGCTCTTCCCCTTTTTGGATGTATCCACCACCCAGGTTTACGTTGGCACCTTCCAACGCCTCTGTGATATGAGAGAGTGTTAAATTGTGAGATAACAAACGTTTGGGATCAATTTTGATTTGAAACTGTTTGGCATCTCCCCCCACAACGTTTACATCAATGATTCCCTTAACGGAACGAAGTTGTCTTGCAACTTCCCATTCCATAACAGTTCGGAGTTCTTCTGGAGTATGACTTTCGGATACAAGGGCAAATTCATAAATATCACCAAGACCTGTGGCAATCGGCGAAAGTTCCGGTTTCCCGTATGATTTTGGAATAAAATTTTCTGCTTGTTTCAACCTTTCATTCACAAGTTGCCTTGCAAAATAGATATCTGTTCCGTCTTCAAAGATAACAGTCACAGAACTGACACCAGTTCTTGAGATCGAACGAATCTCTGTCACCTTTGGCATCCCGTTAAACTCAAGTTCGATGGGATAAGTAATAAATTGTTCCACCTCAAGTGGAGAAAGACCAGGAACAGAAGTCACAGCCGATACCTGGACATTGGTGACATCGGGAATGGCATCAATGGATAGATGAAGCGCATTGTAAAAACCAATAATAGTTAATGCTGCTGTCAAAACGAGGACTGTGGCTCGTTTGTGAATGGAAAACTGAATGATTTTTTCTAACATAATTCCTATTTCAAATTCTAGTACACCCCAAATCCTAAAATTAGGTTGGAATTTAAGACTAATCTACATGCAACGATTAAGCCAAAAACGGTGGTGGAAGGTATAGAAAGTGAAATAAGATGAGAATTTCAGGAAAAAATAGAGTTTCGGTCGAGAGTGTGGACCAACGAAGGACAGAAATCTTCACGGGAGGTTGGATCCGACGAGAAGGAACTAGTTTTAAAACTTGGTTGGATTCTTTAGATGAGGAAAGAACACGAGTCGTTTCTTCTAACTCGTAGGATTGGTATTGGAAATCCAAATCTTCGAGAGGAGAAACAAACCGGTCATCGACCAGATTCAGATTGATGAAAACCGCTAAAAGCAGGATGAACCCTGACTTCCAGAAGCGCCTAATTTTCACTATTTTTTCCTATCTGACACCCAGGTTCAAGAATCGACCCAGAGACTCAAGAGAAAACCCTTGAAATATGAACTTTTTTCCATTTCCTTTTGGTTACAAATACTTGTGTAGTTGCCAAAACTCGAGAGTCAAACAAGACTATCCCTACCGATGAAAGACGAATCTATAGACACAATCATTAGCGACGACATCACGTTTCGCGGAACCCTTTCCTTCAACCAAACATTAAAAATCAAAGGTCAATTCAAAGGCACCATCACTTCACAAGGCAAACTCATCATTGATGAAACTGGTGATGTAGAAGCCGATGTAGAAGTGGGAAGCCTTGTGGTTCATGGAAACCTCAAAGGTAATGTAGACGCAAAAGAAAAAGTAGAACTTAAAAAAAATGGAAAGGTCATTGGTGATATCAAAACACCTGGACTCGAAGTAGAATTCGGTTCCAAAATTATTGGCAATTGCATCATGTAACCAAGGTTCACTTCGGACCACTACTCGCCGAAGTACGAACCAAAGTTGATTCGAAACGTCCCCTCTTACGTTACTTAGTTGATAAAAGAGAGGGGCTTCGTAACATCCATCCGAAAGAACTTCTTAATTCTGATTTTTCTTGTCTTCATTCACCCTACTCTCTTCCCGATCTTTTAGATGCTGTAGAGCTTATACTCGAGTTTGCGAAAGCAGGAAAGAAAATTCTACTCTATGGCGATAGAGACTCAGATGGAGTGAGTTCCACCTGTTTGCTTGCCTTCTTTTTAAAATCCCACCAGGAGTTTTCCAATATCAATTTAGAAGTAATGGTTTCTTCCGAAAGTGATCCTTATGGTCTTTGTAAAGAAGCACTCGTTAAAATCAAAAAAGTGAAACCGGATCTTCTTGTGACACTCGACTTTGGTTCCAGTCAGGCCGATGAAATCGAAGAACTCACAAATACAGGAATCCAAGTCATTGTTCTTGACCACCATGAAGTTCCTGTCCGAATTCCAACAAACTGTGCTTTGGTGAATCCAAGAAGAACAGATTCAATCTATCCAGAAAAAAAAATCTGCACAGCTGTTTTATCTTTTAAATTAGTATCCGCGATTCTTTTTCGTTTGAGCGATGAATTTGGTAGGATCTATGTTAAATCAGAAGTGGAAGAAGGATCTGGAAAAACAAGATTGGTTTACTTCCAAAATGGAATCCGGATTCAGGAAGAAAATCTTTCCAACTTAGCAATCGATGAAAAGTCCGTTTCATCCTATCCCGAGGATTTTGTAACTCCGATTCCAGTAGATACAGAACGAAAATTATTCTTTTACCAATGTTCCAAAATCCCTGATTTTTTCTCTAGTTTAGAAGAAGAAACAGACCTAGCTGGGATTGGAACCATAACCGATATGATGCCACTCATTGGGGAAAATCGTCATTTTGTAAAATTAGCTTTAAACTCTCTCACCAAACTTTATGCAGGTGATAAAAAAAGAAAAGGACTTTCGGAACTTTTAAAAGAACTGAAACTAAGCCCCCAAGGTGTCACCACAAAAGATCTTGGTTGGTCGATTGGACCAGTTCTCAATTCCGCAGGCCGGATGGGGAAAACAGAAGAAGCTGTTTCCTTACTTTTATCGGAAACAGTAACGGATGCCAAAACAAAAGCAAAACAACTTCTTTCCATCAATGAAGAACGAAAAGAAAGAACCAAACGTAATATGGATAGGGTGGAACGTTATTTCGCCCGCAAACCAGAAAGAACAACCAAAGAAATTGTATTTTGTTATGAACCAGATATGGAACCGGGTGTCAGTGGAATTGTTGCCACAAGAATGGTGGATACTTATAAAAAACCTGCAATCTTTCTAGCACCTGATAATGGTGATGCGAGAGGAAGTATCCGTTCTTATGACAAAGAAAATGTTCTCGAACTATTAGAATCACTATCTCACCATTTTTTGCACTTCGGAGGCCATCCAGAAGCCGGAGGATTTTCCATCCAAATCGATAAAATCCCTGCTTTCGAAGCCGAATTGTACAATGCCGCCAAAGAATGGTTGACCCAAGACAAAGAAAGAGAAAACACCCATTCGATTGAAACTGACTTTACCGTCCTTACCGAAGAAATGGGAGACCGATTGCTCAAAGAATGGAAAGACTTGGAACCTTTTGGGCAAGGGAATCCAGATATCAAACTTGCCATTCGAAATGCCAAAGCCATTCACCTAACACCACTCAGTGGAGGGAAACATGTTCGGTTTCACTTAATTGGAAGTGGGTCTTTAAAGTATATGATCTGGAATAAAGGTGAAGAATTCCAGAAGTTCATGTCGGAACATGGAAGTTTTGATTTGGTAGGGAGTTTAGAAGAAAATTTTTACCAGGGAAGAACCACTCTACAGTTCATTGTGGAGTGGTTTGGGATCGCGGCGGAAAATCCCGCCCAATCAAACTAAAGTTTTTTACTTTCTAAATTCTTTCGATGTTTCGGAAATTCTTTCAGATCCGAAAGAATTTCCAATCTATCAAACGTTAACAAGAACCTTGGACTCATCCACATAAACAGGAGTCCATCCAGAATTGTCTTTAAAGTAACGAACCGCTTTGATTCTTAAATTTTGATCTAGAGTAAACCAGTGGTTGGTGTTGGCCGGGATTGAAATGAAATCTCCCTTCCCTACATGAACTTCAAATTTTTCGCCATCGATGATAAATCCGAAAACTCCACTTCCATCGATAATATAACGCACTTCTTCATCAGTATGGATATGTAATTTGTCAAATTTGGCTAACATGTCTTGGATTCCGGGAACTTCATCATGAAGCACGACTAGATCATTCGCCTTATAGCCATGATCTTTTTTCAATTGGTCAAATCGGTATTCCAATCCAGAAAGAACTTCTGCTTTTTCCGCATCATTTAATCCCTTTTGGCCAAGGACAATGTCCAAAGCTTCCGGTGTTTTATAGGATTCATACACAAGTCCCTTGGAGACAAGGAAGGCACGAATCGCATCACCTTCTGTAAGGGTTTCTGTTTTTCTAATAATTGTTGCCATATACTTTACCTACCTTTGAACCAGTCTTTCGATCCCAAGATTTGGATCAATCCGTTTTTCGTTATCCTGGAACTATTTCCACTATAACAGATTTAAGGATTTATAACAAAGCACCTGGTTGGAAGAAAAGCCAACCTGCCGCAAAAAACACACTGAGTAAAAATACCAAAAACCCAAGGGTTGGCATACTGGGCAGGTCTCGAACTCCTGCCACTGCTCCCGTTTCCTGTTTCATATAGGACTGGATGGTGATCTTCATATAATAGTAGAAGGCCACACAAGAGTTTGCCACGGCACCGAAAAGAAGGATCCGGTTGAATAATAAATCCGACTCAGCAATTTTCTGCAAAAGGAAAAGTTTGGACCAAAATCCAATGAAGGGAGGAAACCCAGCAAAGGATAAAAAAACAATCGAAAGGGAAAGTGCTGTTAACGGGTGTTCGCCGCTCAAATGAGAAATCCCTTCTACAGTGACTTCATGTTTCCCTTGTTCTAAATAAGAAATGATAGCAAAGGCAACCAAATTCAAAAGGGAATAGGAAAAAAGATAATACAAGGCTTCTAGGCTTGCCCCAGAAACAATCCCTGCGACAATATAACCAGCATGGGAAATAGAAGAATAAGCTAACATTCGTTTGAGGTTTTCTTGCCTCAGAGCAACAATATTTCCCCAAGTCATGGAAACAAGGGCAATCACTCCCATTAGGATTTTCCAAGACTCACCAATAACGCCAATGGGAACATGATTGAAAAGAACAATGATCAAACCAAGAGCAGATGCTTTTCCCGCACTGGCCATAAAACCAGTGATCGGTGTTTGGGCGCCTTCATACACATCAGGTGTCCAAGAATGAAAAGGAACGAGCGCTGCCTTAAAGGATACACCTACCAAAAACAATCCAAAACCTAGTTTAGAAAAATTGGATTCATAACCTTTTAGAAAAAGTCCACGAAGGGCACCGTCAAGATTTGTAGTTCCCGATCCACCATACAAAAATGCAATTCCCAGTAACATAAACCCAGAACTAAAAGATCCGAGTAAAAAGTATTTCATGGCACTTTCTAAGGAAGACACAGAAGAACGAGCCATTCCAATCATTACATACAATGCTAATGAAAGGATTTCTAAACCGACAAAGATAACAATAAAATCATAACCAGAAGTGAGAAACATCATCCCCGACAAACAGAAAAGAAGAAGAGGAAAGAACTCAGGAAATAATGTTTTATGTTGTGCGAGAAATGGCGGAGCAATGAGAAGTGTGATCAGACCAGCAATCAAGTAAATGGCACTTAACCAAACCGTGAGGGGACTGAGTGAAATTTGAGATCCGAAAAATTTACCATACCCTGGAGAACCAGTTGTATGGTATAAGGCATACATAGCACCAAGAATTCCAAGAATGGAAAGAACCCATAAAGGTTTGGAATCCTCTTCATTCGGAACAAAAAATTGAACCACAAGGGAAAGTAAAGCAACCCCACAAAGAATGAGCATGGGAGATATTGCGATTAGGTCATTGGCAGAAGGAGTATATGACATTTGTTAGTTTCCTATCGTCTCTTTCGGTATTGGTTCCAATGGGAAATCAGACTCTATGGATTTTTCCAAATTGTCTAAATTTTCATTCAGATTTGGTGTTTCTAATTTGGCAGAAACAAAACTCGGAAGTGCATACTTCGATCGAAAAGAACCCAGTCTTTCTTCAAAAGAAAGTGGTTCCACTCCCATAGTAGAATAATCAGAAAACTTTCGAGTTACGTTTCCACCAAGGAAGTCTTTCCTACTTTCTTTTCTTTCTGAAATGGACTGAACCGAAGCTGCATTTAAATACACATTAGCAGAAGACTGCAAGATCTCTAAAAATGGTTTTGGATAAATTCCAATCCAAAAAATAAAAATGACAAGCGGTGTCAAAATCCCCACTTCTCTAAAAGTTAAATCTTTGTAAGGTTTTGCTTGGATGGTTTTACTCACCCCAAACAGGAATCGTTTCACAAACCATAACAGATACAATGCACCAAGCACAACACCGGTCGCAGCAATTCCGCCAAGCCAAACATTCGATTTGATGGCTCCCATTAAGATCAAAAATTCACCCACAAACCCATTGGTTCCAGGGAGACCAACAGAAGATAAAACGGCAATCAGAAAGAAGGTAGAGAAAACTGGCATTTGTTTGGCGAGTCCACCAAACTCACTTATGTTTCGAGTATGCGCTCTCTCATAAATCATACCGATCATAAGAAAGATCATCCCAGTCGAAACACCATGGGAAATCATCTGCAACATTCCACCCACAACACCTTCACTTGTGAAAGAAAAAAGACCCAAAATACAAAAACCTAAATGGGATAAGGAACTATAAGCAATGATCCGTTTGATATCGGTTTGAACAAGAGCTGCCATAGATCCATATACAATTCCAATCACTGCAAGGATTTGGATTCCATCTTGTGAGAAAAGACTAGGTTCAGGGAAAAAAGGAATACAAAACCGAATGAAACCATAAGCTCCAATCTTTAACAATACACCTGCCAAATCCACCGAACCAACTGTAGGCGCTTGGGTATGAACATCCGGCATCCAAGTATGAAAAGGGAAAAGTGGAATTTTAACAGCAAAAGCCAGGAAAAAGCTAAAAAACAAAAACCATTGCAGAGATTCTGAATACACTCCTAAATCCGCAGTTGCTAAAGATTCAATGGATGTTTTTCCTGTTTTGAAGTAAAGGGTAAGTATACCACCTAACATAAACAAGGAGCCAGCCATTGAAAACAAAAAGTATTTTAAAGCGGCTTTGGTTCTGTCTTCCCCACCCCAAATTCCAATCATGAGAACCATTGGTAAAACCATCAGTTCCCAAAATACATAGTAAAGAACCAAGTTCCCTGCGGCAAACACCCCGAGTACGGCTGTTTCTAAAACGAGTAAACAAATATGAAATTCTTTGATTTTTTTGGGAATGTTTGACCAAGAAGCAAGGCTCGAAAGAAAAAACATAAACGCCGTGAGGCCAAACAACAAAAGTGAAACTCCGTCCAAACCCACATGGTAATCTACACTGAGTTTTCCAGATAAAATCCAATCTGGAATCCAATGGACAAACTGAAGACCCGACTTAGTGGGATCATACAAAAAAAACAATCCTACTGATAGGATAGTTGTAAATGCAGAAGATAAAGCAGAAATAACAACAACTGTTCCCATCCGTTTTTGGAAAACGATAACGGCTGCAGAAAGAATTGGTAAAAAGATAATGAAGGAAAGAATTTGTTCCGGCACTTTACACCCCCCTCGTTAATAGATACACTAAGATACAAAATGTACCAATGACTACATACAATGCATAATCTCCAATGAATCCCGATTGGAGGCGACGAAGTCCACCTGCGATCACACCAAAACTAAGACCAATATTTAAGAAAAATCGATCGAGGATTTTGGTATCAAAGAAAAAAGCAATTCCTTTTGATAGAAAGAGAAAAGGACGAACCAAAACAAAATCATAAATTTCATCGATATAGTATTTGTGGAAAAGAATCTTTCGAAAACCAGTATGTTCCTCAAGAATAGGATTTTGTTTTCTTTGGTATAAGAAATAAGCTAAGATGAGGCCGATCGTGGCAATGGCTACAGAAAAGGCAGCTAGAGAAAGTTCCACGTCATGAACGAGTGACTTATGTTCGGCGAGACTTCCTTTAAGAGAAGCCAATTCATAACCCTTACTCAAAACAGGTGCAAAGTATCTTTCTAAAGTATCAATGTGTAAAAAGAAATGTGGTGTTTGTAAAAATCCAACCACAACAGCACCGATGGCAAGAACCACAAGAGGAAAGGTCATAGTCCAAGGTGATTCATGTATTTTGTGGTGAGAGTCTGTATTGTCCTTACCAAAGAAGACAACGAAAACAAGACGGAACATATAAAACGAAGTGAAAAACGCAGCCACGATCCCCATGGTCCAGAGGATAGAACCATACGCTCCATAGGTATAAGCTTTTTCTAAAATTAAATCCTTAGAGAAAAATCCAGAGAAAGGAAAAAATCCTGAAATGGCAAGGGTTCCCAGTAAAAATGTAAAGGAAGTGATTTTGATTTTGCTAAAAAGACCTCCCATATTTTTGATATTTTGTTCGTGGTGGAGAGCATGAATCACGGAACCTGCCCCGAGGAAAAGTAAGGCTTTAAAAAAGGCGTGAGTCATTAAATGGAAAAGTCCTGCCACATAACTCATACTTCCCATAGCAAGAAACATAAAACCTAGTTGGGAAACTGTTGAGTAAGCTAAGATTTTTTTAATATCGTTTTGTAAGGTTCCAATTGTTGCAGCAAAAAGTGCTGTTGTGGCACCAATACAAGCAATAAACAAAGAAGTTTCTGGTGCGAGTAAAAATACAAAGTTTAAGCGAACAATGAGAAATACTCCAGCAGTTACCATAGTCGCCGCATGGATGAGGGCCGAAACAGGAGTTGGGCCAGCCATCGCATCTGGAAGCCAAACAAAAAGAGGGATCTGTGCCGATTTACCCATAGCCGCAACGAAGAAAAAGAGAGCCACTATATTGGCATAGTTAGCAAATTCACCTAACCCATTTAAGTTAGTCTGAAGTTCTAAATATTGCAAACTACCGCCAAACCAAAAAAGAAAACCGGTTCCTAAAATAAAACCAACATCCCCAATTCGGTTTAAGATGAATGCTTTCATCCCCGCTTCTGCAGCAGTATTTTTATCATAGTCAAAACCAATTAAGAGATAAGAAGAAAGTCCTACTCCTTCCCAACCTAGGAAAGTTAATACTAAGTTGTCACTGAGTACAAGATTCAACATACAAAAGATGAATAAATTCAAATAGGCAAAAAATCGGTTATAACTTGTGTTCCCTTTCATGTATCCCATAGAATACAAGTGGATGAGTGACCCAATTCCCGTAATGATCAGAGTCATATACAAGGAGAGTTGATCGATTTGGAATCCAAATGAAGATTTAAAATTTCCAATCACAATCCAATCAAAAACAGAAACCAAATGTGGTGCTGTTCTTTCCATAGGACGGAACTCGTTAAACGCGCCTAAGGTGATGAGAAAAGGAATAAAAACTGCTAAAGTTCCAATGGCACCAGCCATCCGATGAGGGATTCTTCCTTTCAAAAAACCATTAAAAAGAAATCCAAGGAGAGGAAGAAAAACAACTAAAGGAAATATCTCTAACATAGGATTACCATTTCATCGATTGGAGTTCATCCACATTGGTGGATTTTTTATGCCGGAAAATGGCAATCACAAGGGCAAGGCCCACAGCTGCTTCTGCTGCAGCAATTGCCATCACAAAGAAAACAACAGTTTCACCAGAGATATGGGAAAGGGCTTTTGAAAAAGTAACAAAAACTAGGTTCACCGAATTCAAAATTAGTTCCACCGACATAAAGATGATCACAATATTCCTTCGAATGAGAACACCCAAAACTCCAATGGAAAATAAAATTCCAGCAAGGCCAAGGATATAGGAAACGGGAATGTCATTAATGATTGGGTTCATAGGACGTTATCCTTTGTTTGTTCTACTTCCGTAGGTTTCTTTTTGGCTAGGATCACTGCACCAAGAACAGCTACGAGAAGTAAGATAGAAATCATTTCAAAAGGGAGAAGATAATCTAAATATGTGGATGCACCCACAACACCAACGTTTCCTTTTGCATTCACCGTAGCCGTTCCTTGGATGGGAAAGGAATACTCACTTTGTTCATATCCTTTTCCCATTTGGTCTGAATGAGGAACACCAGTGGTAAGTGCCGAATACAACAAAAAGAAAAACCCAAAAATAAAAACAGAAAGTATAACCAAACGAATTGGATGTTTTCTGTAACGCGACAAGGTTTCTGCCCTTTGAGAAAGTAACATCAGAACAAAAACCACAAGAACCATAATGGCCCCCGCATACACTAACACCTGCATGGTTGCAATAAACAAAGCTCCCAAAATTCCGTAGATCCCTGCCAAAGCAAAAAAAGTAAAAACTAAGGAAACAGCAGAAACCACTGGATTTTTTTGGAATACGACACTAAGAGCCGTAATCACAGTCACTGTTCCAAAAAAGATAAATAACAAAAAGGAAGGAGAAGATTCTAGGTTCATATAAATAATTTCATCCATCCTTCTTTCCAATATACTGTGTAAATGGCCGCGAACATAACGGCAAAAAGTCCCCAAGGGATCATTTTTTTCCAACCCAGTTTCATCAATTGGTCATAACGAAAACGAGGAAGGGTCCACCTTACCCAAATGAATAGAAAGGCAAAGAATAGAACTTTTAGAATAAAAAATCCAAGTCCATAAAACGCCTGGAATTCTGAACCGGCTCCTAATTGGAAAGGAACATTGTATCCGCCAAAAAAGAGTAAGGTGGTGAGACAAGACATGGTAATCATATTCATGTATTCAGCCAAAAAGAAAAGTGCGAACTTAAAAGCACCGTATTCTGTATGGAAACCCACAACCAGTTCCGATTCGGCTTCTGCAAGGTCAAAAGGAAGGCGATTGGTTTCAGCAAACATCGCAGTCACATAAATAAAAAAAGCAACAAACCCAGGAGGAGATAAAATATTCCACATATCTTTTTGAGAATCACTGATGTCTGTTAGCTTGAGTGATCCAGTCATAATCACAATCACAACAATCGAAAGACCCATAGGAAGTTCGTAACTGATCATCTGAGCCGTAGAACGAACACCACCGAGTAACGAATATTTGTTGTTACTCGACCAACCCGCAATCATAATCCCGTAAACAGAGAGAGAAGAAATGGCAAGCATGTACAAAACCCCTGAATCGGGATTGGCAATTTGTAAATCTATAGTCGTGACACCAGTAAGTGCCGCGAGCCATTCCGGTGCCGGAAGACTTCCCCCAAAAGGAATCACAGCCCAAGCCATAATGGCACAGGTCATGGAGATTGTGGGAGCCAAAAGATACATCCCTTTGGATACGTTTTTTGGGAAAATTTCTTCTTTGGCAATGAATTTGATTCCATCAGCAAGTGGTTGGAAAAGTCCAAAAATTCCGGCTCTATTGGGGCCAGGACGATCTTGGATAAAACCAGCAAACTTACGTTCGGCGAGCGTATAATAAGCAACACCCGTTAGAATGATAAAAAATAATGAGAGGATTTTGATCCCCCAAGCAAGTATTAGAGCCCAGTCCATAATGTTTCGGTGACCTTTAGTGAGAGATACTCACTTCCTTTTTCAATCGAGCCGAGAACTCTCCTTTAAACTTTGTCATCGTTGGGCGAACTGCCATTACGCAAGCATCCGCTAACGGACAGATGGTGGTTCCACCTTCCATATTTCTAGACAAAGAAAAAATGAGTTCTACATCTTTTTCTGTTCCTTCCCCGGTTTTGATTTTATGGAGAAGATCTTTTACCCAATGTGTTCCTTCACGACAAGGTGTACATTGGCCACAAGATTCATGAGAATAAAATTCTGCCAATCGGTATGTCGTTTCCACAAGGTCAGCATCTTCTGATAAAATGATGACAGCTCCAGAACCTAACATTGATTTGAGTGATGCAATCGACTCATAATCCATAGTTGCGGTCATCGCTTCTTCTGAATTCAGGATAGGAGAAGAACTTCCTCCTGGAATCACCGCTTTTAAAGTTTTATCGTTTTTGATTCCACCACAAATATCGTAAATGAGTTCCTTCATCGGAGTTCCCATTTCCACTTCATAAATCCCTGGTTTTTTCACATGTCCGCTGACCGCAAATAGTCTTGTCCCTGGTGATTTTTCTGTTCCGATTTTTTTGTATTCATCACCCGTCATACGAATGATATGCGGGACATTACAAAATGTTTCCACATTATTCACAACCGTTGGGCAAGCATACAATCCAGACACGGCAGGGAATGGGGGTTTGAGTCGTGGGTGGCCCCTCCTTCCCTCAAGGGAATTGATAAGTGCAGATTCTTCTCCACAAATATAAGCGCCAGCACCAGAATACACTGCTAAATCAAAATCGTATCCGAGTCCTAAGATATTTTTTCCAAGAAGGCCTGCTTTGTAAGCTTCTTCCACTGCCTCTTCCACGATACGAATTCCTTTATGGAATTCTCCTCGAATGTAAATATAACCTTGATGAGAATCAATAGCTTTTGCTGCAATGACCATCCCTTCGATGAGCATATGCGGGAATTTTTCAATGAGAAGTCGGTCTTTGAAAGTTCCGGGTTCTCCTTCATCTCCATTACAAATCAAATATTTGGGTTTGTCCGTTTTGGGAATGAATCCCCATTTGTTTCCAGTAGGAAACCCAGCACCACCGCGACCACGAAGGCCAGAGTTTTTTACATCGTTTACAATTTGTTCGGCGGTCATTTCGGTAAGGGCTTTTTTTTGGCTTTCATACCCTCCTACCGAACGATAATGATTTAAAGTATGAGAATCAGCAGCACCAACATGAGTTGTGAGAAGAGTTTTTAATCCCATTTTATACCTGCTTTTCCAATTCAGAAATGATGGCTTCGATTTTTTCCGGTGTTAGATTTTCATAATATTTGTCATTGATTTGAGCCACTGGGCCAAACCCACAAGCACCTAAACACTGCACTTCATCCACCGTAAACTTTTTGTCACCAGTGGTTTCTCCTGCTTCTATTCCTAACTTAGAACAAACATGTTCAGTGATGGAATCAGACCCAGAAAGATAACAAGAAATATTTCCACAAATTTGGATATGGAACTTACCGACCGGTTTTTTGTTGTACATGGTGTAAAAGGTGGCAACCCCATGAACATGTGCGAGTGAAACCGGATCACCAATACGACTGGCAATGTATTCCATCCCTTCCTGATCCACAAAACCTTTGTCAGCTTGTAATAAAAAAAGACAGGGTAAAATTAACGAACGTTTGCTCGGGAACTGCGGAATCAATCTTTGGAATCTTTTTTCCGAATCTTGTGAAAATTGATAAGCCATTAACAATCTAACTCCCCTGCAATGACATTGAGTGAAGACATAGTAGCAATGGTATCAGCAAGGAGTCCTCCTTTAACAAGTTCTGGGAATGCTTGGTAATACCAAAAACAAGGACGTCTCACATGCACTCTCCAAGGAGTTTTTTCTCCTTCCGAAACTACATAAAACCCGAGTTCTCCATTGGCTGCCTCGGTAGACATATAGTATTCTCCAGGAGGAACCTTCACTCCGTGCATGATAATTTTAAAATGATAAATGAGTTCTTCCATATTGTTGTACACACGGTCTTTTGGTGGAAGGAAAGTGTGAGGAACATCTGCGTGGTATGGACCTTCAGGAATTCCATCAATCAGTTGTTCGATGATTCGCATGGACTGACGCATCTCTTCCATACGAACTAGAGTTCGATCAAGAGCGGATCCATCTTCCCCAACAGCAATATCAAAATCGACCTTATCATACAACATATAAGGATCGTCCTTTCTTACATCCCAAGGAACACCAGCCGCACGAAGGTTCGGTCCAGAAAATCCATAAGCTATGGCACGTTCTGCAGAAAGACCACCAATTCCGGCAGTCCTTTCATTGAAAATTTTAT
Source organism: Leptospira congkakensis (assembly GCF_004770265.1). NCBI lineage: Bacteria > Pseudomonadati > Spirochaetota > Leptospiria > Leptospirales > Leptospiraceae > Leptospira > Leptospira congkakensis. The sequence goes on from NZ_RQGQ01000004.1 coordinate 898,096, forward strand.
TACGAATGAGTAATTCCTGGAATTCATCCAAAGCAGGTTTTAACCCTTTGATGACCATTTTGATTTCGGATTGGAATTCAGGGTAAATATCTCTTTCCATTCCGCCCACGCGACAGAAAGTTGTAGTCAATCTAGCGCCCGTTAGTTTCTCAAGGATTTGATAAATATTTTCTCTATGATGGAACAAATGCAGTAGGCCAGAAAAAGCACCAAGATCCACACCCATAATTCCATTACAAATGATATGATCCATCATTCGAGAGAGCTCAGAAATGATCATACGGACGTATGTGACTCGTTCCGGAACTTCGATCTGCATCATTTTTTCTACGGTGAGAATCCAACCAATATTATTGAGTGGAGTGGATACATAGTTCATACGATCCGTACAAACTAAGAACTGATTGTAATCGTAACGTTCGCCTAGTTTTTCAAAACATCGATGTACATAACCAATCACTGATTCTGTATCGACAACTCGTTCTCCATCAATTTGGATTACGTTTTGTAAAATTCCATGTGTGGCAGGATGGCTTGGACCAAGGTTGACTAGTAAATGGCCTTCCGGTAGGTCTTTGAATTTTTTGCCAAAATGTTCGGCTGTTTTTTCATACATTACCATAATGATTTCCTACCGCCTAACCGGTAATATCCTCGTTCACGTGAATGGTGAGTAAATCTTCGATGAGATAATCTTGCCCCGGGCCTTCCAATGGATAATCCTTACGAAGTGGATGTCCAACAAAGTTATCAGGCATAATGAGCCTTTCCATTTGAGGATGGTTTGAAAAAGAAATCCCCATAAGGTCGAACACTTCTCTTTCAGGCCAATTGGCCGCAGGAAAAATGGAAACTAAACTCGGAACTTCTTCCCCCTCTCCCACTGGAACTCGCAGCTGCAAACGGAAGTGTTTGTTTTTAGGAGAACGAAGTAAATAAACAACCTCAAACCTTGGATCTCTTTTCCCAAGCCAATCCACAGAAGTAAGGTCATTCAGATAAATGAAAGCAAAATCAGGATGATCCTTTAGCGCTTGTACAACGGTAGGGAGGGACTCCTTTTTGATACTAAAATAAAGTAAATTGGTGTTTATGTCCCTTTGCGGGAGTAACACATCGGAAAACCTGGAGTTTAAATATTCTGTAATTGTTTCTTTCATGCCACTACAAGAGGTTTGTTGCGTTCGTTGATTTCTTCGATTTTTCTCATGACTTCTTGGCGTCTAGCTTCCAAACCTTGGCCTTGGACTTTCTTTTGCAGTTTCACAAGAGCATCTAAAAGTGCTTCCGGTCTTGGTGGACAACCAGGAACATAAACATCAACAGGAAGAATTCGATCAACACCTTGTAACACACCGTAGGTGTGAAACATCCCACCAGACGAGGCACAGGCACCCACAGAAATCACAAACTTTGGCTCGGCTAATTGGTCGTATATTTGGCGTAATACGGGAGCCATCTTATATGTGATGGTTCCGAGTACCAAAATCATATCGGCTTGGCGCGGAGAAAAAGAAGGACGTTCTGCACCAAAACGAGCGATGTCATAATCAGCACAAGATGTACTCATGTATTCGATTCCACAACAAGCAGTGGCAAACGGATAAGGCCATAAAGAAAAACTTTGTCCCCATTGTACCACATTGTCCAGTGTAGCGACTTGGAACATATCGCCAAACATCTCACCCGGTTTGGATAGTGTTTCTGTTAATCCCATTCCAGTGCTCCCTTCTTCCATATATAGTATAGACCCACAACAAGTATGAGTAAAAAGAAAAACATCTCTAGTAAAAAGAAAGTTCCAAGACCTGCTTCTTTGAAACCGATTAAGTTTACAGCCCAAGGGTATAAAAAGACGGCTTCAATGTCGAAGAGGATGAAGAGAACCGCAACAAGATAAAACTTAATGTTGAAAAGTCCTCTGGCATCACCGTAATACGTAACCCCACATTCAAATGTGTCTTGAGGTTTCGATTTTTTCTTCGGATTGATGAGGAAGGCAAGGGTCAAGATCAGAGCGGAGAAACCGACTCCGAGCAAAAGTTGTAGAAGGATTGGAGCAAAACTATCTGGAGCAGAACCCATTCCTTGAATGATCTCATCCTTATTTTGAAATGTCAAGGCGAGATTCTTTTCTGACCATTTTTCTCATCATTGTTGTCCCAAACCGTTCATTTGAGAATGGCTCTCAAAAATCAGGCAATTTTGATTACCAGCGAGTGTAAAAAGATAGGCCCTGGAAAAGGAAAGTCGGTTTCAAAAGAAAGTCACTGCAGAAGGAAAGCTGGTTTCAAAAGAAACTCGCTGTAGAAAGATAACCGGTTTCAAAAGGAACTCACTAGAATGGGAAAGCGAGTGAAATAGATTCCCGAATGAAATAAGTAAGCCAATGCTCCTGGCATTTAGGTGAAAAGGTAACTGACTGTAAAAAGTAAGTCAGTGAAGAAATCGCATACCTTACTTTTGTCACAAGTGAGATGATTCCATTCCCCTAAGATAGAACCAGACTTAACAAATTGTAATTATTAATTAGCAATCCCTGAGAGGTGAAAGAAAGATGTTTTTTACAAAAGGGTGAGCTGAATGCAAACTGCCACACCCCAAATGGCCTAGAATCTTTTACATTCAGATAAACGCATGTGCGTTATAGCGGAATATTTATCTGCAATAGCGAATTACTCCTTGTTTAGTGAGAAATCCTCCTTTTTCCTAAAACAAAAGGAGTCCGGAATGTTTACAGAAACAAGACCCAGTTACAACCCTTACGAAATTTCCAGAGAATCTCATGAAATTTTGGAATCATTTTCTTCTGTGATTTTATCTCCCCCATCAGGTGATTTTTTTCAGACAAGAGTTTTGAGACTCTCACAAATATTTCACCTATCAGCCGTTTGGATCTCTGAATGGAAAAAAGAATCCTCACAATTTCAAACTTTATCCTTGGTTCATTTAGGAGAACTTTCAGCAGCCAAAACCTACAATGGTAACATTGCTCCATGTTCAGAAGTGATCGAAACTAAATCCTATTACCATACTTTGAATTTAGAAGATAGGTATCCCGGTTTTGAATCGGTATTATCAATCAAAGGAAGCCATTACCTCGGTTTTCCTCTTAAATCAAGATCGGGAGAGATCATAGGTGTCATAGCGGTTCTCAACAGGAAACACATCCCTCACCTAAATAGACTGATTCGAATTTTAGAACTACTTTCTGTGAGAACAGCCCAGGAACTGGAAAGACGTAAATCAGATACTTATATTTCTCATGCCATCGAATCAGTGTATGCACTCAGCCATTCTTTAAAAGAAATTCACAGACTCACCACTTCTCATTTCGAATCCATTGAAGATCTATTTTCAGGATATCTTAAAACTGGATTACAACTATTTCATTTTCCGGTTGGGATCATCAGTAAAGTGAGCCAAGATAAATATAAAATTTTACAAATTGAAGGAGAATCAGGCGACCTTAAACAAGGTGAGACCTTTCGGATTGTAGATAGTTTTTTTGCAAAGGCAAATGAATCAAAAAAAACAATCTTCTCTGAAGATATATTATCTTCAGAGGATAACCTTCAAAAAACCTCTTTTTTTAAAGAGTTTGGATTTCTGAAGTACATAGAATCGCCGATAGTCATTGACGGGAAAATGGAAGGATCCATTGGTTTTTTCTCCACTGAGATAGGCGGAACTCCGATCGAAAACCATTTCATAGAAGTCATTGAGATGATGAGTCGAAGTATCGCTTATGAAATTGAAAAAAGAAAAGCCGCCGAAGAAATCAAAAAGATCAAACTCCACCAAGATGGAGATTATTATTTAACTTCCTTACTTGTGAAACCTTTGGGAGGAACTGAAATCGAAAGTTCCAATGTAAAAATAGAATTTTTAACAAAACAAAAGAAGGAATTTTCCTTCCAAGGAAAACAAGGAGAAATTGGAGGTGATTTATCTGTTGCACACACTGTCTACTTACGTGGGAAAAAACATATTGTTTTCATCAATGCAGATGCAATGGGAAAATCTTTACAAGGTGCTGCCGGTGCTTTGGTTCTCGGAGCGGTATTTCGATCCATCATAGAAAGAACCAAAAATAGAGAGGAATACCAAAATCGTTATCCAGAACAGTGGTTACGTGAAGTGTTTGATGAACTAAACAAAACCTTTGAGAGTTTTGACTACACTATGCTTGTATCACTCATTCTTGGATTAGTCGAAGACGAGTCAGGTCTATTATATTTTGTAAATGCAGAACATCCCCATTTAATTTTATACAGAGATGGAGTTCCAAGTTTTATCAAAACAAAATACAGTTATCTAAAAATTGGCGCTACCCTTCCGCAAGACCGGTTTGCTATTAACATTTTCCAATTACAAATCGGAGATGTACTTTTTGGTGGATCCGATGGAAAAGATGATATTTTGGTTCATGGTGCTTGTAGCGGTGAACATTTTCTAAATACAGATGAAAAACTTTTTTTGGAACATGTGAGAAGAAGAGAAGGTGATCTTTCTGGAATCGTTCGATCCATCCAACAAACGGGAGAGCTTACCGATGACTTGTCTCTATTCCGATTAGAATTTAGTCCAGATCGACAAGAAGAAACTATCTTGATCAAAGATGGATTCGAGCAAGTATCTAGGTTCAAACAAGAAATTCGAAAGGGAAATTTTGTCGCAGCCCGAACCCTTTTAGAAAATGCTTACGAACTCAACCGACACAATCTAGAAGTATTACAAAATTTGATGAAATTTAGAATCGCAAACAATGAATACGAACAAGCCATTAAGTATGGCGAGGAATATTTATCCTTAAAGGCAGACAGCAACCACATACTACTATCCTTATCTTTTGCTTATCAAAAGTTAGGAAAGATCAATAAGGCAATCGAATATTCGGAAAGACTCATCCTTAGAGAACCACAACATTTAAAAAACACAACCCACCTAGCAGTTCTATATGGAAAAAAAGGAGATTTTGAAAAAGCAAAGGAGTTTTTACAATTCGCGATAGAATCAACAAATGACAAGGATCAATTGGAAAAACTAGAGAAGTATTGGACCCGAATCGAACATGTTCATGCCAAACAAAAAAGGAAAGTATTCCTGGAATGAGTTAAAAAGAAAAAAGTCGAGAACACAGATTACCGAAAACATAGTAAGGTCGATAGATAATTGTTTTCAAATTTGAATGATACCTGTTTCTAGAATGATCGAACTTACTTCCCAGGTTCCCAAAGTTTTTTGAGTTGGTCTTTTAAATTTTTCTCCATCCCTTGGTTTGTTGGTTCATAGAACTTCGGTGGATTCGGATAAAAGGATTCAGGAAAATATTTTTCTCTTACAAAGTGATCGGGAAAATCATGAGGGTATTGGTAATCTTTCCCTGCCCCTTCCTTCTTATGTGTGGCTGTGGGAGCATTGCGAAGATGATTTGGAATTTGGAACTCACGTTTTCTTTCCCGAACTAATTGAAGTGCCCGATCAATCGCCAGATAACTAGCATTAGACTTTGGAGCAGATGCTAAAAAAGTAGTACACTGCCCCAAAGGAATCCTTCCTTCTGGCATTCCGACACGTTCGACGGCATGCCAAGTGGAGATGGCAAGTGGAAGGGCATGGACACTAGCATTCCCGACATCTTCGCTTGCAAAAATCACAAGCCTTCTTGCAATAAAAAGTGGGTCTTCTCCGCCTTCGATCATAAGTGCTAAATAAAAAAGTGCAGCATCTGGGTCACTGCCACGAAGGGATTTGATAAAAGCAGAGATGATATCATAATGACTTTCACTATTTTTATCATAAAAAATTACGTTTTCACCTAGAATTTCAGCTAATTTGGATTCGTTGATACTTCCCGTATCTTCTGTAAAACTTAAAATTCGTTCGAGATACCCAAGGAGTTTCCTGGCATCACCCGAACTTCTGCGAAAGAGCTCCTTTTTTAAATCCTCTGGAAATGTACTCTTATGATTTAATTTTGTAAGGCAAGTTTCAAAAATAGAATTTTCTTCTTCTTCTGAAAGAGTGGTCAGTCGATACACAAGCATCCGAGAAAGAAGTGCTTTATTCACTCGAAAGCTGGGATTTTCAGTGGTAGCAGCAATCAATATGATTTCGCCTTCTTCCACTGCTGAAAGAAGTGCATCCTGTTGTGAGGAAGAAAAACGATGGATTTCGTCTAAAAATAAAACAATCGTTCCCTGTCTTTTGGCTTCATCTAAAACTTCTCTTACCTCTTTCAAACCACTGGTCACACAACTGAGATAACGGTTTTGCAGATTCCATCCTTGGCTGAGAAGATGAGCCAATGTGGTTTTTCCCGAACCGGGTGGCCCGTATAACAAAATGGAGGTGGGTTTAGAAATGGCTCTAAGTGACTGAACCACTTGAGTTTGCCCTACAAACTCAGACCAAGTTTTAGGCCTGACCGCATGAGCGAGAGGGGTCTGTTTGTTCTGCGAAAAAAGAGAATCCAATTTAAGATTTTTCCAATTCTTTTTTTACTGCCATATAACAGTTGTATATGGTTTCATTACAAACATCACAACCGGAGTTACAACAAATGAGAGACCTTTCAGATACTTTTCCATCCACCAAATTTTTAACGAAGGCAGCTGTTCGATCTGGTAAAAAGAAAAATCTTACCTTCTCCAAAATAACTTCGTCCACAGATTTTGGGAACAACCGGTCTTCCGACATTTATCCTCCTGTAATCCATCCCAGATACATGGCATAAAAATATACAGTCACACGAACAAAACGAAAAAGAGAACCGAGTAAAAACAACGAATAACGCATCTTAAAGGTTCCAACAGTATAAGCCATCCAAGAATAAGGAATGGGAGTGAGGGCGCTGAGAACCACAGCCCCAAATCCATATTTACGTAAGTAAGGAAGTAATTTATCTTCATAATGCAAAACCATTTGTCTTCCCAAATGAAATCGCGGAATCACATACAATCCAATCAAATAAGCCAAAGACCCACCAAGGATACTCCCAAAGGACATTGATAGAATTGTTTTTAAAGGATCCATTTCGCCGGTGATGGCAAGCATGAGGAAAGCATCGGGCGGAACGAAGGCAGGAAGGCTATCCGAAAAAATCATTCCAACAAATAGTCCCCAGTATCCAAAAATACGGACAAAGTGTTCGCTAAACCCCAAAAGTTCCTTTCGAAAGAAAAAAGCCAATCCAAAAACAATTACTAAAACAATAACAATTGATAAGACGGTTTGAAAGAGGAGATTACGAAGATTGATAGCTGTCTCTTTTTCATTTGACATGGACAATGATGTTAACCTTATATTCTACTTTTATTAAGCGATAACCTTAAGTTACGCATTTGTTTCTTTTTTGATCAGATTCCGATTTGTTTTGATCCAATCTTCTATTTTGTTAATAGATTCTTTAATTAGACTATCCAAGGTATTTCGTTCTTCCGAATTAAAATTTTGCAAAACAAAGTCTGCCACTTCCATTCCGCCTTTTTCAGGTTTACCTACCCCAAACCGCAACCTATGGAAGTCTTGCGTACCGAGTTTTGCAACGATATCTTTTAGTCCGTTGTGGCCAGCGGTTCCGCCCCCAATTTTATTTTTTATCTTACCAAAAGGTAAATCCACTTCGTCTTGGACGACTAGGATTTGCGCTGCGGGAATTTTATATAGATTGGCAAGGGTTTGAGTTGCCTTTCCGGAAAGGTTCATAAATTCCAAAGGTTTCAAAAGGTGGATTTTATCTCCTTCCCAAGTATGAGAGGAATCTGCATATTTTTTGGAATCTTTAAAAGAAACACCAAAACTAGATGCCAATGCATCAAGAACCATAAAACCAATGTTATGGCGGGTGTTTTTATATTTATCCCCTGGATTACCGAGGCCTACGATTAAAAAATGAATCATACGTTTCCGAGTAAAATATGTAACAATCGTTCTGTGGCCTTAACAGCTGCCACTTGTTGGTCAGAGTCAATTCCGATGGTTCGGATGGGATTGGTTTCGCCATCACCTTTCCAAGTAATCACCGTTTCCACAAGGGCATTGGTATTTCCACCGGGTGGAATCCTTACTTCATAATCAGAAAGTTTTGGGATTTTGATATTTAAATCTTTTAGAATTTTACCGAGGGCATTCATAAAAGCGTCATAACCACCATCCCCTTCTCCCTTAGCCGCGTAATCCTTTCCTAAGTAATTGACCTTTACTTCGGCCTTAGGTTTGACACCAATTCCACTAGTCACCGTACAAGATTCGATACGAAAACTGGCTTCTAAATTTTCACCAGTGATGTCAGAGATAATGTACGGTAGGTCTTCTTTTGTGACCGTTTTGTTTTGGTCTCCCAGTTCGATCACTCGTTCTAAAACTTTTTTTTCAATTTCGGGAGAAAGAACCATTCCCAACTGTTTTAAATTTTCAGTAATACTCGCCTTACCAGCTAACTTCCCTAATGCGTATACACGGCTTCTACCAAATCGTTCTGGTAAAATGGGATTGGCATATAAATTTCCTTTTTTGTCCCCATCTGCATGAACACCTGCCGTTTGTGTGAATACATCTTCCCCGACAATCGGACGGTTATCCGAAATACGTTTCCCAGAAAAAACTTGGACAAGTCTAGATGCACTAGTGATTTCTTTTTCTATGACAGAAGTTCGATACTTTGTTTTGTCATGTAAAGCAGTGACAACTGCCTCTAAAGGTGAATTACCCGCTCTTTCCCCAAGACCATTCACAGCCACATGTAGGCCACGAGCTCCGGCAGAGACTGCTTCTAAACAATTGGCAACAGCCAAGTCATAATCATTATGGCCATGAAACTCAAACCAAAGTTTAGGGAATTCTTTTACTAAATCAGTGATTGCATTTCGGACTTCTGCAGGCGACAAAACACCAAGTGTATCTGCTAAATAAAATTTGCTGACAGGATACTTGGATACAACACTTAAATATTCTAAAACATAATCACGAGAATGAGTGTATCCATTGGACCAATCTTCCAAATAAACATTCACAGTGATCCCAGATTTCGCAGCAAACTCTACTGTTTTTTGAATGTCTGCAAAATGTTCTGCTGGAGTTTTTCGAAGTTGGTTTGTTAGGTGGTTGAGTGATCCTTTTGTGAGGAGATTGAGAACTCGAACTCCTGTTCCGTTCATCCACTCTACTGTTTTATCATAATCCACAAACCCTAAAATTTCGATTCGATTTTGAAGGCCTTCTGATTTTGCCCACTCTACAATTTTTTTAACGGCTTCAAACTCACCAGGAGAAACGCGAGCGCTAGCAATTTCGACACGATCTGTTTTTAGATCTTTTAATAGATGTTTGGTGATGTTTAGCTTTTGTTGCCAGGAAAAAGAAACACCATTGGTTTGTTCCCCGTCTCTTAAAGTGACGTCCAGGATTTCGATGCGAGAATTAGATTCGGTCATGATTTCAATCGGTTGATGTATTCTTTGGACGGAGCGAGAATTTCTACCATCGTTGCGCCCGGATTGGACCGAAACATCGGATCGGTCTCCACTAGTTTCAGAAAATCGCAAGTCTCCACGTAGTCAATCGCCATTCGGCGGAGGATTCCTTCCCCAATACCATGCAAAATTTCGACGTAGGATTCCCCGTCCATAAAGGCTTCATGGAGCTCTCGTTCTAATTTGATACGAGCCTCTTCAAATCGGAGTTTGCGAATGTATATGGTACGCACCTTAAGTCCAGAAAATGGGACTTAGGTCAAATTGCAACAGAAACGAACTGCATCGAGTAATTCTCGGGTGTTCCAAGGTTTGGAAAAAATGGCGTAGGTTTTTGCCTCTTCTTTGACGCGGTTGATGGCGTCACGGTCGGCATGGCCCGAGATCATGATGGATTTGATTTGAGGGTATTTTTGGTGAACTTGGATGAGAAATTCATCTCCCCGCATTCCCGGCATCAGCCAATCAGACAAAATGAGAATCACTTCCACACCAGAACTACAGAGGTCATCGATCACTTCCATGGCTTCTTCGGGATTTTGCGCAGTTTCGTAGGTATAACTCCCACCAATCTCGCGTTTTAGTTCTTGTACGAGGGACAAAAGCAGGATGGGTTCATCATCAACGCAAAGAATTGCGTTTTTCTCATGTTGCAACTGCGTAAAATTCAATCTCGTTCCCCTTTTTCTGCCTTTGGCAAGTAAACCCTAAACTCTGTTCCATTTTCGTCTGACGAAAATTCAATCGAACCCCTCATCTTTTCTACGATTTGTTTACAAATGTCAAGCCCAAGCCCAATTCCTTCGCCATGTTTTTTTGTAGTGAAAAAAGGTAGGAAAATTTTGTCTCGAATTTCTACTGCAATTCCTTTTCCCGTATCATGGATGCTAGTAATGACTGTATCTTCATTTGAGGAAACAGAGATTCGTAATTTTCCTCGATAGTCCATTGCTTGTAACGCGTTGTTAATGATATTGATCCAAACTTGGTTGAGTTTATCCCTTTCCGCCAAACAATAATCAGTCGTAGTATAAAGTTTGGTGATTTCGACATCATTTTTAATTTTTGTTTGGTATAAAGTGAGAATCGAATCAAGTTCTGTAGGAATATGAACTTTTTGAAAGTTTGTTTCTGTTTCCAGTCGATCTGTATAAAGATAATGTTTCAGGGCATTCACAACATGAGCTGCTTTTTCTGTAGCCGTTTGTACAACATAAACCAAACGATATAAACTGCCTAAAATCAGAACATTTTGTAGAATGATTCCAGTTCTTGGTTTCTTTAAAATTTTTAAAAGTGGCTCATCCAATTGGAGGATTCCAAGAGAAGCCAAATCATCCATCATCTCTTCTGGATTTTCAATTTGGTGCGAATTTAGAATTCCCAATCTTTCTTTTTTTTCCATACGATTGAGAAGTCCTGAATTACGAGATCCAAAGGAAACACTCATATGGAGTAGATGTCGAAAGTCATCTCTTTCAGAAACATTTAAAGATTCTAAAAATTCAGGCAAACTGGTAACATCATTTTTTAAGATCTCAGACATGGTATGTACACTGGAAGTGATGGCACCAAGCGGAGTGTTCAGTTCATGAGTGATCCCTGCAGCAAATTGACCAAGTGCTGCTAACTTTTCACTCTGTAGAAGTTGGGTTTGAGTTTTGTGTAAATCGATGAGAATTTTTTCCTTTGTCTCTATCATCTCCACAAGACTCCGATTACTTTCGATCAGCGCTTCTGTTCTTTGACCAATTTTATCTTCTAAATTGGAATTGGTTTCCATCACCAAACGTTGGCTTTCTTCCACTCGTTCAAAACTTTGTTTGAGTTCCGAAGACATAAAACGAAATGCTTCCGACAAATCTTTGAGTTCAGCAATCATACTTTCTCCAACAGGAATGTCCCAATCCCCTTTGGCCAATGATTTGGATGCTTTTGCAAAGGATAATACTGGCCTTGTCACAAATTCAGCAATTACAACTGCCAGAAGCAAACTGAGTAAAATCGCCCAAGCAAAAACCATAGCAGATTCACTATTTCCGGAGATGACTCCGCTTAAATAAAATGAATTAGGAAAAAGAGTAATCAGATATGTTTTTTCTTTTAAGTTGGGATGAGTATAAATGGTTACCATTGCATTCCAATTTTCTCGTGAGAGTGGTTTTTTAGTAACAATGGCAAAACTAAATCTTTTTTCAGAGGTATAAATTTCATTCCCTAGTTTTTTTAACTCAACTCTAACAGTTTCTTGTAACCGGGTTTTCCCAAGACCCATTGATAAAGAAGCAAGAGGATTCAAATGTTCATCTAACAAAAAAACATGGCCATGATTATTCACTTTGGATTCATCCAAAACTTGAACCAAATCAATGGGATCAAAATTCTGAATGGATGATTTAGGAAGTTCGGATAAATAACGATCAAAACTCAAGTTGATATTTTTTGACCATTGCCTATGTAACACTTCTACCATTTGGTAGGCAGAGTTTTCTGCATTTTTGAGAGTTACATAAGCAGTCACTCCCACAAGAAACAAAACCAAAAGAACAAAAGGAGTCACAATGAATAACTGCAAAGAGATTCCTGTTCGGGTATCCGATTCTGGTTGGAGGATATCCCATTCTTTGGGACCGGACTTCCAAATGGTTTGAGGGTCAGATAAAGTAACTTCTTTGACTTGGCCAGGAACTTCTGCCCAAAAAAATCCTATCTTTCGAATAATTGGAAAAGTTACAAACATCACAAATGGTGCGAGAATCCAAGTGATGCCTGTTGTGAAAAGTAAAGCAGAACTAACTGTACGATAAGATATCTCCGCTCCAAATTGTTCCGAACATAAAAATCCCCATAAAAACGGCTCGAGGATTAAAAATAATAAAACGAAAAGAAAGTAATAAACCCAAATCCTAAATTTCCGAAAGTCAGGAGACTTACCAATCATCTGGTAAGACAACCAAAACATAGTTGGGTTGATAAAATACCCGGGCAACCAGTCCCATAAAAATTCTGGCGGAACCCCTTCGATAAGATCAGACAACCCGTAAGCAAAAGGAACCGCAAGGAGCGCCGGATAACCAAAAAAATTCAAACAGAGAAATACGGATAAATCTTTTAGGCTTTCTAAGGTTTGGGCTCCTGGAATGAGAACAATAGAACTTCCCAAATACCCAGTTACAAAGATCGAAACAAAAGTGATGAGAAACCAATAAAAACTAGTTAGGTTCCAATTCCAAACTTCTCGTGAAATGCGAAAGGATTTCCCATTCCGAAAGGTAAATCCGGTAAATGCGAAAATAGAAATGATGGATCCTAGTAAAAATGCGAACCGGCCCCAAACCTCTAAAATAGGCAATGGGATGTTTGAAACGATTTGTTCAATCCAAACAATGATTGGAGCCATAGCCCGTGAATCGTAAGCGAACTAAGATTACAAGTAAAGCAAAAACTTTTTTACCTTGGATGCGAGAGAAGATGGAAACTCCGTTTCCAAATCAGAAAGACTCACCCACTTACTTTCGACACCGAATTTCTTTGCCAATCCTTCTAGAGAATCTTTCTCTTCCAAGTTACGGGAATACACCGAAAAAACCATTTTATGGTGAGTGATGGTATGTTTGAACTGGCCAATTGGTTGATAGGTTTTGGTTGGAATTGTTTTTTTTAAGGATATAAAAAGCAGAGAGGGTTCGTACGTTTCCTCGGGAACCTCACCAATAAATCCATAAGGCAAGTGAAACATCCCTTTCAGAAAACGCATCCTAGGCTCCCGAAGGAGGAGAATGGATTTTTGATAAACGAATACAAGAATCTCACCAGTCAGTAAGGTCTGTTTTTTGTTTTTTTCACGGAGAGGAATCTCTGCGGTTTGTTGGTGGATTCTCGCAAAACAGGATTCTGTGAGAGGGCATAACAGACATTTAGGTGACTCAGGCAAACAAACGGTAGCGCCGAGTTCCATCATGGCTTGGTTGTGATCGCCGGGATGATCCTTGTTTAAAAACTCATCCGCTTTCTTTTGTAATTCACTATCCGCTTTGGGACCTAAAATATTATCCGTATAACCATAGTAACGAGATAAAACCCGTTTTACGTTTCCATCTAAAACTGCCAGAGGAAGGTCATAAGCAATAGAAAGGATTGCCCTTGCCGTATAGTTTCCAATTCCAGGAAGTTTCAAAACAGAATTTAGGTCTTTCGGAAAGGATCCATTATAATTTTGAACTAAAAAGATGGCCGCCTTTCTTATGTTTCTCGCACGGCTGTAGTATCCAAGCCCCTTCCAATTTGCTAGGACTTCCGCTTCTTCTGCTTGGGCTAAGGTTTCCGGATTTGGAAAACGTTTCATAAAGGATTCGTACAATGGCAACATTGCATTAACGCGAGTTTGCTGGAGCATCACTTCTGAAATCCAAATAGGATAGGCTTGCTTTTTCTTTCGAAACGGGAGATCCCGCTTATGGATTAAATACCATTCGTGGAGTTTTTTCTGAGGATTCAAATTTCCGAGTCTTGGATGCTATAACGAAGGAAGGTATTACAACTTCCTTCTTCGGTATACCGAACTAAATCGTAGTCCAAACGAGTCGAACGGAAGAATTTTGAATGTGCCAATCTTTCGCGAATTTCCTGACGGATATGGTCCCGGGCTTCTTGGCGTTTGTCATAATAGGCAGGCGATAGGATTTCACTTTTGTAGGACAAACTTCCCTCGCGGTAGATTGCGACCGTGACTTGCACCCGGTATTTTCTCTGTAGGCCTTGTTTTACTTCAGTATTCATCGTATCCAAAACTAAGGGGTATTCTTCCTAAATAGATTTTCGGTCTTCAAAGGATGGAAATTGAAACCCACAGATTTTTTTCATACTGCTTGCCCAAAATTTCGAATTTAATTTCCTAGATAATGAGAACATAAGATTCAAATGAGCACGAAATATAACGAATCGCCATTTTTCTATAAAAGACGTCCCACCCGAGAAGTGATGGTGGGAGGTGTTGGAATTGGTGGGAAAAACCCAATTCGTATCCAATCCATGATTACATCTAACACAAGAGATACGGAAGCCAGTATCAAACAAATTTCCGATTTAGAAAAAGCTGGATCCGAAATCGTTCGCCTAACAGTCCCTAGTCAAGCGGACGCGGACAACCTACCCAATATCCGTCAAAGGATGAAAGAATTGGGACTAAAAGTGCCTTTGGTGGCAGACATACATTTTACTCCACAAGTTGCTCTCAAATGTGTGGAATGGGTTGAGAAGGTGCGAATCAATCCAGGTAACTTTGCTGACAAAAAAAAATTTGAAATCATCGGATACACAGACAAAGACTACAACGAAGAGTTAGAAAGAATAGAAGAAGTATTTACTCCCCTGGTCCTTCGCGCCAAAGAACTAGGTGTGGCCATGCGGATTGGAACCAATCACGGAAGCCTATCCGACCGGATCATGAATCGGTTTGGCGACACTCCCCTCGGGATGGTAGAATCGGCATTGGAGTTTATCCGCATCGCGGAAAGAAACTCCTACCAAGATATCGTTGTTTCGATGAAGGCTTCCAATCCACAAGTGATGATCCAAGCCTATCGAATGTTAGTTTCTCGATTTTATGATTTAGGAATGGATTATCCCTTACACTTAGGTGTGACTGAGGCTGGGGATGGAAAAGATGGAAGGATCAAATCAGCAATCGGAATTGGAAGTTTGTTGGAAGATGGACTTGGAGATACCATACGTGTATCTCTTACCGAAGATGCCATTTATGAAATCCCGGTTGCGAAAGAATTAGTTAAGAAGTACAATGAAAGTTTTCTAAATGAACTAAATCATGGATCTACTTCCACAAATGTTACGTCCGCATCAGATGCCTCGGTTTCACAAAACAGAGAAACCATTTATACTGAATTTCGTGATCCTTTCCAATACTCTAGATTCTATTCCAAAGAATTAAGTTTGGGAGATACAAAACTTGGGGATGCGTCTCCTGTGCGGATCGAAATTAGTTTTCCATTTTTTGGTTCAGAGTCAGCAGAAGAAGTTCTAAACCTCATCCAAAGAGAAACCAAATCAGGCAGAATCCCCGAGTTGATCCATTTTGAAATCCAATCGGAAATGGATTTGTTATCGCTGGGAACGATGGTTCGAAGAGGATCTTTCCCTCTTCCTGTTTCCGTGGAATTATCGAAAGAACTTACCTATCAATACGATAGTTTAGCAGAAGACCTCTACCGGATCCATAAATGGGTGATCAACCCAAGTATTTTTTTCCAAGAATCAGAAGAGTCATGGGATGACCTTTTGGATTTTGTCACACGTTTCGCAAAAGACAAAAGATGTATCGAATGGAGTATTGATGCGAAAGACATTCACTTAGTGGAAAAAATTGTAAGGGAATCCCAAAAAAGAAAAATTCAAAATTTAATTTTTTCGGTTAAAAACGGAGATTTACTCACCATACGAAAGTTAGCTTTTCATTTAAGTGAATCAGATTATCCCATCACCCTTGTCACAAAATCCGAAAATAAAGAACAACTTTTATATGAATCTTCGATCCAAGTCGGAGGGAGTTTACTCGATGGAATTGGAGATGTGGTGCGCCTTTCCTATGGTGATGGGGAACCAGAAGAATCCCTTGTTTTAAGTTTTGATATTTTACAAGCCACGAGACTTCGCCTAACAAAGACAGAGTATATTTCCTGCCCCTCTTGTGGCCGCACCATGTTTGATTTACAATCCACAACGGCGATGATCAAAAAAATGACAGGCCACCTAAAAGGTGTGAAAATCGCCGTTATGGGTTGTATCGTAAATGGTCCTGGGGAGATGGCGGATGCCGATTTTGGATACGTCGGAGCCGGAATTGGTAAGGTTCATCTCTACAAAGGGAAAGAAATTGTCAAAAAAGGAGTGTCTGAGGTGGAAGCTGCCGACCAACTCATCGAACTCATTCGCGAAAATGGAATGTGGAGCGATCCAGAATAAAAAGTAGTTCCCCTCTTTCCACGGATGTGAACCATTTCCTCCGTGGAAGAAAAAGAAACCCAAGAGATCCTCACAAGGATCCAGTCTATGGAGAGGGAACTTTCTTTTTTAAAAGAAAGAGTTTTATCCCAATCGAGTCCTAAAGTCACTCAGAAACAAGTTACCCCACCTGTTCCAAAACCAATTCCTGTCGAAACTCACCAAACAGAAGTTCCGTTAAAAGAAGGCCCCAATTGGTTTGTGGAATGGATTGGAGAAAACTTATTTGTTAAGTTAGGAGTCTTTTCCTTACTACTTGCCTCCATTTGGTTTTTCTATTTAGCCATCGAAGAATATTGGATCAATGAATCGGTTCGTATTTGGATCGGACTCGTATCTGCGATTCCTATTTTACTCTATGGATACCGAGTACGAAAAACAAGACCCTATCTCTCACCAAGTCTTTTGGGACTGGGGATTGCCGTTTTGTTTTCTGCCTATTATTCAGGATATTTATGGTACGATTTGTACTCTACGGAAACATGTTTTGTTGGACTCCTTATCATTAGTTTAACTACGGTAGCCATCGCACATGCACAAAAAAGCGAAGTGTTGTTTGGGTTTGCATCTTTTGGTGCCTTCCTTGTTCCCCTCCTTCTTTCTACTGGCCAAAACTCCTATCCTTTTTTATTCACCTATTTACTCCTTTGGAATGTATTATTCTTTTGGGTGAGAAAAGATACAGGTTGGAAAGTAATACCACTCATTTTACTTGCAGCAAACCACCTAATTTTTGTTGGATGGGCGAATGACAATTTAGTGGATGCAAAACCATTTTTCCCAATTGTTTTTCAATTAGGTGTTTTTGTTTTATTTTTACTCAGAGAATTCCAAACATTAGAAACGACAAAATCCAAAGAACCAATCCTCACCTTAGTCACAATCGGCTTTACCGTTGGACTTGGATTTGTTCAGTCTTTCTGGGTTTTTTCTGTTTTTTATCCAGTGGCCAAACCATTTTTACTTACCTTAATCCTAATCGTATTCTACGGATTGTATGAACGTTCCATTCGGAAAACAGAGCTTAGTATTGAGAAGAAAAAAATCTACGACTTGATTGGCCTCTTTGGTCTTCCCTTTATCGTAAGCCTAATTGTCATTGGAACCACAGGAAAACTATTAGCGTTTAGCCTAATCAGTTTTGCCTTTCTTGTGACTGTTGCCTCAACCTATTCCAAACAAATGTATATGTACTTTGCTGCATTTCCCGTTTGGTTCTTTGCCCTGTTTTATGTTTTTGCATTCACCTATCGCTCTTTTAACGAAATCCCTTTTCTCAATGGAAGATTTTTAATTTTTGCAACGGGATCAGCGTATCTAGTCGTTTCTTATTTTTACAGCAGAAAGTTTTCTGAGTTATCCAAACTCTTTTTGTATGCCGCCTATCCTTACTTTTTACTCGGAACCTTTGTGGAAATTTATCTTGGATTTCCTGAGGAGAAACAATTATTTCTCTACACACTTAGTTTGATTGTGTATGGACTGATTGCGTTATCGGTAGGATTTGCAAAAAGAATCCAACCACTTAAATATGTCGGTTTTGGCTCCTTAACCTTAGTCATCTTAAAATTCTATCTTTATGATTTCTGGAATTTGAGTTTGGGTTATCGAATTCTCGCAGGTTTATTCTTAGGAGTTACGCTCATCGTAACAGGAACATTATACAATCATTTCAAAAAGGAAACAAAATGAAGACCAAGTATTTACTCCCTATTTTATTTATTAGTGTTATTACTTCTGAATTGATGAGCCGTCCACTTGCGGTTCAAAACTTTAAATACAAAAAAGATTTAAAAATCGCAGGAAACCTTTCTCCTAACGGAGTTGTAAAACTCACCTTAGATGAAGATGTTTATAAACATTCTTTTTATGGAGACCTTCGTGTTACTTACAACGGAGAAATTGTTCCTTACCATATCCAAAATGCCGAAGAAGTAGCAAAAAATACGGAAAAAGTAAAACCAGAACTATTATTTTCCAAAAAAGATGAAATGGAAATTTATGTTTTGGAACTTCCTAAATTACCAGAGGGAATGAATTATACAAAACTTTCTGTTACGAACTCCTATGACTACGAAACATCAGTCACACTCAAGTTAGGTGATAACCCAGACCAATTTTTGGAATCAAAATCTGTTTTCCTATATAAATACGGGAACCAATCCACAAGCGAAATTGATTTAAGTGGAACAAAACATAGATTCATTCGTTTGGAAGCAGAACCGGGCTCCGACTTAAAATTCCCATCTGCTTTCCGAGCCAAACAAAATAAAAATCTTTATTGGGAGAAATCACATTCTGTAACCAATCCAGAACTTGCTGAAAACCTTTGTAAGTTTTCCTTCGCCAATGAATCGCAGTCAGCATTTCAAATTTTAAAATTAGAATTTGAAGAAGGAAACTGGGAACGCCAGGTGACTGTTCGCGGAAAAGTCGACAAAAAGGAATGGGAAACTATATTCGAAGGAACCGTCAGTCATAACAAAGCTGATGGCACTTATGCAGAAATCCCACTTTCCAAAACCATCAGCCGAGAATTTGAAATTCAAATCTATGATGGTGAAAATCAAACCTTACATTTAAAAAATGTAATCACAGTTCAACCCTTAGAAGAAATTTATTTTTTTGCAAACCAAGACAGCAGCAAAGACGGATATGCACTCTATTACGGAAACCCATACCAGTGGTTACCAAGTTTTGATCCATACACTTACCCTACGGGTGATGAAATCAAAAACAACGACCCAAAAACGGCCACTTTGTTACAAGAAGTGGAAAACCCAGACTTTAGTTTTAGTTTGCTCTATCCACCTATTTCCGGTTATATTGCCACTGGATTCTTTTATTTAGGGGTCGCGGCTTTACTGTATCTATTGTTTTCGATTCTAAAAACAAAACGATCTGTTCTCGCCGAATCGGAATCTAAATAAAAACAAATTTCCGTTTATCTCACAATGAATTTTATTTTTTGTGAGATAAACTTGTTTCTCAGATAAAATTCCTCAACAATTGTTTCGAATTCATACCTTAAGATATTGTGTTTTGTTTTTTTTCCCAAGATTCCAGGATCGGGTTCATCATGGAAAACCAGAGTGGGGGTACGAGAGCAATTAGAATCATCAATTCATAACCAAAAGGCAACTGGGGAGCTTCTTCATAATGCCGAAGCGCTTGGTATCTTCGGCCGGCATTAGCATGATGATCAGAATGCCTTTGTAATTGGAACAAAAGAGCATTCGAAACAAAATAATTTTGATTCCAAGAATGAACTGGTAAAACTTTCTCAAATTTACCATCAGACACTTCTTTTCGTTTCAAACCATAATGTTCAATATAATTTGTCATTTCCAAAAGAGAAAATGCAACAAATGATTGTAACAATAAAAAACCAAGAACTTCAAAAGGGACTTCTCCATCACGAAGTATGGTTCCGAAGATTACCATACAAACTAAAAAAATAATTGTGATGACTGAATACCAAATCATCTCATTTCGATAATGAAAAACACTCAAACCTAATTTACTTAAACGTTTTTTCTCAAGACCCCACGCAGATTTATAGGCACCTAACACAGTTTGAGGATAAAACCTATAAAAGGATTGGTTCTTTTTAGAAGAAGCGGGATCGTTAGGAGTCGATACATTGGTATGGTGTCCTCGATTGTGTTCTATATAAAAATGCATATAACAAACAGTCATATAAATCATCTTAGCAAGGAATTGTTCGTATCTAGTATTTTTATGACCAAGTTCATGGCCAACTGTGATTCCAATTCCGCCAGTGACAATTCCAACAGCGGTTGCAAATAACAGGAATTCCATAATTGAATGTGGAAATAATACAATTCGATAAATTGACCAAACCACAAAGATGAGTTGTAGATAAGCCCAACCTTGCGTTAAATAACGGAAAAAAGAATCGTTTTGTAAGTTTAAAAAATTGGATTCGGCTGGATTGGAATTATCTTTTCCTATAACTAAATCTAAAATTGGTAATAGAAAAAAAACTGTGATCGGAACGATAGTATAGGTAACTCCCCCAAACCATTCTGCCACAACCACTAACAAAGGTAAAATGTAACAAAGTAAAAAACTAAATCGTTTGGTAAGAGCCATACCTATCTCCTTATTTTTTGCTTTGGAATAATGCCATCAAGTTCCTTAAACCTTCAAATAGTTCCGGCCAGTCTGTTACTTCAGTGGCTTTATTTTTCAAAAACAATGCACCGATAAAAAAAGACAAAAAAGCCTTCCCCGCTTTTACATTAGTATCGGAAGGAAAAAATTGATCCAAAGCTGTTCGATAAGCAGTAAAAGAATCCTCGACTAACACAGCCAAGTCATTGGATTCGTTCAGTTGTCTCTTTACATCCACTGCCAGCAAAATCAAGTTCATAAAATGATCTTCCCGTTTTGCAACGAAATTCATAATATCTTCCAGACTAAACTGAGTTTCCGATAACTCTCGAATCTCTTTTTCATCAATGGCAACGAGTTGTTTGACCATAGACTCAAAGAGAATCTCCTTTGTTGGAAAGTAATGATAAAGAGTTCCCGTAGAAACACCCAACTCCTTCGATAACTCGCGCATCGAAACCGAAGAAACTCCCTTCGCAACAAAGATAGGCATACACTTTGTCAAAAGCTCCACTCGGTAAAGATCGTGATCGACTATCTTAGGCACAAAAGAATCCTTTTATTTATATCGAACGTTAGAAATAAACAATTACTTATTCCACAATTTGTCCATTCTTTTTTCTTAATCATACCATATTTCCCGATTTCTTCGCCAATTTCCATAAAGACTTAGTTCTTTCCCTATCCTCTTTTCGTTCCGATCTGTCAATTGCGGAAATAGGCCAGAATAGGATAGGAAAGTAAGAAATTTCAGGTGCGAAATAGGGATTAAATTTCATCCTGAGACTGGAATTGGTGGAGGGGAAAAAGGAAAGTCGGTTACTTTGGAAACTGAGTTTCTAATTTCAGTGGCTTTCTTTTGGGAGCGGGTTTCTAATTCTACTGGATTGCCATGGGAAGTAAGCTGCTAATGATAAGGGGTTACTTTAGAAAGCGAGATTCTATTTACAGTGGCTTTCTTTTGAAGGCAAGTTTCGCATTTACTGGCCTACCTAGGAAAATGGGTTAAAAGTTGCAGGATTGACTCCAAAGACTGGCTTTCGAATGAAACTGACTTACTTTAGAAAGCGAGTTTCATATTCCACCGATTTGATAAAGAAAGTGACTTTCCAAATACACCGAATCACAATCTTTCCCGACTGTAAAAAGTAAGTGACTTACCTTTTCCTTTGTTTCACTTTTTCCCTATCACAAAAACTATAAGTCTAGGAATAGAGTCTTAGCAGAGGAATCAAATCCAATGAACTATAAAATTGCAGCAATATCCGCCATCACAGTCCTCTACTTCCTAAGCGGTTGCACGGGCACAAGGCCTGATTATCTCGGAATCAAATCCGAAAAATTAGCAAATTGTCCGACTACACCCAACTGTGTTAGTAGTTTTGCCGATCCTACTGATAAAGAACACTACCGAAGTTCGGTTCCCTATAAAAAATCTTTAACGGATGCACAGGCGATCTTGAAAGGAAAGTTAGAGCAATCACCTCGGACGAAACTAATCCACGTAAATTCGAATTATATATATGCCGAGTTTACTTCTCTCATTATGCGATATGTTGACGATGTTGAATTCTATTTTGATGAGAAAAATAAACTCCTTCACTTTCGGTCCGCCTCTCGATTGGGAAAATCTGATTTTGGAGTGAACCGAAAACGAATTGAGTCTGTATTGAAGGATTTAGAAATCTAATAAAAACAAATTTTTCTTAGATTTTCCAAACCCTTTCGTCGCTTTAATTCTTTTTATGTTTTGCGTGAATTTCCTGAAGGGAATTCACGGAGAATCCTCTGTCCTTCATTTCCACCAAACCATGAATTAACGCCTTGCCAGCTTGCGCTGTCGTCAAACAAGGAACTTTATATTTAATCGCTGCTTGTCGAATTGTAAAAGCATTTTCACGAGTTACTCTTGACAAAGGAGTGTTGATGATCAAATGAATTTTCTTTTCTTTGATATAATCAATCACGTTCGGGAAGTAACCATCATAGATTTTATTGATTTTACTAGATAGAATTCCATTATCAGAAAGAAATTTATGTGTTCCTTCCGTTGCGATGATATTGTATCCTAGGTTGGACAATGATCTTACAGGTTCCAATAATTCTTTTTTAGTTTTATCGTTGATGGTTACAAAAACCGTACCGTGTTTCGGTGGTTCTTCCCCTGCCATAATCTGAGCTTTGACAAAAGCTTCCCCTTTTGTTGTCGCAACTCCCATCACTTCGCCAGTTGATCTCATCTCTGGACCAAGGATCGTATCCACACCAGGAAATTTGCTAAATGGCAATACAGCTTCTTTAACAGTAATCATCGGTGCTGAAAAACGTTTTCCAAGTTTAAAAGAAGACAAAGGCTCACCTAACATCAAACGAACAGCAATTTTTACAACGGGGATTCCAATTGATTTTGCAACAAATGGAACAGTTCTTGATGCACGAGGATTTACCTCTAACACATACAAAGTTTCTTCTTTGATGGCGTATTGAACATTGATTAAACCTTTTACATCTAACTCTAAAGCCAAACGATAAGTTGCTTCCTCAATTTCTTGTAACATACGTTGAGAAATGGTTTGCGGAGGTAACACACAAGCAGAGTCACCAGAGTGAATTCCTGCTTCTTCGATATGTTCCATAATCCCTGCAATGAATACATCTTTCCCATCACAAAGGGCATCGACATCGACTTCGATTGCATCTTGTAAAAAGGAATCTACAAGAAGTGGTCTATCTTCGGATACCTCTTCTGCTTCTTCCATATATTTATCGAGTTCTGACTCTTCGTTTACGATGAGCATAGCTCTTCCGCCCAAAACATAAGAAGGTCTAACAAGAACTGGATAACCAATTTTTCTTGCGATCTCTCTTGCTTTGTCTTTGGAAGCAGCAATTCCATTGTCTGGTGACTTTAGATTCAGTTTTTCTAAAACTTCTGCAAAACGTTTGCGGTCTTCTGCTCGGTCAATTGAATCTGGACTTGTTCCCATAATGGGAACTCCTCTTTTTTCGAGTGCTTTCGCTAATTTCAAAGGAGTTTGACCACCTAACTGAACGATAACACCATCTGGTTTTTCTTTTTTAAAGATTGCCATTACGTCCTCAAGACTTAATGGTTCAAAATACAATCTGTCCGAAGTATCATAGTCTGTGGAAACTGTTTCTGGATTGGAGTTTACCATGATGGATTCTACTCCCGCTTCCTGCAAAGAAAAGGACGCATGGCAACAACAATAATCAAATTCGATTCCTTGCCCAATTCGGTTTGGTCCACCACCAAGAATCATAACTTTCTTTTTCGAAGTTACTTCTGCTTCATCTTCCTCATCATACGAAGAATACATATACGGCGTAAATGCTTCGAATTCACCGGCACAAGTATCAATTCGTTTATACACAGGATTGATTTTTTTATCTTCTAAGTATTTTTCAATGGCCTCTTCTTCTTCTCGAAGGGTTTTTTCTACTTTTGCTTTTGTGATTTCTATCGCTGCCCCACTACGAACTTGAGAAAGGATTTGTTCCTCTTTAGTGAGAAATGCAAGTTGGCGGTTGGAAAAACCAGATTTTTTCATTTCTTCAATGATGGCTTTTCCCTCTTTACGATATCGATTTTCTAATTGATATAATTCTTCAAACTGATAGAGAAACCATGGATCAATTTTACAAATATCAAAAATTTCTTCGACACTCATTCCAAAATCGAATGCCATTTTTACATAAAAAATACGTTTGTCGGTGGGGCGTTTTACCTTAGCCGTTAACCAAGTTTTTCTTTCTTCTTTCGGGACAGATTCCCATTCCAAAAGTTCCTTCAAATAACCATCACTTCCAAAACCAAAACGATCCGTTTCTAAAGACCTGAGTGCTTTCTGAAAACTTTCTTTGAAGTTACGACCAATGGCCATAGCTTCTCCAACTGCTTTCATCTGAACACCTAACGTAGGATCGGAACCAGGAAATTTTTCAAAAGCAAAACGTGGGATTTTAGTTACAACATAATCAATAGAAGGTTCAAAACTTGCCGGTGTCACTCGAGTGATATCATTTCTGATTTCGTCTAAAGTGTATCCGATAGAAAGTAAGGCAGCAATTTTTGCGATTGGAAACCCTGTTGCTTTCGATGCCAAAGCAGAAGAACGCGAAACTCGTGGATTCATCTCAATTACGATAACATCCCCATTTTCTGGATTCACTGCAAACTGGATATTAGAACCACCAGTTTCCACTCCAATTTCACGAATGATATCAATGGACATATCACGAAGTCGTTGGTATTCTTTATCACTTAAAGTTTGTTGTGGTGCTACTGTAATAGAGTCACCAGTATGAACACCCATAGGATCTAAGTTTTCAATGGAACAAATGATAACCACGTTATCAGCGAGATCTCTCATCACCTCTAACTCAAACTCTTTCCAACCCATCACCGACTCTTCAACTAATACCTGTGATATGGGAGAAGCGGAGAGTCCTTTTTGTGCAATTTCTTCGAATTCAGATTCGTCATAACAAGTTCCGCCACCAGTTCCACCTAAAGTAAAGGCTGGTCTAATGATGATAGGAAATCCAATTTCATCTTTTGCTTTCCTAGCGGCTTCCATGTCGGAAACCATAAATGATTTCGCAACACGAATGTCTAATTTTTCCATCGCTAGTTTAAATAGTTCCCTATCCTCTGCTTTACGAATGGCTTCCACTTTAGCACCAATGAGTTCTACATTGTATTTTTCTAAAACTCCTTCTTTATGAAGTGCTAAAGCTAAATTCAAAGCAGTCTGTCCACCTACAGTCGGTAAGATGGCATCTGGTTTTTCTTTTTTGATGATTTTTTCTAAAACAGGGACAGTGAGTGGTTCAATATAGGTTGCGTCCGCCAGTTCAGGATCCGTCATAATTGTGGCTGGATTTGAATTTACGAGAATCACTCGTATCCCTTTTTCCCTCAATGCTTTGGTTGCTTGTGTTCCGGAGTAGTCAAATTCACATGCCTGCCCGATGACGATAGGTCCGGATCCGATGATCAAAATTGATTTTAAGTCGTTACGTTGCGGCATAGTTTCCTCTTTTTTTCCTATTTAGTTTTCATTTATATCTGATAAAGAACTTGGTATTAAATACTCTCCGGCGAGAGTTGCGTCTTCCCATTGAATCACAGTTTTGTACAACATGTCTTTCATTTTTGTTGCCACGGGATGGTTCGGATAAAGATTTTTTGTATTCAAGGGATCTTTTTTTCGATCATACAATTCAAAAATGACACCTTGACGTGTTGGAATATAAATCAATTTGTAATCGGAATTCTGAACAGACCTATGTTTTGAAAAAGCAATGGTTTCTCTGTAAATGGGATCTGTGATCATAATTTGATAGTCTTCTTCAGGGATCACTTGGTGGAGAGAAAGGATATTGGGATAAGGAATTCTTTGTTTTTGAAAGAAATGATCTCCGGCATCAGAAAACCAAATTCCAGTTTCTGCATAGATCAAACGTTCATCCACCCAGTTTCTTTTTCCAAGGACCGGCAACAAAGATTGTCCAGGAAACTTTTGTTTGGTACTGATTCCAAAATAATCCATAAGCGTGGGATAAATATCTACACTAGATGTAATTCCGAAAAACTCATGATCTGGTTTCGTAGGGTTTGTTGATTTAGGAAATTTTATGATAAATGGAACATGTGTGACTGCTTCCCCACGAAGGTGTTCCCCATGCCCTTGCCCATGAACATCTTCATACAAGGCTTCCCCATGGTCAGCTGTGAGAATGATGATGGCTTCGTCATAAATTCCTTTTTCTTTTAAGTCAGAAATGATATCTCCAAATTCAGAATCAAAAGCATACACAGCACTATCAAATAATCCACGAATTTGTTTTGTTTCTACTTCGTTAGGTGTGGACGCGTTTGTTGGATCTACAAACTTTAAATATTTATACTTACCGTAATAATTTGGATCAGTAAAAGTTTTATAATAAGGATATGCTGGTGTGTAAGGAAAATGAATGACGCTGGAAAAGTATGTAACGGAAAATGCATCATAACCCTCCCTTCTCAGAATCGAACGGAATCTATCTAAAATACGATTTCCATCCCCCCAAGTGGACAATCCATCCATTTCTTCTAAATACATTCCACCGGAAAACCAAGATCCCGTGAGAAATGGCATGAGGAAAAGTTGAGACTCAGCAGTCCTTTGAACCGTCATAATGCGAGCATTAAAATTCGGAGCCAAAACCTCATCAAATCCAAAGTTTGCACGAGGAAAAATATCAGCGGCAAAACTTCCAATGGCATAACTACGATATCCGATTTCTTTTAACTTTTGTTGGATGGTTGGGAATGTTACCGATCCAATCCTTTGTTTTTCTTCTGGGGAAGGAAACATATCTCGAACCTTATGGCTCATTGCATATTGACCGGTGAGTAAATCAGCCCAACTGGGAAAAGTGCGAGGAATGGTAGTATGATGGTCGTGAAATACAAAACTATCTTTTGCAAACAAATCGATGTTAGGAGTAATACTTTTTTCATTGATTTTGAATCCAATTTTATCGTATCTGAGAGAATCAGCGGCGATGATAAAAACAGGAGGTTTCCCTTTTTCTTTCGAATGGGTGAATGCTTCGATTTGATTCCATATACTCGGAACCAGATAAAATAGAATTAAAAGAAAAAGAATGATTCCATAAGACTTGATATGAATCCTTTGGTATTGTTTGCCTTGCCAAAAAAGAATCGCAAAGTAAAAAATCCCCACCATATAGTGACCGGATATATGAACCAAACCTATCACTAAGACATGAACCAAAGCAAAAAAACTTTCTTTGTTTTTATGGAGATAAATTTGGCGAAAAAGAACCGAGACAAATCCTAAAATAAGCATTCCCAAAACCAAACTAAAATAACCAGGACTTGTATGGTCGGTTAAAAAATAAAGGAAGGGAGCAAAGGAAGGATATCGAAAGAAAAAGAACTCACCATATATTTGAGGGAAACTTACCATCGAATGGAACAAGGCCAAACATTCGATAAAAATCACCCAAACCGATAAATGGTACCAAGAAACGTCAGAACGTTTTAGAAAATGATAAGTTAAATAAACGAGTGAAAAAAGAGTTAGGTGTAAGAATAGGGAAACAGAAAAAACTTTGAAGGTTGTTGAAAGGTAAACTCCAAAAAAAGCACCTAAATATTGTTTGAGGAAGTCACCTACGTCAACTCCCATGATGGTAAAACTTGTATTAAAGACTAAAAAAAATAGATAAAAAAAAACGGTAAACCAAATGGCAATTTTTAAGATTCGGATGGGGAAAAGAGGGGCTTGGTTCGGACCCATTAGAGTCATAATTCCAGGCCCTCTTTATCCGTAAACTTTTCCTATTCCTTATTTTCCGAAATCCTCACAGTTTCATTTGGCCATTCGGCGTGAGTTTCTGGAGAATACATCGCCTCCACCCGAGTGGCAGGCATTTTAAAACTTCCCGTATGGTTCAAACGGAAACTATGCTCCAGAGTGTGGATCCCTTTCGGTAGGTATTCAAAATACGCTCTGTACTGAGATAGGGTCTTTTCTTCAAAACTCAAATAATAGGAAGAATCCCCTTGTTTAGAGTCTTGGCCAATGATCGATTCCCGACCAAACCCCCGACCCAAAGGTAAGGATCCTGGTGGGATCGGATCTTCCACAACCACCCAAGTTTTATCCGAATCGGCCTGGATTTCGATCGTGACTCGGATTGTATCTCCTTTTGACAATACTCCGGGTTTAGCAACTTGCAACGGTTCCCAAGTTCGTTTCAATCGGTATCCACTGGAGATAGGTGCTTTCAATGGAAGGATGGACTTTACCGACCATTCCACCCAAGGTTTTCCTTTTCCATCATAACTCACAGATACAGATTCGGGACTGGTTCCAATGGATTGGGATACCGTTTGTTTTCCGTTAGGTTCTAAATTAAAACTTTCCTTTGTCGATTGGATATTTAATTTTCCACCTGTGACTTTTTCAGATTCCAGAAGTTTACTCACCCGATCAAAAACCAAAATGGAATATGCATTTCCAAGGGTGGTATCGTAACTTCCACGCTTTTGCATTTTAACAAAGGCTTTGATTAGACGAGGCATATCTTTTTTATAACTTGGTTCAGAGAATGCCCAAAGTAAAAGTTTTGCCATTGTATAATCACGACTTCCCAAAATCCACCAAGGATTCGTAAATCCAGAATCAGCTACAATGAGTTCCGATCCTTGGATATTAAGTCTTGATCGTAATGTACTTGTCAGGCGAGACTTTATAGAAGTATCTCCCCCATTCACTCGACCCCAAATTTCGGAAAGGTCTATTAGAGATGCTGTAGGTAAAAATTCAATTCCTTCAAAGATTGGTCTGACTTGTTCCCATTCATAAGTTTGGTAACGTGTGAGAGCTTCCCAAACGATGATTTTCCGCACAATCGAATCGGCCCCAAACTTGTATCTTTCTCCTTTCACTCGTCCTTCTAAATAACCTTGTAAACCAACAATCATCTTGCCCAAAGTTTCCTCGGGAATTTTTTTGTTAGCCAATTGAGCAGATGTTAATACATATGCGGTTAAAATTTCGCTTCCATTTTCCATTCGAGCAAAATATTTCACAAGTCCATCATAATCCAAAAAGGAATTCAAATCAGAGAATACATCATTCCACATGGATTCAGATTTAAGACCAATGGCTTTCGATACACGTTGTTCCATACAATAATATGGATAATTTTGGAAATAAGTTTGGATCCCGAAAAGGCTAGTGAGAATTGTTGGAGACGCCTTCCAAACCATTTTACCAGAGTTTGGTTGTGATCCTTCTGGAACTTGGACAGATTCTTTGATGGGAGTTTCATACAAAAATAGTCCCGCCTGATAAACTCTTTCCGTGTCCACAGGCAGAACCGTTTGTTCCACAGACAATTGGTCGAGGACTGTGCCATTCGGCGAAGAAACTTCCAAATGAAATTTTCGTTTGGTGGTATTTTCAGGAACCATCAAATCCCAAAAAATAACCTTGGTTTCACCAGAATTCAAAATGGCTGACTTTGTTTCTAAATCCTCTTTTGATTCTGATCCATTTTTGAGATCAGTCACAGACAAACGCAAACGAAGTTGTTCCTTACTTTCTCCTGCATTACGAAGTGTTACTTCATGACGGAGGTTGTCACCTAACCGAACTACAGGTGGAATTCCAGAGAAAGATTGGATTTTTTGTGTGGTTTGGATTTTTGCCATTCCTGTTCCAAACTCTTTGGCACCAGAAGTGGCTACGGCGACAATGCGAAAACTGGTAAGAGAATCATTTAAAGGAAAACTAAACTTATACTTTCCATCCTTACCCACAATGGCCTTTCCCTTCCAATACACTAAGGTTTCAAAAAGAGAACGAGTGGATTGTTTTCCACCACCACCACCTTCTGGTTTTGCTTTTAGGCCAAAATGTCGTTTCCCAATGATTTGGGATTGGGCAGTGGAAGTTCCTACGGAATGAGGTCTTGTTCCCATCATCACATCGAGTAAGTTCCAAGTAGGATTCGGTGAAAGTTCTAGAAGCGCTTCATCCACAACCGCAAGAGTGACCTCTGTAGATTCCAGAGGAATCTTTCCATCTGAAGTTTTGATTTCTAATTCTACGTTAGCAGTTTCTCTGACTTGATAGAGTTTTTTCTCAGGACTCACTGATACGGACAGAGTGTACGGTTTGGAACCCACTTTTAACATGGTAAGACCCAAACGGTATCCTGGTTTTGCTAAATCCACAAGCCCTGTCGGTTTGGGATCACCCACTCGTCCCCGTACAAGTAAAACCGAAATATAAACATTAGGTGCATATTCCTTTTTGATAGGAATCGAAATCACAGGATCTTTTCCTGAAATTGGTGTCACAAAATAATCTAAAACCCCTTCTCTTTCTAAACTCACAAGGGCAGTTGCTTCTCGAAAAGGAGAACGAATTTGTACTTTGATCGTTTCGCCAACATCCACTGAACGTTTTTCTGGTAGGATGTCCATACGATTGTGATCACTCACATCAAACCAAGCTTCTTGTTTTGAACTCACCCAAACACTATATCCAGAATTGGTTATATTCCCGTTGGTGTCCTTGGTTTCTGCGAGAAATATAATATCTCCGACTGCAGGAGATTTCCCTTCACAAATCAGAATCCCTTTGGAGTCGGTTTTCCCTTCACAAAATTCTCCGAGTTTGGTAACCTCTTCATTGTGTTCATACGCATAAAATCCACCCACAAGGCGTTTACGGTTGGAATAAAATTCTCTTTTATAAGCAGTGACTTTTATTTTTTGAGAAGAGATGGCTTTATCTTTTCCATTCAGTGCAACTAATTGAAGTTTTACGTTATCTTCTGTAAAAAGCCAACCATCGGGTAAAATTCCGAGATGTATTTCTGCGGGAGAAACAGGAAAACTTCTGGCTACGGTTTGGATTTCTCCCGATGGATCGGCATATTCCATTTCCACTTGGAAACTTCCATAACCAGGAACTGGTTTTAAACCTTCAAATTTATATTCTAAAAATCCTTTCTCATCTGTTTTGAGTGCGGTGGATAAAACAGTCGGTTTTGATTCTTCTGCTTCTTCTTCATCGTATCCACTCACCTTCCATTTTCCTTCTGTGATGGATTGTGGGGAAAACGAAAATGCCGAATACTCTTCTCTCGCCGAATAGTGGCTAGGTACTACTTGAGAACGAATTTTTACAGGGAAGTTTGAAGCCCCACCCCCAGACAAATATTCCAATCCAAACAAAACTTTGGATTCCTTTGGAGAAATTAACTCTTGTTTGTCGCCTGCGAGTTGGATATTTCCTTTGACCACGGGCAAACGAAATTCCTCTACCCGAAACTGTGTGACCGTTTCCCCATAACTAACATCCTCATTGGAATAAGGATAATAAACAATATACTGTCCGTGTTTGGCAGTTTTTGGAATTTTAAACTCGGATTCCGAATGTCCAGGAAAAGACCAAACCAGTGGCAAAGGATAGGCCTCACCAGAACCTTCATGTTTGATGATGACTTGTGATGGATAGTCCTTGGGATCAGCTGGACTGAGTCCTTTGTTTCCAAATCCACGGCGAACATGTTTTAGGTGGACGGTCTCTCCTTTTTTAAATAGGGTTCTATCAAGCACAATAGATTTGATTTCTTTCGAATGGCCTGTAGAGGTACTTGGCAATTGGTAACGCCAACTTTCAATTCCTTTGTCCCAAGTGCTTGAGGTAAAACTAATATCATCATTTTTTTGAACAAAGATGGTAAGCCCTGAACCTAACTCATGATAACCACAATAAGGAACCTCTTGGAAATTTAAATTTCCAAATAACATACTTCCGTCTTTTCCGGTGATCCCTGCCCCACGTAAGTTTCCCTTACAGTCCAAAATTTTAATTTGGACTCCCGACTCCGGTAGGCCTTGGTCTAAGTTTGTAACCCAAACTAGACTTGTATCCTTTCCCCATTTAAAATGAGCCGAAAGGTTTGTGACCAGAGCCGCACTTGATACATACATCTTACCTTTTTTTTCAAGAAGGTTATTTCCAAGGATATCACTTGCTAGTTCTACCACATAAAACCCTGGTGTTTCCAAAGGAATCCCCACCACTTCCATTGGTTTTTTCCCATTGGGTTTAGGAAGAGTGAAAGAAGAAATACTAGCGGATGTAGGTGGATTTTGGAATACAGATTGTTCTCTTTCTCTAGTGGCTAAAACTTGAAACCATTTTTGAATTTCTAAGATGTCCATTGTCTTTTGGGTTTTGCCACCAACACCAAGAGAAACCGATTTTAAAGGGAGGTTTGCTTCTAAA
The DNA here is from genome assembly GCF_004770265.1 of Leptospira congkakensis. Lineage (NCBI taxonomy): Bacteria > Pseudomonadati > Spirochaetota > Leptospiria > Leptospirales > Leptospiraceae > Leptospira > Leptospira congkakensis. The sequence continues at coordinate 930,575 of NZ_RQGQ01000004.1, forward strand.
TTCCGAAGCGTGACAGGTAACGCAGGTTTGGCTTTGGATTCCAAAATTCCAAATTTTGCACTGAATTTTGCCAGCGGTGGAAACTCATCCGTTTTAAACTTTAAAGGAAAAGAGGTTTGGTTCGACAAACTTCTGTTTGTATCATCGACAATTTCTGGAATTCGAATTTCGAATTCAGTATTTTCGGGAAAAGGCCCAGGAAAACTTACCCATTCATAAAACTCGTTTCCTTTTTCTGTAAAAGGAGACATGGGATATTCTTTTCCATCTTTAGAAACCAATTTGATTTTTTGTAATAAAGAAATTGGCACCGCCGAACTAAAAGAAAGCGATACAGGTAGAATTGGAATACAATCTGCTTTTGCATTGACTCTTTCACAACTGAACCTAACAGAAAACACTGGCCTTACCGTAAAAGGTATGACTTCATCTTCTCTGATCTCACCACCCCAAACGGATTTCGTTCCTTTTCCCAGTACCAATTGGATTTGTCTTTCCGGTAAAAAGGTTTGTTTGGATTTTAAAAGAATTGTTTCTTCTTTGTCTGTATCCCCTGTAGATTTAAGAATCGCTTTCCGATCCGTTCCCGTAACAAGAACAATCGGGATCCGGTTTCCTAATTCTTCCGAACGAAAGTAAACATACTTTTGAAACGAAGCTAAGTCCGGTTTCGCATCTAAATGCAGAATGAAAATCTGGTCTTCGGTGATAGAAGCGCCGTTATACGGAGTGGAATACTGGACAGAAGGTCCACCTGTATGGAATGAAAATTTACGTTCCCCTTGCACGTTTTCTCCACTTAAGGTTTTTGTTCCCTCTTTTAAATCAAAGGAACATTCAACTCCCCCAGGAACTTCTTTTTCAAATTCATAAACCCAAGTTGTGGAATCAAGGAAACGACTGGTTCCCGGAAGTGGACACTGGATTTGAAAGATATCCACCTTCGGTCGAATGTCCCCAAGGGTTACCATTGGTTTTGTGAACCGAACAGTCACCTGTTTCGGTTGTTTGACAAATCCATTTGGGGTAAAAAATTCGATGCTGGCTGGTTGGCTTTGTGTGAAATCAGAACGAACCAAACAGAGGAAAAGGAGTAAAAGAACAGGATACCGAAACCGGAGGAACATGGAGAGAATTTAGGAAGAGGAATTGGTTTGGAAAGAAAAAAAAGAAAATCAGGGATATTGACCCCTCCCTGCGGGTATCATAAGGAGAAACATCTATGAACAATATTTAGACCCTAGAGCATTGAAAAAGGTTTCCAATTACTAGAAAACTTTCCAACGGGACTTCCTTTTTGGCCTAAAATTTCAGGGAGAAAGCAACGACAAAAAAATCTTCTTTTTTGTCGGTAAACTTCGTTTCTTCTGAAAGGACAGGATATACAAACCCAAAACATAGAAATATCTCGACATAGAGATACCTCTTAAAAACTCATTAAGAGAAATTTCATTATAACAGTGAAATACTTAAACTCGCGATTGGTTTAACCAACGATACCCAATTCCAGGTTCAGTGATTAAAAATTTAGGATCACCAGGAGAATCTTCAATTTTTTTTCTAAGTTGAGTGATATGAACTCTTAGCGAATTCATTTCATTTAACGCCTGTTCTCCCCAAATTTGTTTGATTAAAACATCATGAGTGATTGCTTTACCTGAATTTTTGATTAAAAAAGTCAAGATTTGAAATTCAGTTGGTGTCAATCGAATCTGATTATGATTTTTGATGACCTGGTGATTGACAAAATCCACAACTAAACCCGCATTTTCCCAATTGGGAGGTGTTTCATCCGTTGGAAGTCGTCGGAGTGCCGTCCGAATCCTTGCTAGTAACTCACCCATACTAAATGGTTTTGTAATATAATCATCTGCACCAGCATCAAGTAAGGATATTTTATCTTCCTCAGAACTCATCACTGACAAAACAATAAAAGGAATTTCTGAAAAATTACGAACCTCTTTGATAACTTCCAAACCAGAACCGTCAGGAAGTTGTAAATCCAGTAATACTAATTTTGGAGAATTTAAAGCAACAGATTCAATGGCTTCTTTTTTAGATATGGCTTCAATCGTTTGGTAACCCTTTGCCTCCAATGCGATGCGTAACATCTTTCGAATGGCACCATCATCATCAACAAGTAGAATCAAATCTTTCCCCATAAGAAAATGTTTGTTCAAAAATTAGGAATGTCAATGACAAACCTCGCACCACCATCTTTTCGATTCATCGCGTCAATGCTCCCTCCGTGTAACTCTATGATTGATTTAGATATTGCAAGACCAAGGCCTGTCCCAATTTTCCCAGAAGACTCACCTCTATAAAACTTTTGGAAAATTCGGGAAGAATCAAATGGCAATCCATTCCCATTGTCTTCCACAATCCATTGCAATGAATTTTCCGTTTTTACCAATGATATCCATATTATTGAATCCTTTTGGGTATAAATACAGGCATTATAGAGCAAATTAAAAATTGCATGAGAAAAAAGCACACGATCCAACTCAATAGGGAAATCCAAATCATTTAATAGAATTTTGATTGTATGATTGGTTTTATTTTTTCCTAAGTAAGATATTGAATCATGAATGATCTCAGAGGGATAAACTTTTTCTTTCTTTAAAGCCAAAGAACCCGATTCAATTCGACTGATATCAAGTAAATTTCCCAAAAGTAAATTCAAAACCAAAGAACTCTCTTGAATTTCCTCAACCAAATCTTTTCTAGCATTTGGATCTGCATCAATTTCCGGATCTAACAAAGCGGAAGCGGATCCTTGAATGGACGTAAGTGGAGTTTTTAATTCATGTGATAAGGAATTAAAAATTAAATTGTATAATTTTTCAGATTCTTTCAGTAAAAAATTCTTTTTAGAATCTTCAGAAAGAATGTCTCTATCTAATGCCAGCGCCACTTGGTTTGCCACCGTGTTTAACAAAATCTCTTTTTCTAAACTTGGTTCTTCATTCGATACGACATTGATGACACCGGTGATCCCTCCCGGCGAAACTAAGGGATAAAATGTTGCATTTGCCAAAGATAATGTTTCCGTATATTTACCGGCAGGTTTCCCATTCTTTATAGTCCAAGTTGCAACTGCTAAATCTTTGGCATCTTCAATAGTGGGAGAAAACTCTCCAGCTTGGTAAAAATGAAGTTTCACAGGGAAAGGGAAAATTCGTTTAAAAAATGCCTCACCAGTTTTGATAATCTCCGATGCAGTAGATGTTTTCGAAAGATTCCTTGTGAGTTCGTATAGAATAGAAAGTTTATCCTCTCTTGACCTAAGTTTTGATTCATTCTTTTTAAGCCTTGCCGTTAAACTTCCGTTAATAAGAGCAATCAACATAAAAATAACAAACATCAAAGCATCTTCTAACTTTGAAATGTAAAAAGTATAAAGAGGTGGAATAAACAAAAAATTCCAAAAAGATGCAGAAAGAATGGCTGCGAGTAATACTGGACCTCTACTAAAAAACATTCCAAGCACAGCCACATAAAATAAATACAAAATAGAAACGGTCCAATAACCAATATATGAAATCAGGAAATAATTACAAAAAGTTACAATTGAAGTTAAAACAAAGACAGAGAGGTATTGCCGAATTCCAGAGGATGGGATTAGTTTTTTATAAAAATCTAATTGGAATCTTTGATCCTCTAAGTATGGAACAATGATGATCTCTATATCTCGAAGTTGTTTGATGATTTTAGTAGAAATATTTTTTTGAAAAAAGTCCCCAAAAAAATTCTTTTTTGAACCACCAATCACCAAACGGTTGATTCTTTTTTCTCTGACAGTTGTAACAATTCCAAAAACTGGATCCACTTCAAAGGAGTGAACCACTTCTGCACCTAACTCTTTAGCAAAGCGAATATGGGAACGAATAAAATTTGCGGCTTCTACACTTTTCTCTTCATCGTTCTCAGAAAAAAAAGCATACAATTCTGAATTTCTTTCTAGAGCCAATTTTTTTGCATAACGAAGTAAGGTTTTAGAATGAGGGCTTGCCGAGATAGCGACAAGAATTCTTTCTCTTCCTTGAGGCATTCGTTTTTCTACATACTTTGCAGTGTATGACAAAGACAATTCACGTAAGTAGGTTAAATTTTCTTTTCGAAAAAAGTTTTCTTTGGCAGAAATGATTTTTTCAGGTATATACACTTTCCCTTCAGACAACCGCTTCAACAATTCATCTGGAATGATATCAATTAATACAAGTTCATCTGCCCTTTCTAAAATACTATCAGGTATGGTTTCTTTGACCTGGCTTTGGATGATTTTTTCAATGGAGTCAACTTGGCTTTCTAAATGTTGTACGTTGACAGTGGAAAGAACATTAATTCCCGCATCTAACAACGAAAAAACATCTTGGTATCTTTTTTTATTAATGGAACCTGGGATATTGGTATGAGCTAGTTCATCAACCAATACATAACTTGGTTTTTCTTTAAGGATACGTTCGACATCCATTTCCTCCCATATCTTTTCTCTATATTCGATTGTTTTGAGAGGAACCCATTCGAGTCCCTCTACCAATGCCTTCGTTTCTTCTCTTCCATGACTCTCAACGATGCCAACTTTTACATCTTCTCCATCTTCCTTTAGGTGATGCGCCTCAGTTAACATTGCATAGGTTTTACCAACACCAGGTGACATTCCAAAATATACTTTCAGAATCCCTTTTTTCTTTGGTTCTTCCTGATTGGCTAAGGAAAGAAAATCTTCTGGGCGTTTTCCTTCATTCATATTTCATTTCTTTCCAAGATACATTCAGTTTTGTAACATTCACTCGCTCTGTACCGAAAATTCCTAATATAGGATATTCTGTATTTTTATTAATCAACTCATTTAAAACTTTGAGTGGGAAATTGAATTTTCGGCTAAGATAGAATGCCTGTTCCTTCGCGCATCCCACCGAAATATGTGGATCAAGTCCAGATCCTGAGCCATACAACAATTCAGAACAAACTTGAGAATCAATGCCCAAAGTTTCCAAATCGAATTTCCTTTTTTCTACTAACGTTTTTAAATCGAAACTAGAAGGACTTAAATTTGAGGCTCCACTTGGTAGCGTATGATAATTTGCTGCACTCGGACGATACAAAAACAAAGATTCTGTATTTATCTTTTGTGCAAGTAGTTCTGATCCGATTACATTTCCTTGAAAAACAACCAAACTTCCGTTTGCCTTAAAAGGAAATAAAGATTGAGCGAGTCCCGTTACCGAAAGTGGATACAAAAGTCCCAAACCAATAATGGATAGAAAAAAGAATCGAATGGCAATTTCCCATTGGTTCGATGTTTCGTTCGACTTCATAAAGATCCTCCAGAAATCATTAAGTCAATGAGTTTGATTCCTAAAAATGGAAAAACCATTCCCCCTCCACCATAAATCAGAAAATTTCTAAGTAACGCGGAATCAGGAGACTTAGGAACATATTTCACTCCACGAAGGGCAAGTGGGATGAGGATTGGAATCACAAGTGCATTGAATATCACTGCTGCTAAAATCGCATGATCAGGACTTGATAAATGCATGATATTGAGTGGAGCTAAAGGCAAAAACAAAGCTGGTAGAATGGCAAAATATTTGGCGACATCATTAGCAATACTAAAAGTAGTCAGCGCCCCGCGAGTCATTAGAAGTTGTTTGCCAATTTCTACAATTTCAATGAGTTTACTTGGGTTACTGTCTAAATCGATCATATTCCCAGCTTCTCTTGCTGTTTGGGTACCCGTATTCATCGCTACCCCAACATCCGATTGAGCAAGAGCCGGTGCATCATTGGTTCCATCTCCAATCATCGCCACCAAATACCCGTTTGATTGTTCTTCTCGAATGCGTTTTAGTTTTGCTTCTGGTGTAGCTTCTGCTATAAAATCATCCACACCGGCTTCTGCGGCTATAGCAGCAGCCGTAAGTGGATTATCACCAGTGATCATCACTGTGCGAATCCCCATCCTTCTTAAAGTAGCAAATCGTTCTTTTAGTCCTCCTTTGACAATATCTTTTAATTCAATCAGACCGAGGATTCGTTCACCCTCAGCGACAAATATAGGAGTACTCCCTCTTTTAGAAATCTCATCCGATATTTTTTGTATGGATTCAGGAACGGTTCCACCTAAAGACTCTATATATTTTTTAATCGAATCGGATGCACCTTTCCGAATATTCCGAATCAATTTCCCGTTTTCATAAATCTCTACTCCACTCATCCTTGTTGAGGCTGAAAAGGGAATCCAACGAACATCTAACGATATTAAATTTCTTTCACGAATCGCATATTTTTGTTTGGCGAGAACTACAATCGATCTTCCTTCCGGTGTTTCATCAGATAGTGATGATAGTTGGCTCGCATCCGCAAGGTCCTCCTCGTTAACACCAACCGCAGGATAAAAACTATGAGCTTCCCTATTTCCTAAAGTGATTGTTCCCGTTTTATCTAACAACAAAACATGAATGTCGCCTGCTGCTTCCACAGCCTTTCCACTTTTCGCAATGACATTACAGCGAATCAACCTTTCCATCCCTGAAATCCCAATGGCACTTAAGAGTGCAGCAATTGTGGTTGGGATCAAACAAACAAATAAAGCAAGCCAAACAGAAAAATCAAAATTCCAATTTTGTCCAATTTGCGATCCAACAAAATTGGCAATGGGGATCATAGAAAGAACAGTTAACAAAAATAAAACAGTAAGTGCAAAAAGAACAATTCCTAAGGCAATTTCGTTCGGTGTTTTTTGTCTAGTGGCTCCTTCAATCATTGTGATCATTTTATCAATAAAACTCTCACCAGGTTTTGTTGTAATTTTTATGTATAAATGATCCGAGATTACTCGAGTTCCCCCAGTGACTGCTGACCGGTCCCCACCACTTTCTCGAATCACAGGAGCAGACTCTCCCGTCACCGCTGATTCATCGACACTCGCAATTCCAAAAACCACCTCTCCGTCACCAGGAATTGTATCTCCTGCTTTGACATAAACGATATCATTGACTTTTAATTCACTGGAAATGATTTCTTTGAAATTTAAATCACCGACAGAATCTACTTTTTTAGAAATTGTTTTGGATCTTGTTTTTCGTAGACTATCGGCTCTTGCTTTTCCTCTTCCTTCTGCAACACTTTCGGCAAAGTTTGCAAAAAACAAAGTGATGAGAAGCCAAAAGAAAATAGGCAATTCGTTATGGAAAGGAATCCCCGATCCATAATAATATAATATTTGTAAAAATAAAATGGAAGTTCCAATCCATACGGTTGCCATCACGGGATTGGAAAAAGCATATTTGGGAGAGAACTTTCGAATCGCAACCGTAAGTGATACAATGAAAAGTTCTTTTGATATTAGATTTTTTGAATTTACCATAATTGCCTCCTAGAAGAAAATCCCTTTGTTTAAAAGTAAATGTTCCAGTATAGGCCCGAGAGCCAGTACAGGAAAAAAGGAAAGACCACAAACGATGAGAATCACACTAAAAAGTAAAACTCCAAAAAGTGCCGTATCCAATTTGAAGTTTCCATCAAAAGACTTAGTTGTGGTTTTTCCACCGAGGCTCCCGGCAACAAGAATCACTGCATAAATCACACTGAATCTTCCCACTAACATAGCGAATCCTAAAGATAAATTTCCCCATAGAGTATCAGCAGCAAATCCAGCAAAAGCAGAACCATTGTTCCCTGAAGCAGAACTATAAGCATAAAGGATTTGTGATAAGGCATGTGGACCTTTTGCAGAATGACCAGACTCTAAAAAAATTGTGATGGCAGAACCAACAAGGATACAAGCAGTAGGAGATAAAATTCCAAACAAAGTCCATTTGATTTCATAACTGCCTATTTTTTTACCAAAGTATTCTGGTGTCCGACCAATCATAAGCCCCGACAAAAAAACAGTTAATATCAAAAATAAAAACATTCCATACATTCCCGTTCCCACACCACCAAAGATAATCTCACCTAACATCATTTGGAAAATAGCAATCCCACCGGCTAAAGGGGAGTAACTATCAAACATAGAATTTACAGAACCATTGGAGGCAGCCGTTGTTGCGGATAACCAAAGTGAGGATTCGGTCAAACTAAATCTAAATTCCTTTCCCTCCCAAAATCCTAAGTGAAAACTCTCCGAAACATATACGGCAATAAATCCCAATAGAAAAAATGACAACATTACAAAGAAAATCACCCAAACATGACGAAAAGAGTTTGTTATTTTGCCGTATAAAAACACACAAGAGGCTGGTAAAAAAAGAATCGAAAACATTTGGATGAAGTTAGAGAGAGGAGTTGGATTTTCAAAAGGATGAGCACTATTCACACCAAAATAACCACCACCATTGGTTCCAATTTGTTTGATCGCAATCTGTGAAGCGGCAGGCCCCATCGGTATCATTTCATTTCCTCCATCAAAACCCAAACTTTGAATCGGATCCTGAAAAGACTGAATGACACCTTGACTCACAAGAAGAATGGAAACAAAAAACGAAATCGGAAGAAGGATATAGAATGTAGAACGAAATAAATCCAACCAAAAATTTCCAAACCGATTGGTTTTCGTCGATACAACGGCACGACCGACAAAGGCTAAAACAGAAATACCAACACCAGCACTCAGGAAATTTTGCGGAGTGAGTCCAACCATTTGTGAAAAATAACTGAGCTGGCTTTCACCAGAGTAAGCCTGCCAATTGGTATTTGTAATAAAGGAGATTGTAGTATTGAGTGCAAGATCCCAGTCCATACCGACAAGGTGCAAAGGATTCAATGGCAAATAATTTTGAAATTTCAAAATCGAAAATAGAATCCCTGCTCCTAATAAGTGAAAAAGAACAAGGCTGTTTAAATATTGTTTCGGAGTTTGCGAAGGAGGTGCACCAGAAAATAGAAACTGGATCACCTTCTTTTCCAAAGGCAAAGACCCAGCATTCAATACAAATGCCATATAGTAACCAACAAAGGGTGAAACTAGAATCAGTAACCCTAGATAAAAAGGGAAATAAAGTAATTCAACCATAGAGAAATTCTCTCATGATTCTAAGTCTTCGTAAATATCTCCCAACTTAAGGAGAATGGAAATCACATTAAGAAAGGATTAAGATTCTTTTTCTTTCTGAAACGGAAAATAGACCATAACCGCCCAAACGACAACAAGAAACAAAAAGAAAAGTAAAGAATACACTCCCTTAGTCAACATCTCTGAATCCATAGATCCACGCCAAACTAGATAAACAGAGTTTTTTGTAAAAGGAAGATCTTCTAAATCCCAAAGAGGTTCTTGTAAAACAATTCCCCCTGAATACAAACTAGAAAGATGGCATTTAGTATCTTCCTTAGAATAACAAATTGCATATAACGGAGGTTTTATCTCCTTCCCAGAAATAGAACGAACTTGTTTGTATTGGAAACGAATCACAGGGCCATACACAGACCCACCGGATCTTTTTCGAACTAGAAGTGGAGAACGAAACTCGCCGGCACTTTTATCATCCAGATAAAAATCTCGGAGGAATAAATAACGATAGTTTAGGTAAAGAAATGATTCTTCCGGAAGAACATCCATCTTAGCAGTAATTCCTAGACCATAACCAATCGAATCACCCAGAAACAGAACAGAGTTTCCACCAGCGAGTAAGGATAAAAAAACAGCAAGGAGGATCTTAAAACCCGTTTTTTTAGAAAGTAAAATTCCTAAAAACAAAACCGGTAAAAACAAAATGAGAATGGCCCAAATAGAAATAGATAAAGGGAAAAAAGCACCAAAGGGAAGCAAAAAAAATCCAAATCCAAATATGATAGAGATTCCCGTCCAAAAGATAAAAAATAAGGATGGTGGTTCTTCATTTGGTTCGCGTTTTTTTCTATTTTGATTTTCAACAAAACCAACAAACATCCATTACTCCTTAACTTCAAATGAACTTCGAATGGTTTGCCAATAAAGGTCTGCCGTTTCCTTTTCTCGTTTGGGATACGACAAGGAGAGAAAGTAACCCCGAGGTGCGTTATAAAGATAATACTCTTTCATCTCCATTGCAACTGAATTTCCAATTTCATCCACCTCTGTCCATTCGCTCAAATATTCCGATTTAGATTCAGTCCGTTTGAATCCCAACTTTCGGATGAGAGCTGGTGTGAGAGAACGCATAGAATCCCAAAACCGAAAATAATTTTTAGTATCTCGGAGTGGTCTTGTTTTATCAAAACTAGAACCTATTGACAAAATGATTTTAGGTAGGTTCTTCTTTTTTTTACCCGAAGTTTGGAGGGTTAACGCTTCTTCCCATTCCGTTTGGCCTTCTGGTAAATAATTAGAGAGAAATTGGACAAATCGTACGATGCGGTAGATAGAATCCCTGTTTTCACCATAAATTCCGAGACGATTCCCAAAAAGTCCCTCATAACGAAGTTTAGACGAAAATCGAATCCGATAACGAAAGGATTCTGATTCTAAAACCAACTGGTCTTTGGGTTTTGCCGATTCCACATAACAACCATAAGGATCGCTGACTAAATCTAAAGGAATGGTTTGGTCTGACCATTCGTTGGCCGCACGGTTTGTGATTTCATTGGAACGAACAAGCCAACCTGGAAAAAAACCAGGTTCTTTCTCCCTTTGCAACCGGTAGCAGAGATGGATTCCTTTTCCGAGAAACACGACATCTTTTTCTTTTCGAACTTCATAAAGTGCCTCTAATTCTTTTGCGGCAATGTCTGCTTCGGTGATCACAGGAAATTCTTTTATGTATTCATCATCGATGAGAAAGCGCATTTGGCCAGCCGGCGAAACCAAATAATTCCGACCATGGGAATCTTTTTTTTTGACCGTAGATTGTTTGTTTTTATGCTCAGAAAGGAAACGATGAAAACTACGACTCTCCTCTTCTTCCGCATCAGGGATCCAAGGTTTTTGCAATAATGGATCTACTATGATATTGGGGTTTGTTTGGGCACCTAACGAGAAAACTTGAATCAATAGGAGTAAAATCAAAGATCCTAATTTTAGGGTAAATTTAGAAAATAGAAGAGAGTAATTCTCCCCTATCATGTTTAAACCTGAAATTTAGATTGGATGAAATTCAGTGCCATTGTAAAGATTTTGGAAAAATCTCGTTTATGGTTTTCGTCCGAAACTCGCGATAAAATTCCTTTTAAAAGAGTTTGTACTTGGGTATAATTGGGAACTTCGTAAAATGCTTTTTGGATATGAGGCCAAGCCATCTTAACCATTTGCATAAATTCAGGACTCCCTTTTTTAAATTCCTGAATCATACGATCTAACGTAAGTTTTACGACTTGGAAATTTTTTAGTTTTTTAACAATACCAACCAAAACTTCACGGCTCAAATCTGATTTGGAACTCATCATTTGAAAAAGAGAATTCCAATCCACGGCTTCGTTTTTTTGTTCTTTTAGAACTTGAGTGCGTAAAGACACAATCGCCTTTTCAAATTCCGAAAGACCTCGTAACCAGTTTTGGTAACCCACTTGGTCAGCTTTGGTTTGGTATCCAGTGATGGTTTGCACAAGATCCATAAATTCTTTCACACCAAAAGATTCTAACCTAGCTAAATTGGGATCAATAGCAACGGCGGGTTCTGGTTCTTCAAAATCAACGTCTATGTCCTGAGAAAAATCATCCGAATCATCGGAGTTTCCTCCCGAACTTTGTGAAGACCTGGAATCAGAATCATCAAATTCTAAATCCTCTATTTCATATTCGTCGGAATTAGATTGGTTGTTAGTTGGTGTTGTTTCAACGACTGGATTGTCTTTGGGATCTGGGCCAATTTTGATGTCTAAGGTTTCGCCCGTGAGAGTATCCCCGAAGGTCTCTACAATTTCCAAAAGAATGGATTTGTCTTTTTCAGGGATGAGAGATTGTTTTTTAACAACAGGCGTTGGCGGGGCATTGGCTATGGCCAAAGCATCGGTAAGAGAGACTGGTTCTTTTTCCGACTCGGCACTGGATGGCATAGAAAGAGCCGCTTTTGCCGATTCCGCCATAAGACCTTTTGGTTCAATGATCTCTCCCGTAAGCGGATTTTCGAGAACGGTAAGAATTCCTTTTTGAGCAAAAACAAAATCTTTAGGATGAGTGACTTGGAGTCTTTCTACGATTTCTTCCGCAATGGAGGCAAAACTAGGAGCCGGTGCATTCGCTAGTTTTTCCAACTCTTGGGCTTTTAGTTTCTCTTGTACTTTATTGAGAACATCGATAAAATTAGAATTTAAATATGTCGAAACCTCGTTTTGAGGCACACCTAACATAGTTGCAAACTGCGGGAGGTGTTCAAAAAATTGGTCGGTCTTTTTGATATTACCCGTCATGTAGGATTTGATCTGTTTTGCGACCTCTTCCACTTTTGCTGGATCCATTTTGCGAGCTTTTAGTAGTTTTTTGAAAATATCGATATGGGCGTGGAAATAGGATAAAAATTCCCCGTAAGCGGTGAATTCAAACTCTCCGTGCGCTTTTTTTTCTAAAACCTTTTTAGAACCGTCTGACATAATAGAATCTCATCCAATGCATAGGAAAAGTCACAAGGGTCAAGATTTTTACGAACCGATTGACGAAATGCAGGGAGAACGGAGTTTAGGAATATGAATCGTTTGTTCGTTTTGTTTGTGTTGTGTTTTGTCATGATCTTCTCTACATCTTGTCAAAAGAGAGAAGACAAAACTGTGGAAAAGAACCTGTTGACTTTCCTGGTGACTTGTACGGGAGGAAGTTTAGAAGCTTGTAATGCTGGTTGTGCTGGTAAATATCCAGACGTAACTGGTGACAATTATCCAGCTGCTTCTGCTTGTTTTACCGCTTGTTCTACTAACTGTAACTTATCTACCACCCTTCTCCTACTTACCAACAAGTAAGACAGGAATTTCTTTTTTTAAGTTCCATACACAAGGAAACTGGCAGCGACAATGCCTGCCGTTTCCGTTCGGAGAACTCCACCAGGAAGAGTGAGTCTTGGGATTTGGTTTTCTTCCATCCAGTTTTCCTCATCTAAATGAAATCCCCCTTCAGGTCCAATCACAGGAATTTTTTCAAGTAAATGATTTGCCGAAAACATTTCAGACCTATGCGGATGAAAGACCACCAAACTATCTTTATGTGACTTCATCCAATCTCCGGCTGGCTCAATGGAAAGTTTGAGTAACTCTGTTTGTTTGGACTGGGCGGCCGCTTCTTTTACGATTTTTTCGGCCCTCTCCAAATTGAATTCTTTGCGAATGGAATGCCGAAAGACTAAAAAGACTACAGCATCGAGTCCAATCTCCGTAACCTTTTGTAAAAAAAAATCGAACCGGTTTCCTTTCGGAAGGGCAATTGCGACGGTTTTCCTTTCTGTTTTTTTAGGAACTTGTGTTTCGTTTAGAAATTTTAATTCTTTGGAATGCGGTGAGAATTGATAATCATAAAGACCACCTTCTCCATCTCGAATTTGGATTATGGTTTCTTCTTTACTGAGTCGTAAGGCTCGGAGGTGCGCTAACTCTTCTGAGAAAAGAGAAATGTTCGGTTTTGGCGAAAATCCAGTCCGAAAAAGAATGAGACCAGGTTCTAACAAGAGTTTAACGACTCAGGTTGTCGACTGCAAAAAGAGAAGCATCCGGGTTTACGGATTTGTCCACTTCTTGGATTTCCCAAACAGTGATACTACCTGTATTCAAATCTAACATTTCCAAACGCGATGCTTTTTGAATTTCTTCTACCTTTCCAGAAACTTCTTTTACTTTCACAGGTCCGTATTTTAAGTTTAAAGTTTTGAATAAAATTCCGTCGCGATCATGAAAGTCAACGCGGTAAGGTTTTAGATCTTTTTTACCTACAAGTAAAACTAATTTTTTATAAAAGTAAGGAAGGATGGGTTTGAGAGAAATTCGGTAATACACCTCTCCACCAATTTCCAAATCCCCATTCACTAACGGATTGTAATTGGCCTGATAGGAATATCCAGAAAGATCCACATAAAAAAATCCAGTTCCCATCAGCGCTTCATACTTTTCATCATCCGTTTTTCGGAACAACTTTGCACTCAGAACATTGAAGAAAAATACATTTTCTCCTTCGTCCTTAGTGAGTAGTTTGGATTCTAATCCCCGCCCCTTTCGATCAAATAGAAGTAGAGCATCTTCCCCATTGAAAAACCTGTTGATTTTCCAAGTTTCAGAAGTTCCGTTCCTACGAATGAGGACGTAAGTACCTTTCACAAGTCCTTTCCCGAAATCCATTTCTCGGTCTAATCTTGCCAAAAGTTCCTGCGCCGACAAACTAGCGTCAGGCGCACCTTGCGCTTCTATCGAACCAAAACTAAAAAAGAATAATAGAACCCAAATTTTTCGCATGTAAGATTGTTATTCCGCTCTCATCGATGGTTTTGTGTAGGAATACAACCCGTGAACACTACCTTGTGCTTGGGCAGATTCCGTTCTTCTTTCGAAACGAAGTTTTCCTTCTCGTAAGGCTTTATGAAGGTCAGTGATATTTTTAAAACCCATATCTTGGAAACTTTGTCTGAGTCCTTGGACTAGATAAGGAATGAGGTTGAGAACTGATCCTTTATCCACAACGTATCCAGAGACACCTTGTGCAACTTTGATCTTTTGGGATTCAGAGAAATACCGTTTGTCCCCACCTTTACTCATTGCTTCTAAACTTGCCATTCCTCGGTATTTCTTTAGACGAATTCCATTTTCATAAAAATACTCACCTGGAGCTTCTTTTGTTCCGGCAAACATAGAACCCATCATACACATAGATGCACCAATGGCGAGGGCGTTGGCAATATCTCCAATATTGGAAATTCCACCATCGGCAATGACAGGAACTCCATGTGCCTGTGCATACTCTGCAGTTTTAAACACTGCCGTCGCTTGCGCACGACCCACGGCCATAGTATCTTGTGTGATACAAATAGAACCAGGACCCATACCAATTCGAAGACCATCAGCACCAGCAGCGATTAAGTTTGCCGCTTGTGCTTTTGTGACAACGTTCCCACCAATCACATCGATGTTTGGAAAATTGGATTTGATCCAATGGATCATCTCCATTTGGTAACTAGAGTTTCCTTGTGCAGAATCAATGATGATAGCATCAACTCCCACTCCCGCAAGAGCGGCCATACGATCACGAGACTCAGGCAAAGTGGAAAGGGCGGCCCCTACTCGTAATCTTTTTTGGTCATCCTTGGAAGATTGAGGGAACTCTTTATTTTTTTTCAGGTCACTACGACAGATGAGTGCGACAAGTTTTCCTTGTTTGTCAACGATTGGCAATTTTCCTTTTTTACTCGTGCGTAGGATGTTATTGGCTTCTTGTAAACTAATTCCAACATTTGCCGTGATGAGTTCTGTTGTCATCACCTTGCCAAGTTTGATGCTACGATCTCTTTCAAAATCCACATCACGGTTGGTCACAATACCAACTAACTTTGTACTGGCGGTTCCATCTTCTGTGATAGGAATTCCACTAAACCCATATTTTTCTTTTACAGCATCTAAATCAGCCAATGTATGTTCTGGTGAAAGTAAGATAGGATCTTTAATGAATCCATTTTCATATCGTTTTACTTTGCGAACAAGATCCACTTGTTCATCGATGCTATTGTTATAATGGATGATTCCGATTCCACCCATTAGCGCTTGTGCAATCGCCATTTCTGACTCAGTGACAGTGTCCATAGGAGAACTCATAAGAGGTCTTTTGAGTGAAATATTTTTGGAAAGTTTGGTTTCTAGTTCTACATCGCTTGGGTTGAAGTCTATATAACCGGGTAGAACTAAAAAGTCCCGATAGGTAAGTCCCATGTTGACCGAGAAGAGCTCTTGTCCGCTGACTCCATCGAGAAGCTCAGATCCAGGTAGGGGTTGATTTGACATAATTATCCTTCCTTTTTCTACTTTAGGCAAGAAAACTCTCCGTGCAAGAGAATTTCAGGGGAAATTCGTCCGATAATAGTGAGTACACAACCTTTTATGGATACACTTGAAAGAAGTAAGCGATCTTTGGATGTTTTTTCCGACACCGAAAAAAAACTCCATGTTTTGACGAAATTTTTATTAAACCAGGAATTAAGCCTAAAGGACAATATTCATTCTGGGGAGAGTTGTTTTTTAAAAAAAGTTTCAGCCGACGGGAACAAAGTACTAGTCAGCGTACGTCCAACCATGTCCCTCTCCGTGGGGCAAAAAATCACCTTATATAAAATTTTAGGAAGATACCTCCACCTAGAATGCACCGTCGAACAAGAAAAGGCGGAGTCTCAATACGTTTTACATTTAGATAAAATTGCCATTGCTAAAAAAGATAGGGAAAGTTCGAGGATTCCTGTTCCCCCAGGTTCTGCTTGGATTACCAACGTAGTTTCCAGTAAGGCAAAAATTGAAACGGATATGTTTCATGTACCAACAGCGGTAAAAGTAAACTTCCAAGACTACGAAACCAAGTTAAAAAACTCCGTAGATTTCATTAAAATCTCTACTTTTAACTCGAGCATTGATAACGAAATCATCCTACAAATCAAAAAAACCAAAAAAGGTCTACTTTTAGAAGACGCTACCGATAGGAAATGTTACGAAGAATCACCTAACGAAGATTTTTTGGTATTTTCCGAAGAAATCGACTTAGATATTAACAAAGAAATCAACAATAGACGAAATCAAAAAATCAGATCAGAACTCATCCTTCCGATCCTTTATCTAACCGATGAAGAAGAGTCTATCCCTATTGGTTATATCCAAATGCAAAGTAAAACAGAGACCTTTGATTTGATGAAAGCCATGGAGATGAAAACTGTATGTTTTGAAATGGTAGACCGAATTCGTCATTCCAACATGATCAAATCAGATGGAAAATTTCCAGTGATTGATATTTCTGAGGGTGGACTCAAAGTGATTGTAGACCATCCAGATTTAATCCAAAGTTTACCCAAACTTTCAGGATTTCAGTTTGATATATTTTTCAAAATGCAATCTCCTCTAACCGCTTTTGGAACTATCAGAACTATTACTAAAAACCATGAAGGCCACCTAACAGTGGGTCTTGCGATTGCAGGCCACTCTTCACGTTCTGGTGAGAAAAAAAGATTTTTAGAAAACGTAGAATTCTTTCGCAAACAAGTTCAAAAACCGTAATCTAAAGTTCACCGTATCCCAAAACTTCCATAGACCATTTTTCTTCTAAAATCCTAGAAGAAAAAGTAATGGCTTCTGGATCCATTTCCAATTTTAGAAATTCAAAATCAGAGTTATCTATTTCTTCGCTATCGATTAAATAAAAAGCTTCTTTGGACGGATTTAATTTTCGGATGTTTTGGTTTGTGATTTTTTCATAAATCAAAAAGGAAGTGGAATCTCCATTTTTATCCCGCCACTTTTTTAATTCATTCCTGTTTTCATCGAAAACAAAAACCAAACGGTGTTGGAGATTCTCTCCCCTATGTGCCAGCGTGCGAGATAAATACGAATTTCGTTTAGCCTCAAGCCCAGTTACCAATTTGGTCACTTCTGTAAGTTTGGGCAGAGACTTTAGTTCGATCACAAAATCAATAGTACAAAATGGTTCTGCCGTAATCCTTTCTTCGATAAGTGATTGGATACGAGAGAGATCTTCTGAAAAATTTTCTGGATGAAACCAAACACTGTGATGGCGGCTACCCTTCCAATCAGAAAGGACTTTCTCTAAATCTGAATTTGATTGCTGCGAATATAAAACTTTGGATTCTTTTAGATCCACATCGATCCGATCATTTCGTTTGGACGAAGGATCACATAAAAATGGTCTTGGAAATTCATCTAATCGTCTTTCTAATAAATCTTCTGCAAAATACAAAGACTCTGTTAAATCGCGGGGACTAAAGGTGGGAGTTTCGATGATCCGATACGGCGGGGTTGGCATAAAGGAAAGGCCTTCTTTTTCAGCATCCCTACGCATAGCAGTTCCCGGAAGCACTGACAAAGGAAAGGCCTGAACCCATTCACCGAGCCCATGTTCCAAAAAGAAATGGATTCCCCTTTCGACATCATCTGGTTTGTCACCGGGTAGGCCAATGATGAGATCAAGTAGTAGTTCCATCCCTTCACCGGCAAGCATCTTTGCCACTTCTGCCACTTTATGAGGGCTACCATACCGTTTGACACGTTTTAAAGTTTCTTCGTTTACCGACTGGAGCCCAAGTTCCACTCGAGTGAATCCCGCCTTACGAAGTTTAGTTGCAAGTTTTGGTGTCACACCTTCCGAACGAAGTTCGGCAAACATGGACATCCGACCATCAGAGTTCACTTCAGCAATGGCATCTAAAAAGTTTTCGAATCCCGGTCGATGGTTGAAGGTGGGGTCCAAAAATACAAGTTCCCTTGCCCCCTTCTCTTTTAGATCCGTGATGAGTTTGATGGTTTCTGGAATGTCTAAGGTTCTAAGATTTTGAGATGATTTAGGATAAAAACAATAAGTACATTGAGACTTACAACCACGAACTGTTTCTAAGTATGTGGATCTTTTTGGATCCACTAACAGATGTCCTGTTGTGTATGGAGATGGAAAATCTGTTAAAGGAAAGTCAGCAGCGGCCGCTTTGCCAAAGGGACTGAGACCTCCTTCTTTTTTTCGGTAAGCCACATTTTCCAATCCTTCTAAGGAAGACTTAGAAAGAACGGATCGCATGAGTTTACGAAAACTATGTTCGGCCTCTCCTGAAACTGCAATGTCATAACCCTCTTCCCCAAGGACATAAGGATTGTCTTCATTGACCTCGGGCCCTCCGATCAGAATGGTTGTTTCCGGGTTTCGTTTTTTGACTTCTTTTGCGATATAAAGGCTACGTTCTGTATTCCATAAATAAAGAGAAAGTCCTAGAAAATCAGGGCCTTCTTTTGTAATTTTGTCTACAAGTTCCTTGTCTCCCAGAGAATCTGTATCTTCCGGTGAAACTACATAAGGAGTGATTCCTTTAACAGGATCCGTTTTGGATTCTAGACAACTTGCTAAACTAGCAGCCGCTAAAGGAACATTTCCCGTGGCTGCAAAGTAGGAAGGAGGCGGAACTGGTAATTGCAAAAATTGTATTTTTGCCATAGCTCTTGCCAGTATCCACCCAGAGAGGGTTTTTCGCAAAACCTTTCAGGATCTTGAAACCACCACATCGATAAATAAAATCAGATTTTCCGATAAGTTTCTAGCGAATGTCCGTAACATCATCCGCTCGGAAATGTCATGGTACATTTGAGAAAGGGTCCAAGCATCCCGACTCGTTTTAGATTTGTGTAAATGTTCAAAAAAATACGGACGAAAGGACCAGTTTTTGCCTAAAAAAGAATAATCCGGTACCATAACTCCCGCCGCATCCCGAGAATAATTGGGAGAAACTTGAAACCCGAGAGTATTTGTGATGTACATCCGAAAGAAATTTCCATCTCCAAATATATTGGTTTCAAAATCACCTTTCCATTCCCAAATCCCATCTTCTTCGGTAAACCCCATGACAATTTCAGAAAGTTTATCTTTCCAAACATTTTCCCATTCAATTTGCCGATTCATTTCCCCTTGTTTGCGGGCATGAAAGTATTCCAATGAAGATTGCATCTCCATTCGATAATCAAATCGTTTGGCAAAATCTAATTCGGGTCTCGCAAAATAAAATCCTTGGATGTATCTTGCTCCATAATTAAGAGAATTATAAAGTTCATCTTCAGATTCAATCCCTTCGAACAACAAACTACTTCCCAAAGACTCACCAAGTTTAGATAGATTGAGTAAAATTTCTTTGAAGTTTCGAGAGAAAGTAGATCGCCTAATCATTTGTAAGTCGACTTTGATAATTTCTGGATGAAACAATCCAATCCGATCTAGGTTACTTGCTTCCGAACCAGCATCATCCACCGCAATGGAGAAACCTTCCTGGCGATAAAGATTTAAAATCGGTCGCAAAAGTTCTAAGTTATGTGGAAACCTTTCTTCTGTAATTTCGATTACGATCCTTTCGGGATCCACACCTGCCTCTCTAACCATAAGAATGGTTTGTGGAAGGGATACCTCCAATTGGAGGAGAGCATGATACATTACATTTGGGGAAATGTTTAAAAATAACTTGGTTTCGGGAGGTGCTTCTTTTGCAAATTTCTGTAAGGCAGCAGAACGAATTTCTTCATCGACCTTTTTCTTCAGGAAAAAAATTTCATCATAACCAAATGTCTGGGATAAAAAGAATTCTCCGAGACTCACAAGTCCTTCTGGTGTAGAAAGACGTCCTAAAAGTTCATATCCGTAAATGCCAGTGGATTCGGACGAGAGGATAGGTTGGAAAACAGGAACCAAGGTTCCCCCTGATAACCAATCTTTCCATTCTCGTAAGAATTTATGACTTTCTCTTTCTGTAATCATAGAGTAATGCAACTTTATAGTGCAAGATCGGTACCAGTAAGCATTGTAGGGAATATTACTGCATTTTGCCTAAAAAAAAGGCAACAGAGAACACGTCGTCAAAAGTGGGGTTTTTGGGTGCCTATAAATTAAGCGAAATGGCATAAAAAAACCACCCAAGTTGCCCGGGGTGGTTTCCGCTTCGAGTAGAAATTACTTAATGTCTCTAGCTCTTGTTTTGAATGAATCATCCAATTTTGGTTTTTTAGAAGGTTTTGGTTCTTCCACCACTGGCGTTTGTTTAACTTCTTCAGAGGCACAGTTAATCATAAATACAGCCAAAAAAGCAATGATCAGCATAGACGAAATTTTTTTCATGTTTTTGCTCCTTAGACTAAATTGTCGAGTTTAGTAAATAAGTCGAGGAAAAAACGACCATTCTTAAAATGGAGGGGATATGCCTCAAAATAATCAGTTCTTTGTCTTTGAAGGGATCGATGGTTCCGGGAAAACCACTGTCTCTCGTTTGGTTTCCGAAGCACTCCTAAAACAATCCATCCCCAATCTCTGGCATAGAGAACCAACAGACAGTGTGCACGGTAAAAGAATCCGAGAATTCTTAGAAGGTAAAATAAAACTAAACAAAGAGGAACAAATTGAAGCCTTTATCGCTGACAGAGAATGTTCTGTAAACGATATCATCTTACCAACGTTAAAGAATGGTAAATCAATTGTACAAGATAGATATTATTTTTCCACCGCTGCTTACCAAGGCCGTGATGAAGAACATGCTGCTGACATTCTATACAAAAATGAAGACAAAGGTTTTCCCGAACCCAACCGTGTTTATTTTTTAGATCTTTCACCTGAAGAAGCACATGAACGAAGAACCACAAGAGGTGGTGCCAAAGAAGTGTTTGATGTTGACTCCGAACAAATTCGTATCTACCAAAATTATTTGGCAATTTTGCCAGAGTCCACAATCTTTGTGGATGCAACTGCGGATTTAGAAGAAGTGGTGGCTTTTTGTGTAGAGGATATTTTGAAATCACTCGAGGGATAAATTTATCCCTTCTTCACCATATAGACCATCATATCACCGATCCCAAACCACTTCACAGCACGATCCATAATCCATTTTCGGAATTTGAAAAAAAAGCCAGCTCCCGCGCGAGAAGTCATCCCACTTCCATAGGTGAAGGAAACTGGATTTTGATACCCGAGATTCAAAAGTAGTTTTTTCAAACCTTTGTAAGAATAATAATAAAGATGTTCGGGAACATTCAAATACCGCCAGGAAAGGCCTGCCAGCTTCGCAAGGATTCCATACCGACAAGTGGAGAGAATCAAAACTCCACCTGGTTTCAAATGGTTTCTAATCTTTTCTAAAGTTTCTTTGGGTTTGTGGAGATGTTCGATGGTAGCCCAAAGAGTGATGGCATCATACTGATTTTGAAACTTCGTATCCCAATCGAGAAAGTTCTCTTGGAAGATATTTAAGTGTAAGGTTTCGCGGGCAAACCGAACCGGGCCATCCGCAATTTCGATTCCGAAAGCATCGTATCCTCTTTCTTTTTGGTAAGCCACAAAATACCCGGCAGCACATCCAATGTCCAATGAGGAAAGTTTTTCTCCCGAAGGTAACTCCGAGAGGCGATCCCTTTCCCAAGAAAAAAAATCCAAATCATTTAGATTGAGTTGGAAAACCCGAGAGATCTCTTTGCGGAGTTTGTCAGAATAATAATTGTCATAACCCCTTTCGGTCCTTTGGGTAAAATAAGAATCATCATAGTATTTTTTAACCGCAAGGAAATCAGGTTGTGGGTTCACTTGGACAAGACCACAAAATTCACAAGAGACGATCGCAAAGGATTCCCCAAGTGGGCTTTCTTTGGTAAAAATAGGACGGAAGCGGTTTTGTCCGCAGGTATTACAAGGGATTAGTTCCACAAATTACCTATCGGACAGATTTGGAAAAAACGGAAGTAGTAAGAAACCGAACCAGATGCAGTAAAAAGGCCAAAACACAAAGGACAAGAATGATACTGGAAGAAGTGGGAAAGTAAATCATTTCCCCATTTCTTTCGAACCCAATGAGTGAAATTAAAAATCCAGAGATGGTGGCAAATACAGAAAACAAAGCACAAACAAGGGTGAGTAGCTTTAAAGAACGAATGATGGGAAGTAGTGCAAATACAGGTAAAATCAAATGAGCAATGCTATAAAAGGTTCCCAGTAAATTTACCGCAACCGTAAGAGAAGCGGCAAGGATGATGTAAAACAAAAGATCAAAAGGAAGAGGATTTCCTACTTGGATTTTGTATTCGTCCCGATCAAAACTGATGAAAAGGAATCGTCTAAAAAAACTCAAATAAAGGATAAAAAAGAAAACAGCGATATAAAGACCGAATGAATCAGCTCTTACTTGTGAAGTTAAAATATCTCCAAAAAAAGCAGCCATCAAATGGTTTTGGACATTCCCACCAAGAGCCAACATGAATTGAGACGCAGCAGAAAAAAATACAAAGAGAATGCCGAGGATCACCTCTTCTTTCATTCCAGGAAGTTTCCTAACATACAAAAGAGGAAATACCAAAACACAGGAAAACAAAACAGGAAAAATTTCTCCTGGCCACTCCATAAACAAGGATAAGGCGACAGAAAAAGTAACCGCTTGGGAAAGGGTAACTCCAAAGAAAGTCATGCCTCGGAGTACAATCAAAATTCCAAGAACGGCCAAAAGGGCACCCACAAGACTACCCACAACCATTTGCGGTAAAAATAAATTCCAACTCGAAAGTATATTAGTCATGATGGTGGCAGTTCGGAGGCCTTTCTCCGCTGGTGATATTGTAGAGTTTTCCTTCGTCTATTTCGAAAATTTCATCAAACCCAAAACCCCAATCATGTTCCAAACTATGTGTGATAAAGAATAAAGACCTGTTACCAGCTTTTAAGTATTCAGAAAGAATCGATTGGAAAAGTTCTCTCGCATTATGGTCCAAAGAATCCATTGGTTCATCTAAAAAAATCAAATTGGCTTTAGTGAGAAGGGAACGAAGGATGAGAACTTTTTGTAACTGTCCTCCACTACAAAGGGAAATTTGTTTTTTCAAATAAGAGCTAACACCCGTTCTTTCAATGAGAGCCATATCTTCATCAGAAAATTTCTTTTTGGGCAAAAAACTCAGTCCAATATTTTTTGGCATCAAAAGTACATCTTGTACTCTAAGTGGAAAATCCAAGGACATTTTTTTTCCTTGGGGAACATAGGAAGTGGCAATCTGTTTTGAAAACTGAATGGAACCAGAAAGCGGAGGGAGTAAATCAGTTAAAGTTCGAAAAAGAGTGGTTTTCCCTGCACCATTCCCCCCAACAAGGGCATAGGTTTTCCCTGGATGGATATGCAAATGGATATCTGAGACAACAGGAAATTCTTTTCGGTATCCCACAGACAAATGGTCTGTATGAATAAAAGAAACGGGGGTATCAGAACTATTTGGTTTTGTCGCTTGCATCACGTATTTTTTGTAACATTATCCTGAGAGTGTCTTCGTAAGTGACAGCTTCAGGAGAACCTCCCACAGAAACTGGTAACGTGACAACCACGGAACCCGGAACCTTGGAGGATACATACTCTGCATACTTTGGATTGTGATAGGGTCCAATCAAGATAATTTTTATCTTTTCGGCAGTCATATAAGAAATGACCTGATCCATATAACGAACAGAAGGTGGAACACCTGGGCGTTCTTCGATCGTTAAGTTGGCGTTAAATTTAAACCGAGAAGCCAAATATACAAATTGGTCATGAAAAACGGCAACTTTCAGACCAAAGTATGGTTCCATTTTTTTCATTTCTTCTTTTGTGAGTTGGATGAGGCGTTTTTTAAAAGAATTAAAATTTCCTTCGTAGTATTCCCCATTCAAAGGATCCACACGAGTCAGAGCATTTTTAATATTTTGAGCCATTTGGATGGCGTTGATGGGATCATTGGAATAATGAGGGTTTCCATAAATATGCATATCCCCCATCGACCGGTCCATCATCACAGTGGGTTCACCCAGAATTTTCACTCCGAAGGAAGTATCACAATACCCTGGTTGACCTTTTTGGATTTTGATATTACGAGACTGTTGTTGGAGGTAAGGAATCCATCCAATTTCTAAATCAAGACCAATCACACAAAGTACGTCTGCTTCACTGAGTTTGACAAGAAAGTCTGGTCTTGTCATTACAAAATGTGGGTCATCGGTTCCGCGAATCATTCCAGAAATTTCGACTCTATCACCTGCAACCTGTTCTGCGATGTATTTGATATCGGGAAGACTTGTCACGAGTGATACCTTAGCCGTTAGATTCGATACAAATGTTATCGAAAACAAAAAACTAAAAATAAAAAATTTGGGAACTTGTTTTGAAAACATTCTCTGTAACATCACTACCTCTTTGTTTTCCTTAATAACTATGTGCGGGATGAGAACCAAGAACCGCAACCGTTTGGATATAAAAACGATATTCTCTAACTTCTTCCTGAGAGGTCCGCGAGTAGTCTTGGATGTATCTTCTTTCGACAGAACCTCTTACCTTTCCAAATTCAGAACTATGGAAAGTCATTTGGAAAGATTGGGCCTCGATTGCATTTTTTGCAGGGTCTCCATTTTTATCAACAAGAGACTTATCTGTAAAATAATCATACCGAAAACCCATAGACCATAATTGGTGAAATTTAAAATCAACAAAAACATAAGCACCCCATTGGTCTTTGGTTGGTGCCTTAAATTTTTGGAAGGTTACCGGATCCATACTAGATGGAAATACTTCTTGTTGGTACCAACCTTCTCCCATTAACATAATCTCACTTAGATTAGACCGGTTCCAACGGAGCACAGCATCGGCCCCATACAATAACCTTTGGTTTTTTCTTTCTGTGGTAGGTTCAAACCGAATGCCTGAAAAACCAAACTGGGTTCCCCAGTTGTTTCCAAAATAATAAAAATGTTTTAAGTGGGCATATAACAAAGGATTATTTTTTTGCACACCGGCATCATGCGAGTGGCCCCATTTGCGTCCATTTGTAGCACCGAGCACAAGTTCTTGAGTGATCCACTTCCAAGGAAAAAGAATACTAAACTCTGCACCCGTATCAATCGCCGATTCCCAACCGATAAATTTTTCATGAACAATCGGTGTCATAGTAAAGGCTCTGTCATGTGCATGGATTTTATTGAGTCTACCTACATCGATAAACATTTGGCCGGCTTTGAGGGAAGTATTAAAAGGTAAAAAAGGAAACTGAACCCAAGCCTCATGGACTTCAAAAAAATACTTACCATTTTCACCGTGAGCGGCACCAATAAAATTAGCACGCATCCACTGGTCGACAGCTCCGTTAAACCCGAATTCGGCGGTACGGATGTCGAGTTGGTTATCGATACGTTCGCCAGTTCCTCTTGGTTTGTTCCTATCCCAAGCTCCAACAATATCAAGGGCAGCATAAGCATCCATCATGAGGTTCTGTGCAGAACGATTGATTTGTTGGTTGGACTGGACAGGAGATGTGATCCCCCGACTGCCTTCGGTTCCTTTTTCTCGTTTTTCTAGATCTTGGAGATCCTTTTCTAAATCAGCTTCCCAATCAGAGTCTTTCGTATCCGTTTTGGATTGTGATACGACCGTATCTTTTTTGTTAGCTGGTGCCTTATCTTCTAATTCTTTTTCCCATTCCGGGACTTCCGCAAAAAGAATCACAGAAAACAAAAGGGAGAGGATCGCTCCCCCTTTTTTGATTTTAGAAAAACGAGAATTTGGTTTCACTTGTAATAATTCTTTTGAAATCTATTGAATGGATGCTGAGGTTCCAATGTTACTGGAATAGATTGTAATCGATTTTACAGTTGCCTTATTGATTCGCAACCCAATTCTATCTCCACCGAAATTAGCAGCCACCGGTTCTTCTTCAAATTGGTAACTGCCTCGGCTGGCAGTGGCACAACTTGATTCCCATCCAAGCACATGGGCGGCTCCACTCTCTTCGTGGACTTCCAAACATAGTGTTTTTTCAGCGGATACTGAAGATACCCAAGATCTTGGAGAAGCCAATGCGGAGTTGGAACCATTGGAAGCGATTTTATTCACAGTGGTAGGAAGGATATGAAACCCTGGGCCGTTTAAGCTCGTAGTGGAAGGAAGAATGGCATCGATGCTCGAATCCCCTTGGGAAAGAACATAAACGATCTCGATACTTGCTTTTTTGTTTCCCCCAAGACTAGACAAGCTAGAAGCAGTTGTATAAACAGTAGAACTTGATCCAGTTCCAACAAGTCCGCCACTGAGAGAAACGGAGGAAGAAGAAAATCCGCTTGCTGCAAGGGCCGCATTAGCATCGCCACGACAAGCAGTGAAATCAATCTTTCTTCCAGAAGCCGGTGCGGAAACATCGGATACCGTACATCCTGCATTCAAAAGAAGAGCAAATAGAGCATCATTATTATCTTTTTTGTCTGACTGAAAGAGTTCAGCACAATTCATCACAGAGAAAAGGATGGTCGAAAATAGAAAAAGTTTGGCAAATTTCATAAATACCTCTGTGGGACTATCATTTGCAACACTGTTGCAAATGCAACCACGTTTCATTTAAAAAATAAGTTTTCTGCGTTCCGGTAGAGAATTTTTTGTTTGGCCAAATCACTAATAGGCAAATCCAAAAGCCGAGTGATGGGGTGGTTTAGGTTGTAGGGAATGTTCGGAAAGTCAGATCCAAAGTAAATTTGGTCCTGGTATCTTTCCAAATAAGAAACGGCAGCATCCACATCTTCTGCTTTCCCCGTCGCAAGGAAGTCCACAAACACCATTGTGGTATCAAGAGCCAAGTTAGGGTATACCTCAAGTAACGAAGCATAAGCGGAGATTTCATTAGCGCCCATATGAGCCACAATGATCTTTAACTTTGGATAGGTTTCTAGAAAAGGTTTAAAAAATTCGATTCCTGTAAACTCACCAGGAAGTGGTGCCGTTCCCGTATGAATCAAAATCGGAATTTGTTTATCCTGCAAATAAAGGAATGTGTCGGTTAGTTCGGGACGATTTAGATCAAGTTTGGAGACTTCACAGTGGAGTTTAAAACCTTGGAACCCGTAATCTTCCACAGCTTTTTTTACGTAAACGAGGACTCCCTCTTCTGGATAAAAAGTTCCAAAGGGAATCGCTCCTTTCCAATTTTTATAATTAGCATAGGTCCAATCATTTAATGAAGAAGCCATACCTGCTTTGTGTGCATAATTTAAAGTAGTAAATCGTTCGATCCCATTATGATGGAGCCTTTCCACTCGTTCGGATTCCGGCAGTCGGTATCCAATGGCCCAGTTCACATTATCAAACCAGCGCCAAATCAGTTTCATCACTGTCTCAGGAAAAAAATGAGTATGGATATCAAAGATATAAGGAATTCCTAAATCACGAATTCGTTTTAAATGGTCTGGAGTTTCCGAATCTAAAATGGGTGGAAGTGAATCTCCCCTCCAAGTAAAAGGAGAAGAGATCCGAGTGTCTGGTTTGTTAGAAGACTCTACATGCTCCCCTTCTCCCATAAAACATGCGTAACAGGGAAGAAGAGGATTTGTATCTGCTTTTTTATGCAGTGACTGGTGCTTTCTTTCCACGAATCTTTGTTAGGTTCGAAGCAAGGATTGCCGAACTATCAAGAATGTATGCGTCTGTAATAGATTTACGATAGTTTCGTCTTTCTACTTTCGAACGACCAATACTTCTTTCGAGTAACAAACTATTGTGGAAACGGGCTGCCGACTCAACCACTTCAAAAGCCAACTCTTCGCGTAGTGGAGTGGAATCGATTTCAGCAAACTCAGCCACAACCGATTCAAATTGTTTGAATAGATCATTTAGGCCATTACTTGCTGTAAAGGTTCCCATTTCTGCTTTCAAGTATTCACGGTAGATTCCTGTTTCTGTCATTCCGGAAACAATTCCCCCGATACAAGCAACCGTTTGGAGTTGTGTGGTTCCTTCATAGATATTAGTGATTCGCACATCACGATAAAGTCGTGCTACATCATAATCCTCTGTGTATCCCGATCCACCATGAATTTGCATAGAATCATAAGCTACGAGGTTTGCCATTTCCGTAATATAGTATTTAGAAAGTGGAGTGAATAGAGAGGCAAGTTTTTCCCATTTCTTAAAGGATTCATCTTTTTTGATGTCCTTTTCAGTAAGACCTTTCATCTTTCCTCGTTCTTCTTTCCAACGATACTGGTCTACTGCGTAACTTGCTTCATACAAAATACAACGCATGGCAGCGACTTCCCGTTCCATTCTTTCCAACATTTTTTTCACAGCAGTGATGTTGTTGATGGTTTTACCAAATTGAACTCTTTCTTCCGCATACTTTTTACCTTCGAAGTAAGCAGCAGTTGCAATCCCCATCGCTTGGGCCGCAATGTTGAGGCGAGCTTGGTTCATCATGGCCATAGAATACTTGATAAGTCCTTTGCCTTCATCACCAATGAGAATTCCCGGACTATTTTCAAAAACCACTTCACAAGTAGGAGAACAATGAAGTCCCATTTTCTTTTCAATAGATGCAACGAATATATCTTTGGAGTGAACTAAAAAGAAAGAAAGTCCACGGGCTCCACTGGTTGTGGTTCCTGTTCTTGCAAGTGTGAGAATGATAGAAGGTGCATTTCCAAACCCACAAGCATGAGTGATGAATCGTTTGGTTCCAGTAATCTTCCAAGTTCCATCTTCGCCTTTCACTGCTTTGGTTTGTAAGTTCGGAAGGTCCGATCCGTAGTTAGGTTCAGTGAGTGCCATCGCACCACAAAGTTCACCGGCTGCCATCTTCGGAACAAATTCATGGATCATTTCATCTGTTCCAAATCGTTCCACAGTTTCTGCAAGGTTCATACAACCAAGAGTGATGGCAAGTGACCCATCTCCACGAGAAACACATTCAGATAACATTGATTGTACGACAGAAGGAAGACCGAGTCCACCGTAATGTCTATGGATTCCGTATGGAAGGAGTCCTGCTGATTTGATTTTTTCTACCACATCGAGCATAGCTTTTGGAAATCCGACTTGGCCGTCTTTGTATTTGAGACCTTCTTCATCCATTTGTTTAGCAATTTGGGAAATGTCGTTTCCGGCAATGTCTCCACCTGCTTCTAAGGTAGAGCGGTAAAATTCAATAGCGTCTTCGTAGTTTCCGGGTGCGAAAGTGAGTTCTTCCTTTCCCGATTTTTGGTATTCTGCAAAGTCTTCGAAACCTTGTTCGTATTGGTCTACCACCTCGTTCCAAGGGGTAAGAGAATCAAAATGATCAATAAGGTCATCGTTATCGTTAAAATAGTTATTGGAAATCATACAGTCGGCTCCTTAAGCAGGACTTTCACAGTTTCACTCAAAGATCAAAAAGGTGAGGAGAATTACAAATAATTTTCCCCTCTTCCCTACTGAACGAAACCTGGCAGCGTTAAGTTAATGGTGTTAGACAAGGATTACTTGATGCGATTTGCCAAAGTTTGGATGTCTTCAATATGTTCTGAAAGTACTCGCGTATTTTCAGCCACAACTTGAACGGCATCTTCTATACTTTCTGCGGCCCGCATCACTTCCTGGTTTCCCAGTGATTGTTCTTTGGCGATGGTTTCGAGTTGAGAAGAAAGGTCTTTTAATTCTTTTTGTGATTCCACAACTCTTGCATTTAATCTTTGCAAGTCGACAAACTTCTCGTTAAAATCGGTCACCTTATTTTGAATATTCACCATTTCCTTTTCTTGGTTCTGTGCCAGGTCGTTGGCTTCTTTTGCGGAATGATTTCCCTTTAAGAGATCAGACTTAGATTTGAGAATGGTTTTGGAAATGATACTGGCATTTGTTGCTGAGTTATCGGCAAGTTTAGCTACCTCTTGGGCAACCACTGCAAACCCGCGACCATGTTCCCCTGCCCTTGCCGCTTCAATCGAAGCATTGAGCGCCAGGAGATTTGTTTGGTCAGCGATTTCTTTCATGATTTGGTTTACATCTTCTACCTTTTGGAAACTAGAACTCACTTCCGACAAAATTGAATTTAGATTTTCCATGGAGCCTGTCACTAAATTACTAAACTTAGATGATTCGTTAATTAGGTCTGAGATGGAATCAATTTCTAAACGAACCGATTTGACAATTCCTTCTAAGGTTTGGCTTTCTTCGTTTAATGTTTCAATCCTTTTGTATTGGTCTTTCACAAAGGAAAAAGAGTTTTCCGTAGATTGAGAAATCTCTGTTAAAGAAGCTGAGATTTCTTCAATGGATGCTGCTTGGTTTTGAACAAGTCCGTTCAAATCGTTCGCAAAAATTTTAAGTGAGGCAACAGAAGCATTCAGGCTTTCTCCTGTTTCCACCATGGCTTCTTTTTGTTTTTCCATCACTTTGGAATGTTCTTCCGATGTATTTTTTCCGAGCACCGCTTCATCCCGAATGGAGATGAGTAATCCAACCATTTTTCCAATCACAACCGTAGCCATGATCAGGAAAAAAACTTTTACAATTTCAACAGGCAAAGAAATGGAATAAGCCATTTTATGTGTATCGTTACGATCAATAAACTCCATTCCTGTCATTCCCGCAAATACCAAAGATCCCACTTGCACTATAACAAGCATTGCACCTAAAACATAAGTTTGGCGGGAAGAAAATAAAAAACCAGAATAGAGAAGGATAAAAAAGGAAATGATATAATTGACCCCGTCCTTTAAAGCAGAGGATGCAATGTCCAAATCAATGATACTTTGTCCCCAAGTATTAGAACCAATCAGAATGATATCGATGAAAACAAACCAAAAGGCATAAGGGTTTTTTCTTTTTTTCAATAAAACAAACTGAGTGAGTGCCACCATTCCATAAAAGAAAGTAGTACAAAGCATCATAAGAAGTTGGTCTCTATGGAGTGAACCCAAACTCCCCAGAATCCCTAAAATAAAAATCACAAGGAGAGTGATGCGGATGGAATTTATGGTTTTCGTGGCTTTTAGGGAATAAGAATCCAGATGCATTTCTAAAGAATTTGAACTTAGTTCATAAAAAGCAAGGATTTCCCCGTATTTTTAGGGGAAAGTCGAAGTTTCAGCCTAAAACCATAAATGCAACAAAATTGCGTTTATCCGTTGACAAGATTTCCCGAAGAAAACAAATGCAACTATATTGCATTAAGGAAAATCCAATGAAACCAAAAATTCCAGTCACAGTTCTCTCTGGATTTTTAGGAGCGGGCAAAACCACCCTTCTAAACCACATCTTATCCAACCGCGAAGGCCTTCGAGTGGCAGTCATTGTGAATGATATGAGTGAAGTAAATATTGACGCAAAACTTGTTGCCTCCGGTGGCAGTTTGAGTCGCACCAATGAAAAGTTAGTGGAGATGTCCAACGGTTGTATCTGCTGTACCCTTCGTGAAGACTTACTCATCGAGATCACCAAACTTGCTAAAGACGGAAAATTTGATTCGATACTCATCGAATCCACCGGAATTTCAGAACCCCTTCCCATTGCTGAGACCTTTACCTTTGCCGATGAAAACGGCGTCAGTTTATCGGATATCGTTAGCCTTGACTCTATGATTACTGTTGTGGATGCTGTTAACTTTTTAAAAGATTTTCAAAGTTTGGATTCATTGAGTGAACGTAAATTAGGTGCCGGTGAAGATGATGACCGCGATATTGTAGACTTACTAGTAGACCAAGTGGAATTTAGCGATACGATCATAGTAAACAAAATCAGTTTGTTATCGGAAGAAAAAAAGAATAAACTTCTTACCATCTTACGTTCCTTAAATGCGGATGCTGAAATCATCACCACAGATTATAGTAAAGTCCCTCTATCCAAAGTTTTGAATACAGGGAGATTTGATTTTGATAAGGCAAGCCAGTCTCCTTTATGGCTCAAAGAACTCCGAGGGGAACATGTTCCCGAAACCGAAGAGTATGGAATCAAAAGTTTTGTATATGGGAATAGACGTCCCTTCCATCCGGAACGTTTTTACCAGTGGTTGCATTCGGAAAAACTAGGTGTGGTTCGGGCCAAAGGTTTTGTTTGGCTCGCAAGTAAAATGGACTGGGTTCTTCTCTACTCGCAAGCAGGTAATTTATCCTCTTATAAACCCGAAGGGTATTGGTGGGCGAGTATTCCAGACGAAGAGATCCCTGATGATCCTGATGTATTTGAAAATTTACAAACACACTGGTTAGAACCTTGGGGGGACAGGCGCCAAGAGATTGTTCTCATTGGTCGTGATATGGATGAAAAAAAATTAAGAAACTCTCTCGATAAATGTCTGTTAAGTGAAAAAGAATATAAGGAAGGGCCAGAAGTTTGGGCAAAATTTGACGATCCATTTCCAGATTGGGATGCAATGATCGAGAACGTAGATGAAACTTCTATCTCACAAGAAGAATCAAAGGTATAAAGGATTTTGGGAAATAGGCCGGTAGAGCTTACCGGCAGACACGAAAAAAACCAGAATGAAAACCTACATGAAGTGAATTGTAATTTATCCGATTCCTTCTTTTAGTATTAAGATTCCGTTAACTTTGAATTGGTATATAGGGACCACCTGTTTCTCCCCAACTCCATTTGGGCATAGGTTCGTTCGTATCCATAAGGTTAGTTGTTAGATGAGAATTAATTACAGCAAGCCGTGTGCCCCATTCAATATATCCTACAAATGCGGAACGAAACTCAGGATCGCTTTTCAGTCCAACTTCATCGGCTGTTTGCAAAAGTAAATGAACCCAACGTTTTCTCATTTCTTCCGTTAACATTTTTCCAATGTGTTTTCCTATCATTTGAGAATGGCTTCCTCCATCTTTCGAAGTATACAATGTGCCACCGCCAAAAACTTCAGAGACAAAATGAGAGACATGTTTTACATGTTCCGGCGACATATCACCAAATACCTTTCCCAGTAAGTCGTCTTTTAAAACTTTGTCATAAAACTGAGTAAACAAAACTTCAAAAGTTTTTTCATCACCCGCCCACTCAAATAGTGTTGGTATTTTTTTCATCAATTCCCCTTGGCCCACTCGTTCCAATCTTTGGCAGTTCGAAATTTTTGTCCTGTGATCGCAGTGAGTGCATAATAACTCAATTTTCGTTTCTCAGAATCATCTCCGTTGGCATGGACCAACAAAAGAGGAATTGATTTTTTATCCTTTCGTTTGGCAATTTCTTCCATCGCAGGTCTGTAGACATCTGCATCTTTGGATTTTGTTGCTTCCTCAAGGATGAGGCGGGCTTCTTCTGTGGGGATGAGAGCCACTGTCGAAAGGATTTGTGGAGACATTTTTGGACGATCGACTAACAATTCTTTTAGTTTTGGAAGGCTTGTGGGATCGGCAATGGAACCAAGTGCTTCCAAAGCATAAACCATAAGTTTTGCATCACCCATATCAAGTGCTTGGATGAGATCAGGAACTGCTTCTTTAGCACCAAGAATTCCCAATGCCCAAGCAGAACCATAAGGCCCTTCTGTTTCCCCAGATAACAAAACTTTTCTAAGGATGGGAACAGAAGCCTTGTCCCCAATCCAACCGAGTGCTTCTGCAAAACTATCACGTTCTGGAGTAGATGGTTTTCCAAGTAACTCTTCAATACGGAGTCTTCCCTCTTTATACCTTTGCCGTCCTACAATTTTTGCAGCACTTCCCCAACTTTTTGTTTCCTTTCCATTTAACAGACCAAAGGCTAACTTTGCTGCTTCTTTCGAAGGAATCGAACACAGTACATCAGTTGTATAAAGTTTGGTTTCCGCATCTTCAGAACTTAAAAACAGAAAAACCTTGGGAACCACAGAAGGATTTCCAATTTCAATCAGAGCCATGGAAGCATTTTCTTTTCCTTTGCTATAAGGAAGACCCAGTGCTTTCACAAGAACATCATTTGCATTTTTTGCTTTGATCCTTCCGAGAGCCAAATAAGCAGCAGCAAGAGTGGGAGATTCATCTTGCATTTTTGTAAGACCAAGTAAATAAGATTCAGAAGCACTTACCTTTAACTTCCCCAGTGCCATCGCATAGGTTTTGTCTTTTTCCCGATCTTTGTTTTTGGATGCCAAACTTAAAATTTGTGAACCAACAGAACTCGCACCAATTTGTACAAGTGCATCCACTGCCTGCAATCGAAGAGTAGGATTTGCATCATCTAACAAAGGATAAATGCGAATTCCCACCGAAGGATCTTTCATCCTTGTGAGGGCATCTAAATAAACATCTTTGGGATTCTCCGCATCCGACCACATCAAATTGGCAATGGTAGTCGAAGAAGATTTGTCTTTTAAATCCCCGAGGGCAATGGCAGCACCCGCACGCACCCCCGGTTCCTTATCTGATAAAAGTTTTTTTAATTTGGAGATGGCTGATCTTTCTTCCCGACTGCCTAGTTGTATGGCCGCTTGGGAACGAGTGAAGGTGTCAGTTGAATCTAGTTTTTCCAATAGTTCTTTTGTGGTTGGTTCTTCTGACACAATTTCCTCTACGGAGTTTGTATCCTGCTTCACCGGGACTGGATCACAATTCAAAATAAGAAAAAGAATTAAAAAAAAGAAAAAAGAACTCCGATTCGTTTGCATGCCAGACAAATGTCTCAATTTAAAAATCTGTCTACAAGTGATAATTCATAAGTAAGGAATGATTTTTTTAATTTCATCCCTTACGTTCGCAAACGTTTTTAGTTAGTTCATTTACAATGATAGTAAAAATCGAATCATACTGGCACGATCCGATACATTCAGGGCTAAAAAATATTTTTTACTTTTTTCGGCTTCCCCGCCATGCCAAAGAATGGCTTCGTCCAAAGTTTTTGCACGACCATCATGTAAATACCGAGCCCTTCCATTGACAGTTCCGAGAAGGCCGATCCCCCAAAGTGGTGCCGTTCTCCATTCTCTCTCGTTTGCTTCCCCATCGGCTTTCCCATCAGCAAGATCCTCACCCATATCATGCAAAAGTAAATCGGTATAAGGACGTATGGTTTGGTTGGAAAGGAGTGGGTTCGAAACATTCGTTCCCGTAACCATTTTTTCCGTATGACATTTGTTACATCCTGCCATAAAAAAATGTTTTTTGCCAGTGAGAATTGCTGGTAAATTTGGATTCCGACGAACAGGCACCGCAACTAGTTGCATATATTTCGTAATGGCTAGAATTTTTTCTTCTGGGACTTCTGGGTTCCCACCACTCGTAGCAGCAGAACAAGAGGTTTGGGTCAAAGAACAATTTTCCGATGAAAACATAGGACTTGTGATTCCAATATCACCAGAAAAGGCGGCCGAGTTTTGGCGTTTGAGATTTGGTGCATTTGCCTTCCACCCAAAACGGCCGAGAGATTTTCCACTTCCCGTAAGATCCCAAATCCAATTGGGCCTTCCGGAAATTCCATCCCCATCTAAATCAAGTGGATCCGATTTTTTTAAGATGGTCTCTTCAGAAACAGATTCTAAAAGACCAAGGCCGATGACTTGTTGTGTCAACCGAACAGAAGTTTTGTGATTTGTATCGAATGGGCCATACCCAAGTCCACTAAATACTAAATTAGGTTTTCGAAGCGAATAGGAACTTCCATCCAAATACGTTCCAGTGATGGTATCATATTCGAAATGAACCTCCCCTTCTGGAGTCACACCGGCAACTGCATTTGGTTGGAATTGAGTTCCATAAACTGGTTCTGGATCATTTCCTTTGCTTCCAGCACCTAACCGAACCAAGGTGAAAATTAGAGGATCTCCGTCATCTTCTACTGCTCTTCCATTTCCCAAATGACAACCCAAACAGGAATTGGTATGAAAAAAAGGTCCAAGCCCATCCCGGTCTGGTAAACCAGCAGAAAAACCTGCTGTCCAAGGAACTTCAAAGACAGCCTGCCCCACAGTAAAATCGGAGATTGTTGTTAAGGGAGCATTTTTTCCAAATTGAAGGAAGGCACGAGCATCAGTTACGAAACTCGTCATGGCCTTTCCACCAGAAAGTTCTTCCCCTTCTTCGTATTCCCAAGGAAATTTTTCCGTTTGAGACAAACCGAGTAAGGCCAAACAAGAATCATCGGCACAAAGTTTTTTCTCAGATGGGCATCCCAAAACTGATGTATTACTTACAAACTCAGGGAATTTGACTCCCGTAGAACAGGCGCTTGATTCCACAAACGCACATCCAGAATAACAACAAAGAACCAGGAAAAATAGAAATAATCTCATTAACAAAAATAAATCCAATAAAATACGAATCGAAATATTAATTAGTACGGAATGGTTAGATAAATGGGTGTTGTAGCCGCCCAAGTTTCTTGTAAATCAGACCTTCCAATGGAACCTTTAAAGTTCCAACCCCAACCATATAGAACACCGGATTTTAGAATGGCAAAATTATGTAATGCCCCACACCCAAAGTATTGGATATCTTTGATGCCCACAACAATGTCTCCCGGAGTGTAAAGTTTGGCAGGTGTTGTTTGACCCGTTCCTAAATTTCCACTGGAGTTTGCTCCCCAACCTTTTACAGTTCCATCACTCAAAATGGCAAAACTTTGTGTGCCATTGGCCCAAACAGAAACGGCATTGTATAAACCTGTCACGAGAGTCGGTGTAGGAACAGGAGCCGGTGACCCAGTCCCACCAATTCCCAATTGACCACTGGCAGCAAGTCCCCATGCATACACGGTTCCATCATTTCTTAAAGCAAGGATATGATCACGTCCTGTTGCGATATGTACAATTCCAGAAAGAGAACTTACTTTTTTAGGAGTGCCATTGACTTCCGTAGAAGTTCCAAGAACCCCATCACCCAAATTTCCATATTGGTCTTTACCCCAAACATAAACATCACCTGACTTTGTCAAGGCGGCTGAATGATCAGATCCTCCAATGACTTGGATGATATCTGTCGGAAGGCCAATCACATTCACTGGGTTTGCAGAATAAGTTCCTGCCCCACCCGTTCCATTCCCAAGTTGGCCTACAGAATTCGAACCAAAACTAACAACCGTTCCGTCTTTTTTCAGAACGAGCACATGATCAAAACCATATACACCCATTACCGCATTGGTAATCCCAGGAACCTTCCTCGGCGGATTCCTTGGACCTGCATCCGTCGCAGCTGCTTGTAGATCGCCAATATTCCCCATACCCAATTGACCAACGGCATTGGCTCCCCAAGTCCAGACAGATCCATCTTCAGTGATGGCAAGGGAACTGTTTTGGTTGAATCCAATCGAAACAACATTAGAAATTGTTGATAGTTTGGTAATTTTAGGATTGGTAAGATCTCCCGTGGAAGTTCCCGTTCCGAGTTGTCCAAAATTATTTCGTCCCCAAGTATATAAACTTCCATTGACCACATAACCGGAGTGAGACCCTCCAGCCGAAATTCGATTTCCAAAATAAGTCAGGACGGTTTTTTTCGCAGAAACACCCGCTTCATTTGTACAATGGACTTGGATCTTATTTGCACCAAGTAAAGGTTTCATAGAAACGGATGAAGTAACTTCTCCCTTTCCTACTGTGATATTTTCTTTTTCCGTTTTATTTTGTAAAACATGACAGGTTAAAGAATCTGATGTTTTTATATTTAATGCCAAATCATATGTTTTGATGATACTTCCGTCTTTTGGAGATAGAATTTCAAATTTAGATCCGACCTCTTTCTGGTTCGCAAGACTCACAAGAAAAATGGTATCTGTCAAATGAGAGATGTCTTCAATGGAAGGTTCTAAATTTTCAGAGGAAGAAAGTTTAAAGGATCCGAGTGTCTTTCCATTGACGTCCTTTACTAAAATTTCGTAACTACCAGTCCCCAAAGAGAGTTGCCAGGAACCAGTGTCTGTTGTTGTCGAAAGAGATTTGGAAAGTCCCTCAGCTCGGGAGCTATCCTGGGTTGCTATTTCCAAACTGGCATTGGGGATAGGATTTCCTGCCCCATCGGTTAGGGTTCCCGAAACCATGGAGAGGTTCAAAGTAAACCCAAGCAGTGCCAAAGCGGATGGGTCCGTTTCTTTTTTCTCGCAAAAACTAAAAACAGCGAGGCAAAGGACTACGATCAGCGGTTTTACGAAAATCTTTCTATTTGTGTACATGGAATCTGTTCTCCTTAGAGGGTGAGACCAATAATGAAATCGAGTCTCAATTTCAACTAATTTTTTGAACGTTGTTCCTGTCAAGCACAGAGAAAAATTTCCGAACTCGGGTCGGTTGTGATAGATCTGATCTAGATTTTTGCAAAAAAAAAGAGGACGATTTGTCCTCTTTGAAAGAAATCAGGTAAGTTCGAAATGCGGGAATTATGAATTCGGAACTTGGCTTCTCACTTCGCGTAAGGTAGTAAGCTCTGTTTTCCAAAGTTTTAAATCTTTTTCAGCAGAAAGTTTTACTTCCCCCGATGGTTTTTTGTTTTCGATCCAATATTCAACCATTTGGATTCTAGATTCCAGTTCGTTGATTTTAAAATCGAAATAGGCTCTTTGGGTTTTGGCAGAGGGTCTATCAGCTGCCTTCGGCTCTTCGCCGGAAGGTTTGTCTGACCATTTCTCTTTTGCAATCGAAGCAGAAAAACTAGCATCCATTGCTGTAAAAGAATCCAACATTTCCATATGTTGTTTTTCCTCTGCTTCGGTCATACTCGTTTTGATTTCACGAGGAATGTAGAAATTCTTTGGATATTTGGCCGCAAAATCTCTCCATTCTTCTTTGATCTCTTCTTTACGATTTGGTTTTTTTTCCAATGCAAACGGCCATAGAACCTCAGCCTGTGCCAATTCCAATTCTTCTGGATTGGGAGCGTCGGCAAACTCTGGATCGTCAAACAACGACTTGGCGTGACTTTCTGAATTTCCGAAATCGGAATCGGTGACATTTACTTGTTGGGTTGTTTTTTGTGCGGAAAACTTCCAAATCACAAAAGAAAACAAAACAAGTAAAAAACCACAAACCGAAATGATACCTATAAACCGTTTATTCATTGTTTAACCTCTTAAGTAAAGATAGAAACTACCCAAGAAATTGCCTGACCAAAGATATTCTCTGTTAGGAATTTTTTTAGGTCTACAGGGTTTCTATTGAGGGAATCGTAATACCAAGCAGTGTATTCACTCACTTGCGGGATTGAATATCCATAACGAGTGTTAATTGCTTTGATCAATTCATTTGCAAACAAAGAGTGACCATACATATTCGGGTGAACACCATCTAATCCAAACACACCTGGTTGGTTAGGAAGTGGCCAATTGGCACGAGCATTTCCTGGAGACCAACCATCAGCACTACGGATAGGTCTTCCATTTTCTTTTAAATCATCAAAAATCACTTTTAAATCAGCCACCGCAAATCGCATAGTTGCAGCTTGTGCTTTGATTTCGTTGTTTAACATAGTAAGGAAAGTGGAAATGGAAGCGATTTCATTGGCATCCAAAACTTGGTTAGGATCTGATACAGAGTTTCTAAAAAATGCTTTTAAACCTGTATAGTTCGCACGACCATTTGGATCTTTATAATTTTCTAAGAAAGCAATTGAAGTTACGTTAGGAACGGTAAAAAGAACTCCACCTTGCAAACTTCCCATAACAGACATTCTGCGGAAAAATTCACGGATGTCTCTTTTGAATCTGGTTTCATCCAAACAATCAGTGGATGTATGTAATGCAGTACAAAGTACGTGGTTCGCACCAGCCGATCCAAAGAGGAAAGTTGGTTTTACTTTTTCCATCACTTGGGTTTGTGTTCCCGCATCTCTCAGTCCAAAACGATGGAATTTATCAGGTTCTTGGCAATCAGCAACAGTCACCCAACGGTAAGTGTACCAATACCATTTTTCCCAGTACCATTCTTTTTCTTGTTTGGTGGCAGTGATGTCTTCGCATTTACCGGAAGTTTTGAGTAGGCTAGTATACTCAGCTCCCGTGATCCCTGCGTGAGTGGGAAGAGAAACTGTGGATGCATTTCCACCAATGATACTTTCCGCAATACAGAAAATACCACAGTTCCATTTGAGTACATCTTCTAAATTTACATAAGGCCCTTTGAGGACATTGTAAGAAACAGTGGCACCTGCTTGTTTGCTCACAAGAACCGGATAAGCCCAATCTTGCGTTTTTTTCTCAACCGTAACTCCAAAGAATCCTTGGCTAAGGGAATCTCCCACGACCCCTACTCTTTGGAACATCTGGCTTTGAGTTTGTGCAGAAAGCGATCCTGCGAAAACCAGTGACAATACCAGTCCTTTTGCTATTTTTACGTTCATATTTCCTCCCAATCGGAACATTTTTAACATATTTTATACAATTGCCACAATTTCATGACTTTTTGAACGAGTGTCAAATAATTTATTTCCGAACCACTGAGATTTTTTGAACAAAGTTCACGATCCTCTCCATATCCTGCCCTGATAAAAATCAATCAGATACAAAATAAATCATATTGCCGCCGTAGAGGACGTTATGAACGTTGTTTAATTAATAATGAGAATTATTCTCATTTAGATAGAGGAGAGAAACTCATATGAACATGAAACGAACTCTGACGCTCGTACTTTCACTTGGTCTTGTATTAAATGACTGTACCCCCGAAACAGAAAACACAAAAACAAATATGTTAGCAGCGTTGGTCTTGGCCGCAAGTGGTCCCAACCAAACTGCATTTTTGGAAACCTATTCGCAGATCGCTTTCCAAAATTATAGCGATGCCTACACAGATGTCGTCGCGTTAAGACAAAAAGTATCTGCTTTTACAGCGAAAGCATCCCCTACCCTTGCCGAGCTAAATGAAATCAAAACCTATTGGAGAAAAGCTCGCCGAAGTTATCTCCAAACAGAAATCTTTCGTTTCAGCCAGGGGCCAATTGACAATCCGGCACTGACTGGTGGCGTAGAAATCGAACCGCTTGTGAACGCTTGGCCACTGGATGAAGGATACATTGATTCAGTTGTACTGACAGGTACAATCACAAAACAAGGATTAATTGATGCAAATGAAGGTGATTGCGCTACTGGAACTTGCCCCGATGGAGATTCTGCAAAAAATATTTCTGTAGGTTGGCATGCCATTGAATACTTGTTATGGGGAGCAGATGCACCAAACAATTTCACACCAGGAAATACAATTACTCAGACCAACTTCACAACAGCAAATGGAGCGGGAAATGCACAAGCGAAACGATCGGCTTATCTTTTGTATTCTACAGAGATTTTGGAAAACCATCTCCTTCAATTGAAAAATGCCTGGGATCCTTCTCTTTCCACTTCCTATGTTTCTAAATTTAAATCTACTTCCACTTCTTTTGAAAATGTATTACGTGGGATTGCAAGATTTTCCGGTGGAGAATGGGGCGGAGAAAGGATGACAGGAGTTTTCGGTGGAGAACAAGAAGAAGAACATTCTTGTTTTTCAGACAATACAAAAGCTGACTTTTA
This sequence comes from Leptospira congkakensis, assembly GCF_004770265.1. NCBI lineage: Bacteria > Pseudomonadati > Spirochaetota > Leptospiria > Leptospirales > Leptospiraceae > Leptospira > Leptospira congkakensis. The sequence continues at coordinate 972,388 of NZ_RQGQ01000004.1, forward strand.
TTATGACGCCAAGGGACTAGATAACCTTTTTAACGGAACTTACACAGGTTCTCAAACCATTAATGGTTATGGCTTAAAAAATCTACTAGGCAATGAATCGAGTTATATCAAGGAAAGAATTGCTACTGCAGAATTATTTTGCCTAAATGAATTCACAGAAGATGTTTCCTTAAACCAAGCTTGTAATAGTTCCATTATTTCCAGTCGGTTCGATCGTATGATTGCGACAGTGAACGTCTCTGGTTCTGCAACAGAAAACGCCGACTACAACCTCTTCCGTTACCAAATCCAACCAGCAGTACAAGAAATTGCAAAAGCACTACAACGGTCTGCCGCAAACTTTGGTGTCTCGATTGGAGACGACGGTTTAGTTCTCGAATAATTGAAAAACATAAAAATGAAATTAAAACACCTTATCCTAATCATAAGTCTCGGATTCCATCTCCAATGCAAAAAAAATGAAGATGAAAAAAACCTAAACACTGCCATCATTCTATCTGCCATTCTTTCTTCTCCCTCCTGTTCTACGGGAGATTTTTTAAATGATCCCTGTGAACAATTTAGTGGTGGTGATACTACCACCTTTGATTCTACGGAATCTGCATTTGATTTAGAAGCCGCCAATGTTGTGGATCCTAGACGTTCTATCGATTTCCAAGATGGAAATGCAAACTTCAATCGCACTTGGCTTCCTACTGGAAACTCATCTGTGGCAGGACTTGGGCCTGTCTTTAACAACCGTTCGTGCCAAGGTTGCCATGTCAAAGATGGACGAGGTCGACCTCCAGCAGATGGAACTAGTTTCTCATCAATGCTCATTCGTTTGAGTGTTTCTGGATCCAATCCAACGACTGGTGGCCCACTTCCTATGACAAACTTTGGCACCCAATTGAATACCGAAGGAATTTTAGAATTTGGAACAGGAACTCAAATTCCCAAAGAAGGAACAGCTAACATTACTTATACAGAAGAACCAGGAAATTTTCCCGATGGAGAATCATATTCTCTACGGAAACCAAGTTATACAATCACTTGGAATGTGGGAGGCGGCGCCACACAAATTAATGTCGCAAATCCTGGCCAAGCCTATCATCCAACAAACAATCCTTCAGGATCTTATTTCATTTCACCAAGAACGGCACCTATGCTCCCAGGGCTTGGACTTTTGGAAGCAATTCCAGAATCTACCATTCGTTCTTTTGTCGATGCCAATGATTCAAATGGAGATGGAATTTCAGGAAGGGCAAACTTGGTTTGGGATACAACACAAGCAAAATCATTTCTCGGACGGTTTGGATGGAAAGCAAACCAACCCAACCTAACACATCAAAACGCAAGTGCTTTTCTTGGTGACATTGGTCTTACAACTCCCATCTTTCCCAGTGAAAATTGTGCCACCGGACAAACTGTATGTACAGCAAGCCCATCAGGAAATGGATCTAATCCAGAAATCTCTAACGAACGTTTGAGCCGTGTTACATTTTACACAAGTCTTGTGAGTGTTCCCGGTAGACGTGGTTGGAGATCAGAGGATGTGAAAAAAGGAAAAGAACTTTTCATCCAAATTGGATGTTCCTCTTGCCATATCCCGAGATTAAAAACGGGAGATCATTCCATTGCAGAAATTTCCAACCAAGAAATACGACCTTATACAGACTTACTTCTCCACGATATGGGAGATGCCTTGAGTGATAATCGTTCTGATTTTTTAGCATCAGGGAATGAGTGGAGGACCACTCCACTTTGGGGGCTTGGGCTCATTGAACGAGTGAATGGCCATGAACTTTTGATGCATGATGGAAGAGCTCGGGGAATTCAAGAAGCAATCCTATGGCACGGTGGCGAAGGGGAACAAAGTAAAAACAATTATAAACTTTTACCCAAAGAATCTAGAACAAAGGTCCTCAGTTTTTTAAAATCTTTATGAAACCATTGAATCTTATATTAAAAATTCTAACCTTCGGATTCTACATTTTGTTATACAACTGTGGAGCGAATTCAGACAAAGCTTCTGAAAGAGCACAAATTCTTGGTTTGGTGGACACCTATTTTAGAACCTATAGCACTTCAAGTTTACTCAGTGATATCACAAACAAACTCATCATTCCGAAATATACTAATTTAGATACAAAAGTGTCTGCATTACAAACGGCCACCACGACCTATACAGCAAACCCTGATGTTACTAATTTAAATGCAGTTCGAAATGCATGGATCGAAGCCGATTTGGCATATAGAGAAATTGAATGGGCTTATTTTGGGCCGGCTTATATCCCATACAATGTTTATCTTTATTTGGATAGTTTTTCTAGGTCATTCCCCATTGATCCCACCGCTATCGAATCCAAAATCACATCCAATTTAACACCGAATGGATTACGAGTGGATGGCCTTGATGCCGCAGAGTATTTACTTTTTAAAGATAACACCACAACTACGAATGCCGCTTTTGCGGATAACAATCGAAAAAACTATCTAAACAAACTCATCCAAGACATCAAAACCCAAACAGGCCTACTCCTCATTCATTGGGATAAATCAAAATCATCTTCATTTTATTATTCCTTTACCAATGCAGGGAAAGGAAGTCGCGAGTATCCAAACACAAAAGATGGACTGACTGAACTAACCAACCAAATGGTATTTTTTTGTAACACCATTGTGGATATTAAAATTGCAGAACCTTCAGGATTACGGGCAACCAATTTAGGTGTAAAAGATATCACAAAAGTTGAAACACCATATGCTAACCTTGCCCTTGATTCTTTATTAAAGAACTTACAGGGTTTTTCTGATTTAGGCGAAGCTGGGTTTTACCAATTTCTTGCCCTTCGAAGCGAAACTGTCACCCCGAGACTAAAAACACAAATCAGAACTACAACGACTGCGGTAACCTTGGTAAAAACAAAATACGGAACCTTTCAAAATGCAATTCTAACGGGCGGAAGTGATGTAGAACTTATGTTAAATGAATTTAAAAAACTCAGAGTGCTCATCTCAACAGAAGTGATCAGTTCCCTTGGTGGTACTATTGGAGTGAGTTCAAATGATGGCGATTGATCAATTGCGTAAAAACGTTCCTTCCTATTCCTTACATTTCTTTCGCATTGCTTATGGGTTTGCGACAACGATTCTTATCTTTAGATATTTTTATTATGGATGGATTCATTCCTACTTCATCAAACCTATCTTTTTCTTCAAACATTTTGGCTTCGAATGGATTCACCCACTTCCTCCAGTTTTCACCTATCTATTATTTGGTGTTCTTTTCCTGACGGCTCTTGGGATTTTTTTAGGATACTTTCTTAGATTCAATCTCTTTGTTTTTACCATTGGATTCACATGGTTTCATTTTTCTGATGCTACCATCTATTTGAATCATTATTACCTAATTTCGTTACTTGGTTTTTTATTGTGCTTATCTCCCGTAAGCGAACGAAATCTCCCTTTATGGAAATGGAAGGATTGGATCCAAACACTGAAACCAATTCCTAAACTTTGGCTTTATACCTTTCGATTACAAATGGGACTTATTTATTTTTTTGGAGGAGTAGCCAAACTCCAACCAGATTGGCTACTCGAAGCCCTCCCACTAAAGCTGTGGTTGTACCAATCGGAAGGAAAACTTCCTTTCCTCGATCCCATTCTTGGCCTTCCTTTAACTGCTTATGTGTTTTCTTGGATTGGTGTGGTCTTTGATTTAAGTGTTCCTTTTTTCCTTTGTACAAAAAGATTTCGATTTCCGGCTTGGCTTGTTGTTTTATTCTTTCACAGCTTTACCTCCTTTTTATTTCCCATCGGTGTATTTCCCATCGTCATGAGTTTATCCTCTCTTATCTTCTTTGATCCCCATTGGCCCATTGTTTTGATAAACAAAGTTTTTAAAAATGAGTTCAATACTTCTGTGGAAACGAAAATTCAAAAAGAACCAAAACAAGAGACAAAAACAAAACCTTTTGAATTTAAAGAATACTTTCTCTTCACCTATCTAACGTTACAAATTGTGATTCCTTTCCGGCATATCTTTTATCCTGGACAGGTGATTTGGACAGAAGAAGCCATTAAGTTTTCTTGGCAGGTGATGGTTGCCGACAAAGTGGGATCTGCGATTTTTTGGGTGAACAAAGAACCCATTGATCCAAGGGATATTCTCACCAACTACCAATATAGAATGATGACCATCCAACCAGAACATATCTTACAATTTGCAAAGTTTTTACAAAAAAAAGAATTCGAACGATCAGGGGAAAAAAATGTACCTGTTTATGTTCAATCTTTTGTTTCGATCAACGGAAAACCAGCAAAACCATTATTTCCACCTAATGAAGATCTAACTAAGATCAAAATCAATTTTTCTCCCATGCAAGGACTCCTTCGATGAAATCTGAATTCGGAAAATTTACTTTATATTTTCTACTCATACTTGTTTTGAGATTTCCCATCTTCTCCCAAACAAACTCGGAAGAAAAAGATTCAAAACCACAAAAAAATGAAGGAATTCATGTCATTGGTAGCAAAAAAGAAGACCTAAAAAAAATACCAGGATCTGCTTACATCATTGATAAAAAATATCTGGAAGAAGCATCTCCTACAGATCCCATGGAAGCTCTAAGAAGAACACCAGGCGCAAGTGTTCGTTTCCAAGACGCAGCAGGGCTTACACCAAACATTGGTTTCAGGGGTGTAAGCAATGAAGAATCCAGAAAAACTTTAATTTTAGAAGATGGGATACTTACCTCTCTTTCTCCTTACGGACAACCAGAAAGTTATTATTCTCCTTCTATTGAAAGAATGGAAAGGATCGAAATCATTAAAGGATCTGGTTCTATTTTATTTGGTCCCAACACAATCGGGGGAATTGTAAATTTTGTCACCAAACGGCCACCATCCGAATCTACATTTTATACAAAAAATGTGGGAGGTGAAAATGGATATTTTTCAACATACAATTCTTATGGGAAAAGTTTTGACTCAAGTTCTTTTGAAGTTTCTTTACTTAGAAAACAAGGAGATGGATTTCGAAACTACCAAAAATTTGATGTTACAGAAGGGAATATCAAATGGATTCAAGATTGGAATGAAAACCATAACACGACGATTAAGTTAGGTTATCATGTTCAGAATGCTCAGTCTACTTATTTGGGTCTCTCACAAGGATTATTCCGAATGGATCCAAAAATCAATCCGGCTGAGTATGATGAAAAACAGCTGAATCGCAGCCAAACGGTGATTTCTCATAACTGGAAACTGGCAGAAGATCACACACTCATCATTCGAGGTTATTTTTCACAAGCAGAACGGAACTGGGCCAGGCAAGATTTTTTATCTGGTAAATCCTCCTCTGGTGGTTATCTAAACGCACCTCAGGATACACTTCGTACGTATTCCCCTGGTATCATCGGAAACCGACCCGGTGATACAATTTATATGCGTGATTCCTATTTCAGTCGTGATCAAGCTTTTATGGTGGGTGGCGTAGAAACCAAACTCGAATCAAAGTTTTCTACCTTTGGACTCAAACATGAAACCGATTTAGGTGTTAGGATTCATGGAGAAAACAATTTAACACAAACGAATATCAAAAAAACTGACGACCCTTTAGGTTATCTTTCGAAAGCAATCATCCAAGAGGATTCACTCGTAACCAATTTGGCACAAACCGCCTTACCTAATTTTAATCTCAATCGACAAGAAAGAAAAATTGAATCGTTTGCTGCATACTTTCAAGATAGAATTTTACTTTCAGAAAATTGGAAAATCATTCCTGGTATTAGGTTTGAAGAAGTAAGACAAAAAGCAATCACAACTAGAAGGCAAGCCACAACCGAAGATTATCAACTAGGTGCCGTTCTTCCAAACGACGTTTCTGTGAATCGCCGTAGTTCCAGCGAATCAAGAACCCATATCATCCTTCCTGGAATGGGAATTACTTATGATATCACAAAAAAGTTCATTTGGTTTTCGGGAGCCCATAAAGGATTTTCTCCTCCTACCTTTGGAACTTCATTCAGTCCTCAAGGAAATGATTATAGACTAAAACCTGAAACTTCTACAAATTATGAAACAGGAGTGAGAGGAGACATTACATCCTATTTGTATACAGAACTAGTTGGATACAAAATGTACTTTCGAGACCAAATCATCAACGTAAATGAAGTTGGAGGTGAAGCGGGAATAAGACCAGCAAACACTGGTTATTCAACCCACACGGGAGGAGAATCAGTAATTGTTTGGGATCCCGCGAAAATGCAAAAATCGGAATGGAGGGTTCCGATTGAACTCATTTACTCTCGGATTGAAGCAAAATCCAGAAGTTTTAATCCATTTCCCGTCTCACAGTCAAGCGACGGAAAAGATACAATTGAAATTCTCCCTGCTTATACAGTTAACAATTACCAATACATTTCTACAAATACAACAGGAAACTACTTACCTTATGTGCCAAAAGAAACCATAACTCTTGCTGTAAGTGTATCTTCACCACAAGGGTATTATGGACGATTAGAATACCAATACATAGGAAAACAATATTCGGATCTATTGAACACAAAAGACGAATCTGAAGACGGAAACAAAGGTATCATACCTAAAGTGGAGTTGTGGAATACAAGTTTAGGTTACCGATCACCTGATAAATGGTCGGTGTTTATCAATGCAAAGAATATCCAAGACAAACAATATGTTTCCGGTAGATTACCAACAGGGATCCAACCCGGGCCTTTTCGCCAAATCAACGTTGGTTTTACATTAGAATTATGATTTTAGAAACGAATTCTTCTAAAAAAAGAATTCGTTCTGATAGAATTTTTGCTATTAGAAATATTTTCCAACTCGATCAAAATTACCAAGTGCTGATTTGATTGTTGTTTCTTCCCAAAGATCAAGAACTGCACCATTCGACTTCATATAAACCAAAACATCCTCTCTGTCTAAAGAAGGAACTTTTGTTAATTCTCGCAAAACAAGAGATAACCTATCTGGATCTCTTTTGTTTGGAGATAAAGCTGCTTCAGACTTAAAATTGAATCTTTCCCCCAAATCCTGGCAAAAAGTTTCCCAAATACGAATGGATTCTAATATGGATTCCAAACGAATGCGGTTTTCCATTTCTTTCGGCGTTTGTTCGTTTAACTTTTTTGATCCGGACACCATCATCATTCGCAAATAATAATAAAGAGTATGGCTATTTAACAATATTTTACGGATTTCGTTTTCTCGAAGATTTGAGAATATTCCGAGAAGAGTCTGCATTGTCATATTCTTTTCTTCTAATATATCAAAATAAGCTTCCCAAGTTTGAGGATCCAAATTAGAAAGAAGATGAATTTTTAACGTTGGATCTCTGTCCATTTCTTCTGCTAACGATAAAATTCGTAAACTTTGGGCAGAACCAAACAAAGTCCGAACTTGTAAAAAATATGAGTTAGAATCAAAATTACCGGTTAAAAATTGTTTCCCATATCCAAAATAAATAAACTTCATTAGAAGTTCTGGGGTTAGGTTTTCATCATTCAGAAAATGTTTTGTATTTTCTTCTGAACGTAATAACCATAAATATTCAAAAACCAAATCGCAAAACTCATCTTCCAAAAGCATATGGTCAGCGAGAGATTTTAAATCCGTACCTTCTTCGATGGATTGGAAAAAATCTAACAGTTCAGTAGGTGATGCATTTTTCCAAAACTCGGAAGCCTTCCATAGCATTCTATTTTTTTAATTGCTAAATTAAGTTATGTCAATTTAATTTTAGAAAGATTCAAAATCCAATATATTAGTATAAATTCCAATAACTACTTTGCAATAAACTATTACAAATCTTTCCATTGGCACCAGGACTTATGACCAAAACACGGTCATCCGTATGTGGAATGGTATATATCTTTCCATTATGTGCATAAACAGCATCACCCCATTTATTACCGCCGGATATTCCTGAGCTATAAGTGGTTGAGGTCAGCGTGTCTGGATCAAAAGCAATGAATTGATCGATATCAGCAGGAATGGTAAAAATTTTCCCATCGGCAGCTAAAATTCCACCGCGCCATTTAGGAGATACAGAAGATACGGGAGAGCTCCATAAACTAAGCGAATCATTACTGGGATCGATAATTAAAAATTCTGAGTCATAAGATGGAATTCCAAAAATTTTCCCGTTAGGTGCCAAAACTCCATGCCTCCACTTTCCTGTCCCAGTTTTAGGAGATGGAATTACATAACTCTTTTCGGAGTAAGGATCTAAAACAAAAATAGAATCAATATCAACGGGGAAGGCATATATTTTGCCGTTAGGTGCTAGGATTCCTCCTTCCCACATATTCGTTTGTGACAGTGGAGAAACGATCGTTCGAACCACATCTGTTTTGGGATCAATCACAAGGATTTTACTAGAACTCATAGGAATTCCGTAAATGAGACCGTTGGGAGCAAGCACTCCTCCCCTCCACTTTCCCAATCCTGATTCAGGAGATTGTAATGTATAACTTTCGTTTGTTTCCGGTTTGATAACTAAGATTTTATCTGCATCTCGGGGTATCGCATATATTTTTCCGTTTGGTGCAATCACTGCACCTTCCCATTGCGCAGTTCCACTAAGTCCAGTCGGAAAAGCAGATGCAGAATTGGCATTCGGATCCATCACAAGAAAGTCGGATTGATTGTACGGTATAGAGTATATGTTTCCATTACTTGCTAGAATTCCACCGAGCCATTTCGCAGTGCCAGTGTATGATGGAGTGAAGGTTGTGAAACTAACACCAGAAGAACCTAGTGCCGCTTGTTTTTTCATTTCGGTTGATACATATTTCCATCGTCTAGGTTGGATTACTGCCAAAGAATCCATTTCGCAAATGTTACGGTTTGGGGCAATGGATCCGCAAAATTCTCTATCATCATCCACAAGGATTCTTGCTAAGTAAAAATCCTGAAAAGATTCAGAACCTGGATCACATCCATTTTCCAAACTGGGAAACTTACAAGAAGGAAAAACAAAACAAAGAAAGAGATATAACCAAACTTGGAGTAAAGTAATATGGGATTTCAATTTGGCAGTTCTCTTCAGGAAATGAGATTTCTCATTCGTTTATAAATTGTCAAACGAAAGAAATTTACTAAAAAATTCGAGTTGCCACTCCTCCAACAAACAGTAATTTCAGAAGGAATGGATGATTGTTTGGGAGGTTTATCTTACGTATGAAAGTTTATAGTTTTCTTCCCTCCGAACCTCTAAAACCCTTTGTACAAAAATACCTAATCATAGAATCAGAGGATGGAATTCAAAACCAGATCATCCCAAATCCCAACCTTGTTTTATCTTTCCAAATGCAAGGAAATTTACAATCAGAAGAATCAAATTCCCTTTACGATTTACCGAGAGCGGGTCTTGCCGGATTTCGAAAGACAACAAGGACAATCACCTATTCCAAAAAATCCTCCGCCCTGCTCGTCATCCTTTCTGAAATTGGAGCTTTTGCTTTTTTTAGAGAACCAATCTCCGAGTTCTACGGAAAAACCGTTAGTTTAGAAGATATAATCCCAAGACCCCAACTAAAAAAGATCGAAGAACAATTGTTTGATTGTAAATCAAATGCAGAACAAATTGTCCAAATCGAAAATTTTTTAATTGGAAACAAGAAGAGGCAAATGATCGACCCAATCATAACACAAACAATTTTAAAAATCAAAATATCCAAGGGAAACATCAAAATCAAGGATATCAAACAAGGGCTTCCCATTAGCCTTGATTCCCTGGAGAAAAAATTCAAAACCACTATCGGAACTACTTTAAAACATTATTCAAATCTATTAAGGATTCACTCTGTCATATCCTCCCATTCGAATCATACAAATCTAACGGACTTAGCACAAACTGCAGGATACTTTGACCAATCCCATTTTAACAAAGAATTCAAAGCGTATACAGGATCATCTCCAAAGGAATTTTTCCGACGTCCACAAAACTGGTGAACCCAAACATTTTCTGATTTTTTACAATTCTCTTTTACCTCTTTCCGTTATCCTTTCTATAGTAAAGGTATAGGATTACCTAATTGAGGATACAATGAACCAAATTTTAATCGATCGATTCCGTTTACCAAAAGAAGCAAAAGAAATATTTTTAGAAAGAGTCAAAGCCAATCGTGACTTTATCAAAAACTTAGATGGTTTTTTGGGAGACCAAATTTTCATTCGAGAAGAAACAGGCGAAATTCATTTCATAACCGTCGCCACTTGGAAAGACAAACAAAGTCTAGAAAATGCCAAAACATTGGTGTTTAGTGAATACCAGAAACAAGCGTTTGTGATGCCAGAATTCCTAAAAACACATTCGATTCAAATCGAACGAGAAATCTACGAGAAGGTGTCTTAATTTTTCAGAATATTAAAAAATTCACTTTCTAAATAAAAACCGTGTTTGGTGTTTTTTTACACAAACACGAGTTTAGTGAATGACAAAAAGGGAAAAGAGAGAATTTATATCTTATATGAGGATGAATAAAAAATCGTTTTTAAATTTATACTTTCTAAACAAAAATTCAATTTCGATAAAAAGAATTATTTTTTATTCCTTACTAGTTTTTATTTTTTCCCAATGTGAAGATTTGGATACAACCAAAGATTTCCGAGAAGAGAATTTGCTCACATTAGCATTTGCAGTATTACCAACGATAATAAACAATTGTCCAGTAGCAGAATTTATAGTGGAAAAAGGGAAAGATTACCAAATTTTTCTAAATAAAGAAAATTCACCTTGGTTTCAATTTTCACCTAACGGAAACATGACTCCCCCTGAAGAAAAAAGAGATTATTTTCTTATTGTTACCAAAGATAGTTCCGCTTCCATCAGCTTGATACCTTGGACATCTTGTAAAAATTTTTCTTCCCCGTCTACAAGTGGACTCACTCCTCATTCAGAAACACCCACAGAGTTAAAGTTCAAAATTGAAAAAGCTTCTTTTCAATCTGCAGAAACTAACAGATACCGACTCGAATTAAATTCAAATAACCAAACATTCATTACAATTAGACAAAACTGATGAAATTTCCAATAAATAGATTTAATAGCTTATCATCTTTGCAATTGGTTAAAATTCTAGTTTTGCTAATTTTGTTTTTTTTCCAAACATCATGCGGCAAAAGACCTCCACTGGAAGAGGAAAACGATCCTTTATTACAACTTTTTATCCTCAATTTCGCAGATAATTACTATTCCAACTCTTGCCAACACCCTTCCTTTACACTCAAAAAAACAGAAAACAAACAAATGGAACTAACACTAGATGACAAAAAATGGTTTCGTTTTTCACCTGAAGGCACGGCCGCTAACCCTAATTCCAATAACCCAACCCCAGTTCATTTCTTTTTCATCCAGAAAGAAGCGGATACTGAAATTTCCTGGGTTACCAGTACAACTTGTATCACTTCACCATCGTATACTTACGAAAGAACTCCTATATCAGCAACGCAAACAGAAATAAAATACAATCTCTGGAATTCTGATTTCTATTTTAGTAACCGAACTACGTCCACGTACCAAAATGGATATTATATAAAACTAATTTCGGGAAATCCCAAAATCACCATTCGATTTGAATGAGATACAAAATAACGGTTGTCAGTGTTCCTTTACAAAAAAAAATCCGTTAGTAACTGTAGTATATATGGTTCGAATGATCAAAATTTCTTATTTTTTTGTTCTTCTTGGCGCTCTGATTCTTTGCAAACCTCCTGAACTTTCGAACGCCTGCGATCCAAAATCTGAGTCTTTTTTCAATGCTTCTATAGTTCGGTTTCTTATCAGCGATAGTTCCCCCTCTTGTTTGCCTGGGTTCCCGAAGACTCCCATACCGATCTGGGGAGCTCATAGCGAAATCCAATCCAATGTGGAAATCAAAGCTATGGCGCTCCAAGATAACAAACTTTATCTAGGTGGCACGTTTCAATTTTTAGGCCCTAATACAGGTGGAGCTGCCATTTTAAATACAACCAATGGATCTTTGATTGATTCCGCAATTTGTCCCTATCTAGAAGTTCTCTCAAATAGCAATATTGCCATCTCTGACGAACAAGGAGGGTTTTATCTAGCCGGAAATTTTACCCATATCCAAGGTATCGCCAAACAAAACCTAGTTCATATCAATTCAAATTGTAAACTGGATACAGGCTTTGATGTAGGAACGGGATCTGGCGGAGCAGATATTCGCGATCTATTGTTAGTTGGAGAAAAAATCTATATCGCAGGAAGTTTTTCCACATGGAATGGTTTGGCTCGTGGATTTTTAGCTGCAGTGAATCGCACCTCTGGTACTCTAGATACAACTTGGATCGCCAACGCTGATGGAACGGTCGAATCGATAATTGCAGACACTGATGGAATCTTTGTTGCAGGACAATTTTTAAATATCAATGGAAGTGGAATTGGTCGACTTTCAAAAATTTCTTACGAAACCGGATCTCCAAATTTAAGTTTTTCTCCCAATATTTCTGCCGGTGCTATCCGTACAATTGCAATGGGAAGAGATGCTTCTAATAATAAAGTTATCTATGCAGGAGGTAGTTTTACTGCAGTTTCTCCTACATATGCTAGATCTTTTGAAATGGATGGCAACGTTACTAGTTGGAACCCAGCTCCCAATGGTTTAGTCGATGATCTTACAATCTTAGGTTCAAAAATATATTTAATTGGAAGTTTTAATTTATTAGGATCTACTACAAGAAATCATTTTGCTGCAGTAGATAACAATTTTGGAGCGGTGGGTGGTGAAGATTTACAGTTATTGGGAAGTGATTCAATAGCTTCCATAACCGAATTTGGCGGAAAAATTTATGTCCTTGGAAACTTTAGTTCTGTATTGGGCAAACCCAGACGGCATGGCTTTTCAATTGATCCAGTATCAGCAATTTTCTCAGATTGGAATCCAAATTTCAGTTCTAGTTTTTCCTACCCAAATGGAAGGATTGCCTTTTCACCTGACGGGAGCAAGGTGCTAGTTCCCGGATATTTTACTAGTGTCAATGTTGCAGAACGAAACGGATTTGGATCCATCGATTTGATCACAGGTAAAGCCACAGATATTAATCTACAATTGAATGGAAGTATCAATAGTTTACATATAAAAAACAATATTCTTTATGCTGGTGGTTCGTTTACATCCGTTTTAAGCCAAACGAGGACCAATTTTTTTGCATTCAATTTAAATTCATTCTCTTTGGAAGGAATGTCACCTACATTCGATTCACCTATTAACCATATCGCTACAGATAATAATTATATCTATGCCGGTGGAAGTTTTTTCAATGTTGCAGGATCGTCACGTTCTAACTTGGCACGTTTGCAAATTACAAATGGAATACTTGATAGTTGGAATCCAGGTGCTGACAATACCGTATCGGTCATCCTTCCAATGGAAGATAAAGTATATGTTGGAGGAATATTTACAACAATTGGAGGGTCTGGAAGTACGTCTTTTTTATCCGCATTAAATCTAACAACAGGAAACAACTTACTCTTTCCTTCCAGTTCCGTTACCCCCAACGGAGTTGTTAAATCGATTGCTCACTATCAAAACCAATTTTACATTGGAGGAGATTTTATCACTATCGGCGCACAAACAAACACTAGATTTAGTTCTTTTGATGGAACCACTGGCGTATATACAAACCAATTGATAACAACAGACAATACTATTTCCACAATTTCTATCGGAGAAAATGGAAAAGGATTCATCGGTGGAAGTTTTACCACCATCAATGGATCTCCAAAACCTGGTTTAGTATTCTATGATTTTCTAAATAAAAATGTTTTAAACATAAACATCCCTTCTGAAGGAAATGTTTCCCAATCTTTTGTTTCCAGAAACACAATCTATTTTGGCGGTAAAATTACCCAAGTGAACAACCGACCAAAAGGTGGATTCTACTTTTGGGATCTATAAAATTTACTTATTCACCTTACTTCGACTAACGAGTGAATCTAGAAAATATTGCGTTAGTCGAACCATTTCCAAATGGAATAGGTGGTGAATCCAATATCACTCGATCAGAAGTTCCATAACCGCTAAATATTTACATATATTTTTATTTGACTATTTTAAAGTAATTTCCCTAAATTTACCTGAAATGAACAAACGAATCGGATTTCTTTTCCTATTTTTATCTTTTTTCCACTCTCCTCTTTTACCATGCGAACCATTTGAACCGGTCTCTTTGAAACCCTCGGATTCTTCGAGAGAGGACAAAGATTTTTTCTCGTTCAAACAAAAATTGGAAAAGGCAATCCAAGAAAAAAACTTTAAATTCATTGAATCGGTAATTGATCCCCAAATTTCTTTTGCTTTTTCCGAAGAAGGAATGGGGAAAACCAATTTCATAAAACATTGGAACCTAAACAAAAACCCAAAAAATCCAGAATTCTGGAACGAACTTTCTCAAACAGTAAACTTAGGTTTCACATTTAAAGATCAAATTTGGTCAGCACCCTTTCTATTCAACCAAACACCCGAATCTATCGACCAATACTCTTATTCGCTCATCACTGGCAGTGTTGTTAACGTTCGCGACAAACCGTCGACCAAAGGAAAAATTTTAACACAGCTTAGTTGGGAATTTGTAAAAAACGAATACGATGAGACAAATTCAAATCAAAACACAAAGGAAGCATGTAACTTTAAAAAAGTTTGTATTTCTGACGGACAGATTGGATATATTTGTGAACAATATCTACGCAGCCCTCTAAGTTATAGAGTTGGATTTTCCAAGAAAAAAAGTTCATGGTCAATGATATTCTTTGTGGAAGGCGGAGACTAATCAAAAACTCGTTTTTACATTCATAACTAAAAACGAATTTGTCTTACAAGCGGTTATACCATTTGGTATTTAGATTGAATTACAATTTAGATTTTAACTCTTTATAATAACTCCTTCCCATCTTGAGTTTAACCCCAGTGGTGAGCTCAATTTGGTAGGAACCACCAGCAGAAGTAATGATTTTTTTAATTTGTTTGCTATTGACAACATAAGAACGATGGATCCTGAAAAAATAACTCGGCAAAATACGAGTAATCGAATCTAAACTTTTGTTATGCACAAACATTTTCCCATTTTTTTGAAAAACCTTGATTCGTTTATCGAATGATTGAACGTATAGTACATCCTTTGTTGCAATCAAGTTTAAATCGTTTTCTTGTTTGATTCCAATATATTTAGTTTTGATACCCTGCCTATTGGCATAAAACTTTTGAACTGCCTTTAAGATTCGTTCCTTAGTAATCGGTTTCGGAACAAAATCCAAAACACCATATTCAAAAGCCTTGATAGCTTCTGTTGTATTTCCAGAAGTGATTATGGTCAAAAAGGAGGCTGCCGATGTTTCTTTTAACAGATCAAATCCAATGTCTCCATCCAAATTCAAATCCAAAAACAATAAATCAATTTCATTCTCTTCAATGAAACATTGTGAACCAATCAAACTTTTTTCAATACGCAGAGAAGAAACTTTTGAACCAAGAATCTCACGTATCATACGTTCTAACCCTCTGGCAGCAACAGTTTCATCCTCTACAATTAATATTCTCAAAGTTTCAACTAACCTTTAGTATTGTTCCATTCGATATTGAACATTAGATAAATTAACAAAAACACCAACCATTGCTTGGTAAGAATTTAATGTCCGCATCGAAAATTGGTCTGCTTTCAAAAACTCTCGATAATAATCAACTTCAGCCTTGATACCAAAGTAACGACCTAAATAAATATTCAGACCAGCACCTACTCCTAGGATACTTCCGATTCCACTAGTGATTTGATTACTATAAACAAATCGATCATGAGTGATCCCCGAATGTGCCTCACCCGTAAAGGATACAACTCCAGCCCTTGCCACAAGATAAGGATCAAAAAAGTTTCTTGGAATGGGGTGATACGTAGCAAGAAAACTCATTGAATTACCGCGATATATTGTGCGTTCTCTTGGAACCGGATCCACAATCTCCTTGTAATACGATAATCCAGGGATTACATCTTGTCTTTTGGCCTTCATTGAATTCTGCATCACAGTAAAACCAAATCCAATTTTTTCTTTCCAACCATATTCGAAATCAAATTGAGAAGCCACTCCAGGTGTATATGTCGGTTTAAAATACAAACCCGCGCCATCACCCTGATTCGCAGTTTGCGGATAATATTCTTGGCCCACTTCTTTTCTTACAACCTTATATTGGAGGACATTATCATAGTTTTTTTCATGACTGATGAATGAACCACTGGGAGCAAGAGTTCCACCCCCCATAAAACTAACTAAGAATGCTCCTTCATAAAAACCAGGTGGGTATTTCAGTTTTGCATAATATTTTTCCAGTTCGGCACTGGATTTAGCAGCTTCCTCTGAGTTATTTTGTATTACCGGTGGTTTATCTTCTTTTTTTAATATTGGTTCCGCAAAACTTACATTCGCGGACAATAACAAAGAAGTTATCATTATCTTTTTTGTATTCATCATTTTATCCTTTTGGGAAGGGTAACGATAATGAATTAAATTACAAAATAAAAGGTGCGAACTGCACTAATCGGGTGCGAGTTGCACTAAATCACTCCAAAACTGTGATTGTGTTTTCCCAGCCACCCGTAACCACTTTGGAACTAAAGTCCCATTTATTTGGAAAGGCTTCCTGTAACCTAGATTTTATATATTTAATGCCTGTTCCAAGCGAATCTGATTTTGTTGTAGGAAGCCCGTCATTAAATAGAATGTATTTGGTTTTATTTTTATCTTTCTTTTTCTTTAAAGTAAAAACTCCAGAATTTTTACCTTGATACCCGTGAGTTACACCATTCTCAACCAATGTCAAAAGAACAATAGGAGGGATCATATCCTTAGAACTCACTCCCTCTGTTTTGAATTCAAACTTAGATTCTTTGCGAAGACTCATAATCTCCAAATAACGTTTACAAATACTTACTTCTTCACTAACAGAAATTGTTTTTTTGTTTGTTAATTTCAATATTGCCCTTAATTCGTCAGAAAGAGCAGTTAACAACTGTTTTGCCGTTTCAGGATCTTCATCCAACCAAATGATGGTTGCGTTGATTGAATTTAGTAAAAAATGAGGATGAATATTGTTTTTTAATAATTCAACTTCTAACCGAGAGGAAACCAATTTTGCATCCTGAAGTTTGACTTTATAAGAAACCATTCTACGTTCGGCTTTATTTTTCTCCGAGTTTGCCAGTTTTATTTTATAGGCAAGCCCTAAAGAAAGTAAACACATCTCTATGGCTGATCCAGCCTGCAAACCATATTCAGTTACAATATTGGCTGGCAAAATTCCAAATCCCTTCAAAGAGTAGATCCCAACTCCAAACAAAAGAGCAACCCAAGCGATTAAAAAATACCTAGCTGGTTTGTAACCTTTATCCCAACAAACAATGGCAACAAGAAACACCGAAACAGCAAACAACATTACAAGAGTAGCTAATAAATATATATTTACGTAATAGGAAAATACAAAAGAGGATAACATTAAAAACAACATCAACCCCATTAGTACAAAGATGATTTTATCCCAAGTAGGTGTATTTTTTTTTGTATTTAAAAAGCTTCTAGTAAACTGCAAACCCCAGAACAAAGAAAATCCACCCACGAAAGGCAAACTGATATTTGCCCAATGAGGAGAGTTCGGCCAAAAAATTTGATATGCCAATCCATTTAAAACCGATTGAGACAAACCATATAAACTAATATACAAAAGATAATACAAATACCCAAAATCTCTTAACATAAACAGAAGAATAAGATTATAAATAACAAGTACAAACAAAATCCCGTAGTAAATTCCAAGAGATAAGTTTTCCTTTTCTTTCAGTTTTAAAAATCTTACATGAGAATATACGGAAATAGGAAACTGAACCGTTCCTTCACTCTCAAATCGAAAGTAGTAAACATTACTCCTTTTGGGATAAAGTTTGATCGGAAAAATAAAACTTTTTTCTTCAAGTGGTCTCTGCGAAAAAACATAAGAGTCCCCAGTAACCACTTGTTTCCAAGTTTTTTCTTTCATTTCATAAAATTCTATTTTATCAAGTAATGGATAGGATACATGAATGTACCAATCACGTTCATTCGATTCATTTTGAAGTTCAAATCGAACCCAATAGATATTTTTAGTGAATCCAAAATTTGGAGAAAGAGACTTACTTTCGGAAAATAAGTTAGTTTTTCTTACTTCTTCAAAACTTAAGTTTTTGTCCGGAGTTAAAGTGAGGATTTCCATATGAAATCCGATCGGGTATTCCCCAGATTCATTTTTTAGGGAAGTTGTAAACCGAGATTGGGTGGGAAAGGCAGAAAGAGAATGAATTCCGAATATTAGAAAAAGCAGAGTTAGTCGAAAGAAAGGCATTTCTGACAAAATCTATACCAGTCAATGCTGCTTGTAAAGTAAAAGTTTTGGATTTGAGATTGAATGGCATTCATTAATCTTATATAGTAGAGAGTTAGTAGTCACCTGACAGCTCACAACTGCCATTTTTCAATTAGGCAGTTTTAAAGTTTGCTCTATAAATTAGAAAATTCCAAAATCCTATTTTTTTACTGAAGTTAAAATTCTTTCCTGATGGCCTGGATAAACAAACTTAGGTTTGTTGGATTCTTCCACTCTCTTCAAAAAGTCTAAACTTTTTTGATTGAGTTTATGATCTGAGGTAAAAGCACCAGGAGTGACTCCTTCTTGCCATCCCCATCTCGTATGACTAGAATCACCTAGCACCAAATGAGATCCGTCTTTTGATGGAATATAAAAAGCTAAACTTCCTGGTGTATGGCCTGGAACAGAAAACACAAAAAAACTTTCATCTCCAAAAAAATCCAAAATACCAATTTCATTTGGTTCTTTGCCAAAATCGAGTTGAAATAAATTTGGATTTTTTCCTAACAAACGATTGGTGGAACCTTGGACAAAGAGATTGATAAATTGTTTGGAAGTAACCTCCCCAGGTCCCACATAAAAAGGAACAGACCTTTCTAGTTCTGAGGCTCCAAGTGTATGATCCAAATGTAAATGGGTAAAAAAGACTCCTTTTACATCTATTTTGTTTTTGCTCAGATAGGTTTTGGTTGTTTCGAAGATTTTGAGTTTCGCAAAATGCATCTGAGATTCCACTATAGAATTGATTGGAAAATCATCCTTCCCCTTAGTAAAACTTTCTCCTATCCCAGAATCAATCATATAGGTTCCGTATTTTGGGTGTTTGATAAGGTAAAAATAAATTGCAATAGGTTCTAAACGATCTTTTAAACCAGCAGCTTTTGCCTTAGGATCGTCCAAATCCAAAAGTCCCGCAAGTGATGCTTCCCAATCCGCTGCTTTGACCACTTGAAATTCAACCCAGTTTTTAGGTTTTGGAGAAAGTGGCATTTCGGCACTCACCTTCTCCAAAACAAAGGGTTTTACCTGATGAGAAGTTACCTGACAAGAAAGGGTCAGAAAAATAAGAGAAAGAATGAAGATTAGGTGCTGAAACAAAATGTACCTCCGTTAGTAAAAATCCCAAATTTAAAAAATCACAAGGAACAATCCAGAGAAAAACGGGGAACGGATCCTATAGACAATACCCATCGAAGTGGATTTGTAACGATCATAAATAACGAACGAGTTCCGTTTCAAATTTTACGACAGAAGAAGGAAAATCAGAATTGATAGAAATTTTTGTATGCCAATGGAAACGGAGGCGCCGACCCAATACTAAGAAGCCCTTTTCCCGGAACAACGGGAAACTTTCGTGCTGTTATGCATCTTGAAAAAAAGAAAACCCCGCTGGTAGCGAGGTTTCTACATTTCAGTGTGAATATCAAATGATAATTTTTGGATTCACCAAGAATGAATTCTGAAGAAGTTTAAAACTTATAAACAATATTGATACCAATCTGTCTACGAATGTCTTTGTTCTCCGGAAATGGACCAAAGCCAGGTTGACTTCCTAGTATAAGCGGAATTAGATTAATGTTTCCTGAGAGTCCTTCACTAAATAATGTTGAAATGTTGCCAGCCCCCTTTATTTTACTGTCAACAACTTTGTGGGTAGCTTCTGTATGCGAATAACTAATCCCAAAACTTACGTTTTCAGAAACATCAAATCTGTATCCAACGGAAATCCGATTTCCCTCTAACTCAGAATCTATTTTCCCTTTAACTTTACTATTACCAGGAATTAGGATGTTTGTAGTCAAAGCAGTTAATGACCTCGTTTTGTCTACGTAATTTCCTGAATTCGCAACACTTTTTAAATATTCATAACCAAAACTAATATTGTGTCCTTCAGCAATTTTTAAGTTATAACCAAGTCCTACTACGGCATTTAAATACGCTTCGTTATAAGTCAGTTGACTAACAGATGATCCATTAATCCCAACTGTACTTATGTTCATTCCATTTAAAGTTGCGTTAGAAGAATTAAAACTATAAGGAGTTTTTGTTTTGACTTCGTTTCCGTAAATTTCACCGCCAAGTCGAAGTGCCAACCCTTCAAGAAATCTGTTTCCCGAATCATGAAACAGATAGATGTTCTCAGCAATTTTAATGTTTGCTGTTTGCAGACGATTGGATGTATATTCTCTCATTGCGATAGATTCATTACTTGAAACCATTGCAGTAGGGCCAAAACCGATTCGAGTGGATGAACTTGAATAATCAGTCCTAAAGTTGGAATCAGCAAATAGAGTTGCAAATGAAATTCCTATATCAGTACCGAGGAGGCCATTATGACGCATATTTGTTCCCATTTCAATTCCCTGACCTTTAAATAAATTGGTAGCAGGGATCGAAAAATTAGTCGATCCACCCACTAAATTATTAAAGATCAAAGCATTTGGCATAGTTAATCCATTCTTTAATGTAGCGGAATCTACTGTTAGGTTAACACCTCGAAAGTAGACGGAAGAATCCTTTTTGTCATCTGCAAACAAAACAGAATTTGCCAAAACAACAAATAATAATATAATCTTTTTCATATATTCAAATTACCCAATCAATTTTTAAGCAAAACTGACGGTACGATTAACAATTGTCAAACGAATTTAACCTAACAAATACAAATTATATAAATATAACAAAAATTAAACCAAGAATCAACCGATGTTCGTTAGTTTATATGTTCTAATTCTAAGTTTTTGATAGATTAACCTGAAAACCAAACCTCAGAAATCGAACTGGGCATAAAAAAACCCCGCTAGGAATTAGCGAGGTTTGTGAGTGTTAACAATGGTAGATCTAAGTTTTAGTGACTTAGCTTTTACAATATACAACGTAGCGTGACGACAATTCTAACAAAGGTAATTGGTTTCCTTTAT